>JAKBFW010000130.1 GCA_021833345.1 Pseudomonadota bacterium | reverse complement strand
GAAGGCCCGGACTCGAGGAGTCCGGGCCTTCTTCTGTACCCCCGACCGGATTCGAACCGGCGCTACCGCCGTGAGAGGGCGGCGTGCTAGGCCGCTACACAACGGGGGCCTTGCAGCCTGCAGGCCGCGGACGGCCTGCTCGCTACGGGTGAGCACTCTACCTGAAGATCACGGCGGACCGTGACCAGCCGGACGCGGTGCTCCGCGCTGGGGTACCAGGACTCGAACCTAGAATGTCGGTACCAGAAACCGATGTGTTGCCAATTACACCATACCCCATGGGGGTATGACCTCTGACCTCGCAGTCACGACCGCGAAGAACCAGTGGCCCTACCGGCGGTAAACATTACCCGAGCCGGAGGGGTGGGTCCAACCAACCCCGAGCGGCGCTCCCGACGCTGGTCGACGCTGGTCGACGCTGGTCGACGCTGGTCACGCGCTACGCCGGGGGAAGCACCCCGAGCAGGCCGGGCAGCTCGCCCAGCGACGCGATGACCGGCACGCCCGCGGCGTGCGCGATCTCGACGTCCTCGACGAGCGGTCCACCGCGTCGTGACCCGGGCCGGTCGAGCCAGATCCCCCGAAGTCCAGCCGTGAGCGCCGCTCGCGCGTCGATGTCGAGCTCGTCGCCGACATAGGCGGTCCGTCCCGGCTCCGTGCCGAGGCGACGGCACGCCTCGAGGAAGACCCGCTCGTCCGGCTTGCCGAACCCGAGGGTGTCGACGCCGACGAGCATCGGTACGTGGTCGTGCAGCCCGACTCGCTCGAGCTTGAGGGTCTGGTAAGCCACCGAGGCATTCGACAGCGCGCCGACGAGGAGACCTGCCGCGAGCAGGGCGCGAACCGCCGCGAGCGCGTCCTCGTGGGCCCGCCAGGCGTCCTCGAAGCCGTTCTCGAACACGACCGACCACTCGGCGTACGCGTCGTCGTCGAGCACCGGTCCGCCGAACTCCCGATGGAGCTCGTTCGCTCGCTCCTGACGCTGCTCCCGGTAGCCGATGTCGCCGCGCGTGTACGCCCGGTAGTGACCGTTGACGTCGGCGCGCCAGACCGCGAGCAGCCTGTCGACGACGGAGTCGGAGAGCGCGGGCAGGTAGACCCGCGACACGGCTGCGAGCGCCCCACGGAACGCCGACCGGGTGTCCACGAGCGTGTCGTCGATGTCGAACAGCACCCCGTCCACGGTCGCCGACCCGTCCATGCCGGCAGCCGGCGCAGTCGACTCCGTCGTCGTCACAGGCTCGCGCGAAGCGCGCGCAGCCGTGCCAGCGTGGAATCCTTCCCAAGGATCTCCATCGACTCGAACAACGGCGGCGACACCCGCCGACCGGACAGCGCGGTCCGCAGCGGCGTGTAGGCGAACCGAGGCTTGATCTCGAGCCCGTCGACGATCGAGGCCTGCAGCACCTCCTGCGTGGCGACCGTCGTGAACTGCGCCGCCGGGAGGGCCTCGAGCGCCGTCAGCGCGGTGTCCAGCACGACGGCGGCGTCCTCGCGGAGCGCGCCCCGGGCCGCGTCCTCGACCTCGACCGCGTCGTCGGCGACGAAGAAGAAGCCGAGCATCCCGGGCGCCTCGCCGAGCAACGTCATGCGCTCCTGGGCGAGCGGCGCCCCGGCGTCGAGGAGAGACCGGAGCTCGGCCGAGAGATCGGCGTAGGAGTCGGCCGGCACCAGACCGGCTGCGTGCAGGTACGGGACGAGCCGCTCGCGGAAGACCTCGGGGCTCAGGAGGCGCAGGTGCGCCGCGTTGATGGCCTCGGCCTTCTTGAGGTCGAACCGCGCCGGGTTCGGGTTCACGTCCGCGATGTCGAACGCCGCGACGAGCTCGTCGACCGTGAAGATGTCACGGTCCGCGCCGATCCCCCAGCCGAGGAGCGCCAGGTAGTTCAGCAGGCCCTCGGGGGTGAAACCGCGCTCGCGGTGCAGGAACAGGTTCGACTCGGGGTCCCGCTTCGACAGCTTCTTGTTGCCCTCGCCCATCACGTACGGGAGGTGGCCGAACACCGGCATGACCGTCGCGATGCCGAGCTCCAGCAGGGCGCGGTAGAGGACGACCTGCCGCGGAGTCGACGAGAGGAGGTCCTCGCCACGCAGCACGTGCGTGATCCCCATGAGGGCGTCGTCGACCGGGTTGACCAGGGTGTAGAGGGGCTGCCCGTTGGCCCGGACGATCACGTAGTCGGGCACCGAACCGGCGCGGAACGTGATGTCGCCGCGGATCAGGTCCGTGAAGACGACATCCGCATCCGGCATCCGCATCCGGAGGACCGGCTCGCGGCCGTCGGCCCGGTGGCGCGCCTTCTGCTCCTCGGTCAGCGTCCGGTCGAAGCCGTCATACCCGAGCTTCGGGTCGCGCCCGGCCGCGCGGTGCCGAGCCTCGATCTCCTCCGGGGTCGAGAACGACTCGTACGCGTAGCCCCCCTCGACGAGCCGTCGCGTGACGTCGGCGTAGAGGTCCATCCGCTGCGACTGCCGGTACGGCTCGTGCGGTCCGCCGACCTCGACCCCCTCGTCCCAGTCCAGCCCGAGCCAGCGCAGGGCCTCGAGCAGCTGCTGGAAGCTCTCCTCGCTGTCCCGTGCGGCGTCCGTGTCCTCGATCCGGAAGACGAACGTGCCGCCGGTGTGCCGGGCGTAGGCCCAGTTGAAGAGGGCCGTCCGGATCAGACCCACGTGCGGGGTCCCGGTCGGGGACGGGCAGAAACGGACGCGGACATCGGAACCAGCAGCAGGAGAGCTCACGGGTTCCAGCCTACCGAGCGGTCGGAGGCACCCGTCTCGCGCGGTGGCCGCTCAGGACCGGCGGACCACCGGGTTCATGAGCACACCGATCCCCTCGACCTCGACCTCGACTCGGTCGCCGTGCTCGAGCCGACCGACCCCGGCCGGGGTGCCCGTCAGGATCACGTCGCCGGGCAGCAGCGTGAAGACCTCGGAGATGTAGGAGACGAGGAACGGCACGTCGAACACCATGTCGGAGGTCCGGGCATGCTGACGGGTCTCGCCGTTCACGCGCGCGCTCACGGCCAGGTCGTCGGGGTCGAGGCCCATCACGAGCCACGGGCCGAGCGGGCACGACGTGTCGAAACCCTTGGCCCGGGTCCACTGGCCGTCGGTGCGCTGGATGTCGCGCGCGGTGACGTCGTTCGCCACCGTGTACCCGAGGACGTGGTGGAGCGCCTGCTCCGGGGACACGTTCTTCGTGATGCGTCCGATGACGACCGCGAGCTCGGCCTCGTGCTCGACCTGCTGGGAGAAGTCCGGCAGCACGATCGGGTCGTCCGGGCCGATCACCGCGGTGTTCGGCTTGAGGAACAGCAGCGGGGACGCCGGGACGTCGTTCCCGTGCTCGCGCGCGTGGGCCGCGTAGTTGCGCCCGACCCCGACGATCTTGGAACGTGGGATGACGGGCGCGAGCAGCCGCATGCCGTCGTCCGTCAGCGGGACCTGCTCGCCCGTCTTCTGCACCGGGGTGTAGATCGGGTCACCGGTGAGGACGTGGAGCACCTCGGCACCCGCCTCCCCCTCGACGACGGCGTAGCGGGGGTCTCCTCCGGTGGTGAACCTGGCGATGCGCACGGGAGAAGCCTAGACGCCGCCGTCAGACGCGGGCGACGACCTCGCCGTGCACGATCGCGAACCAGCCGTCGGGCTGCTCGGACCACTCGCGCCAGCCGTCCGCCAGGTGCTCGAGGGCGACGTCGTCCGCGAGGTGGTGCTCGACCGCCTGCCGGGCGAAGTCCGACGCGACGGACCGGTCGGCCCACAGCGTGCCCCACCAGGTGCGGTCCTCCTGCGAGGAGTACGACCACACCCCCGCCGTCGGGATGATGCCCGCCGGGTCGAAGCCGGCGTCGAGCGCCCAGCTCAGGAGCCGGCGACCCGCGTCGGCCTGGGCGTCGTTCGCGTGGGTGACCTCGTGGTAGAGCGCGAGCCACTCGTCGAGGGCAGGAGACGGCGGGTACCAGGTCATCGCGGCGTAGTCCGCGTCACGCACGGCCACGATCCCTCCCGGGCGCGCCACACGCTTCATCTCGCGGAGGGCGGCGACCGGATCCGTCAGGTGCTGCAGCACCTGGTGCGCGTGCACGACGTCGAAGGAGTCGTCCTCGAACGGGAGGCGGTACGCATCCCCCTCAAGGAAGCGCAGGTTCGTGAGCCCCGCCCCGGCCGCAGCAGCCCGCGCGTCGTCGAGGACCACGGGCGCGTTGTCGAGGCCGACGACGTCCCCCGGAGCAAGGCGCCGCGCCAGGTCGATCGTGACCGTGCCGGGCCCGCAGCCCACGTCGAGGAGGCTCTGCCCGCGGCGCAGGTGCGGCAGCAGGTATCCGGCGGAGTTCTCTGCCGTCCGCCAGCGGTGCGACCGCAGCACGCTCTCATGGTGGCCGTGCGTGTACCGCTCCTCGCGCTCCGCGTCGCGGGCGGAGGGTGTCGCGTCAGGTGTCGCCATGCGCACACGCTAACGCGGAGCCACCAGGCGAGACGGGGCCTCTCGCCGATCGAGAACCGGGCGTGCCGCTCAGGGCCAGGGCAGGAGCTCGGGCAGGGCTCCCGGCACCCCGTCACGGTCGATCGTGAGGGGGCCGACGGGATCGCGCCCGGCAAGCACCGCCACGAGGTCACCGACGGCCCCGCGCACCGTGACGTCCACACCCGAGCCGATCTCCCAGCCCGCCGATCCGTCCGCAGCGCCTCCCTCCGGCCGAAGCACCAGGCGGATGCCCTCCGGGACCCGCGGGGAGAGGTAGCGGACGATGTGCTCGCACAGCGCAGGTGACCACACCGCGTTCGTCGCACCGAGCTCGAGATCGGTGAGGTGGATGCCGAGCTCGCGCCACCATGCGTGCGCCACGGTCAGAACGGTCCCCGAACGATGCTGGATCGGCGCGCCCCACCCGTCGGCGCCCAGCGCGGCGAATGCCGACTCGACGCGCAGCGCGGCCGTGCGCACGTCGCGCGCGTGGTCCTCGGCCGGTGCTCCCGCGGCCGCCTCGATCGCCGCATCGCGTGCGGGCATCCCGCCGTCGTAGAACGCCACGAGCCGACCCGCGCGCGCGTGCTCGATCTGGCGCGCGACGGAGGCGCCGACCCCGGAGACGTGGGCGAGCACGTGCCCCACCGTCCAGCCCGGGAGCGCCGACGGGGCGGCGACCCGCGCGTCGGTGAGGTCGTCCAGGACGGCCTCGAGCCGCAACCGCAGCGCGACGACGTCGGGGACCAGGACGGACGGATCGGCGAAGACGGCGGTCGAATTCATGGGAGCCAGTATGCGACAGGCGCCTGGGCCGTCGCGTGACACCCCCGCACTACCCTTGCGGCATGACGTCGGCCCCGTCCGGTCCCGGGCGACGCGCGCACACGAGCCATCCGTGCGGTCCGGAGCCGGATCTGCACGAGTGGCTCACGCTCGACCCCGGCGCCTGGATGCCGCTCGTGTCGGCGCATGCGGAGCGTGCCGACGGGCTCACCGCCGGGCACCGTGCGCGTCGTGGCACCGGGACCCGGCACCCGATCGACGACTTCCTCTACGACTACTACGGGACCAAGCCCTCGCTGCTGCGACGCTGGCACCCGGGTCCGGGCGTGGTGCTCGCGCCGTCGCCGAACGGTCCCGCGACCCACGCAACCTGGCGCTGGTACACGACGGACGCGGGCGGGTCGGTGCGGCTGGACGTCGACGCGTTCCTCGCCGACCGCGGCGACACGGTGCGGTACGTGCGGACGCTGCTCGCGGCGACCGCGTCGCGCCCGGCGCAGACCGCATGCTTCGGGCTGCACGAGTGGGCGATGGTCTACCACCAGGACGACGCCCGCCGCCGGCACTCCCTCCCGCTCCGGCTCGGACGGGCGGGCACCGACGCGGTCGTCGACGTCCACCGGATCCGCTGCAGCCACATCGACGCCTACCGGTTCTTCCCGCCCGACGCGATCCCGCTCAACCGCGTGCTGCTGACGCGCGAGAACCAGGTCGAGCACGAGCAGCCGGGGTGCCTGCACGCGAACATGGACCTGCTCAAGTGGGCGTCAAAACTCGGTCCCGCGGTGTCGGGCGACCTGCTGCTCGACTGCTTCGAGCTGGCGCGCGACGCGCGGACGCTCGACATGCAGGCGTCGCCGTACGACGTGTCCTCGCTCGGTGAGGAGGCGGTGGCGATCGAGACACCGCAGGGCAAGGACGTGTACGTGGCACGCCAGCGGCAGCTCGCCGAGAGAGCGGCCCCGCTCCGCGAGCGACTGATCGACACCGTGCGGGCGCTCGGGGCGACCACGTAGTGCCCGGTGCCCGCGCCACCGTGCCGCCTGCCCCGGCCGCTCCGTCGGTCGGCGCGCTCGACCGGGACGTTCGATCCAGCAGGCGCGGGCCGATCGGGGCCTAGAATCCTCGGGACTCGCGCCGATCCAGCGCGACCAACGCCGGACCACCGTCCACCGCACCCCACCGCCCGGAACGCGCGCGACACCTCGCGGCGCGCACCACGGCGAGCACGACTGCCTGCTCGACGATCCCGCGACAGGAGAGGCGCAGGCCCCGGACTTGGAGGTAGGACGTGGCTGACCCCCGCGGATTCCTGACGACACGCTCACGTGAGCTGCCGGTCGATCGGCCGATCGCGGTGCGGATCCACGACTGGCGCGAGGTGCACGAGCACCGGGCCGGCAACCCGGACGACGTCGCCGTGCTCGGGCGCCAGGCCGGCCGCTGCATGGACTGCGGCGTCCCGTTCTGCCACAACGCCTGCCCCCTCGGGAACCTCATCCCCGACTGGAACGACCTCGTGTGGCGGGGCCAGTGGGCCGACGCGGCCGACCGGCTGCAGTCCACGAACAACTTCCCGGAGTTCACCGGCCGGTTGTGCCCTGCCCCGTGCGAGGCGAGCTGCGTGCTCGGGATCAACCAGCCGGCGGTCACCATCAAGAACGTCGAGGTCTCGATCATCGACGAGGCCTGGGACCGCGGCCTGGTCACGCCGCAGGTGCCGCAGTGGCTCACCGGCAAGAGCGTCGCCGTCGTCGGGTCGGGACCGGCCGGCCTCGCCGCGGCGCAGCAGCTCACGCGGGTCGGCCACACCGTGGCGGTCTACGAGCGCGCCGACCGGATCGGCGGGCTGCTCCGGTACGGGATCCCCGAGTTCAAGATGGAGAAGAGGCACATCGACCGCCGCCTCGCCCAGATGGAGGCCGAGGGCACCCGGTTCCGCACCGGGATCGACGTCGGGCGAGACGTCACGGGCCGGGAGATGCTCGAGCGGTACGACGCCGTCGTCCTGGCCGTCGGCTCGACGACGGCGCGCGACCTCCCGGTGACCGGACGCGAGCTCGGCGGTGTGCTCCAGGCGATGGAGTACCTGCCGC
>JAKBFW010000011.1 GCA_021833345.1 Pseudomonadota bacterium | reverse complement strand
CCTCGTCGAGGCGTTCGTCCCTGCGCGCGTGCGTCGGCCCGTCCAGCTCACCCTGTCGCTCGTCGCACTCGTCGGCGCCGTGACGGCGACCGCGCTCCTGTGGCACGGCGTGCGCACGACGGGCGGCACGGTCGTCCTCGGGGGCGCGATGATCCTCGACGGCCCGGCCCTGGTGATCCAGGGCGCGGTAGCGGCGCTCGCGCTGCTGTCGCTCCTGGTCATCGCCGACCGCAGCAGCGGCGAGGACGCGTTCTCGCCGCAGGCTGCCGGGGTGCCGGGCTCGGACTACGAGGAGCTCGCGCGCCGCCAGGGGCTCGTCCAGACCGAGGTCTTCCCGCTCGTGCTGTTCGCGACCGGCGGGATGATGATCTTCCCGGCAGCAGGTGACCTGCTGACGCTGTTCGTCGCGCTCGAGGTCCTCTCGCTCCCGCTCTACCTCCTGACCGGGCTGGCGCGTCGTCGTCGTCTGCTGTCCCAGGAGGCGTCGATGAAGTACTTCCTCCTGGGCGCCTATGCGTCGGCGTTCTTCCTGTTCGGGACGGCGCTGCTGTACGGGTTCGCGGGGTCGGTCCGGTTCTCGGACATCGCGACGGCGATCGGGACCGTCACCGGGATGGACACGTTGCTCTTCGCCGGTGCTGCGCTGGTGCTGGTCGGGCTGTTCTTCAAGGTCGGCGCGGTGCCGTTCCACTCCTGGACGCCCGACGTGTACCAGGGCGCGCCGACGCCCATCACGGGCTTCATGGCGGCGTGCACCAAGATCGCCGCGTTCGGGGCCATGCTGCGCATCGTCTACGTGGTGCTTCCCGGTCTGGTCTGGGACCTGCGGCCGGCCCTGTGGGGCGTGGCGATCCTCACGATGGTCGTCGGGACCGTCGTGGCACTGGTGCAGACCGACGTCAAGCGGATCCTGGCGTACTCCTCGATCGCGCACGCCGGGTTCGTGCTCACCGGCGTCGTCTCGCTCGACCCGAAGGGGATCTCCGGCGTCCTCTTCTACCTGCTGGCCTACGGGGTCGCGACGGTCGGCGGGTTCGCCGTCGTGACGCTCGTCCGTGAGAAGGCGACCGCGCAGGTGCTCGTCGGTGCGGGCTCCGGCACCGCCGTCGGCGGCTCGGAGACGGTCTTGGGCGAGGCCACGCACGTCTCGCAGTGGGCTGGCCTGGGACGACGCCATCCGTGGATCGCCGGAGCGTTCTCGCTGTTCCTGCTCTCGTTCGCGGGTATCCCGCTCACGGCCGGCTTCATCGGGAAGTTCACCGTGTTCTCGGCGGCGGTGGCCGGTGGCGCGGCCCCGCTGGTGGTCGTCGGTGTGCTCGTCTCGGCCGCGTCGGTGTTCTTCTACGTGCGGATCATCGTGCTGATGTACTTCACGGACGACGCGGAGGCGTCGGCCTCGGCCGGGACGACCGTCGTCAGCGGTCGACTCACCGGGATCGTCGTCGGGGTGTGCGCCGCGCTCACCGTGCTGCTCGGCGTGTTCCCCTCTCCGGTGCTCGAGATCGTGCAGCAGGCGGCGAAGTTCATCTCGTGACGTCATCGACAGCCATCCCGCTCGCCGACCCGGAGCTCGCCGAGCTGCTCACCGCCAAGCTCCAGGTGGTGGAGGAGCGTCTTCGTGACTCCGTGAGCCATGCGGACGCCCTGGCGGACGAGGCGTCCCGTCACCTGGTCAATGCCGGGGGCAAGCGGCTGCGCCCGCTCATCACCCTGCTCACGGCGCAGCTCGGCGACGGGCAGCGGCCGGAGGTGCTCGACGCGGCCGTCGTCGTCGAGCTCACGCATCTCGCCACGCTCTATCACGACGACGTCATGGACTCCGCCCCGCTGCGGCGCGGTGCGCCGGCCGCGCACGAGGTCTGGGGCAACTCGGTCGCGATCCTCACGGGTGACCTGCTGTTCGCGCGCGCGTCGGCAACGGTCGCCGGACTGGGACCGGAGGCCGTGCGGATCCAGGCGAGCACGTTCGAGCGGCTGTGCCTCGGTCAGCTCCACGAGACCGTCGGTCCGCGACCCGACGAGGACGCCGTCGCCCACTACCTCCAGGTCCTCTCGGACAAGACGGCGTCGTTGATCGCGACCTCGGCGATGTTCGGGGCGATGTTCTCCGGCTGCCCGTCCTCCGTGGTGCGCACGGTGACCGGGTACGGCGAGAAGATCGGCGTGGCCTTCCAGCTCGCGGACGACGTGATCGACCTGACGTCCGCCGGTTCTGTCACCGGGAAGACACCGGGCACCGACCTGCGCGAGCGGGTTCCCACGATGCCGGCTCTCCTGCTGCGTGCACGGGCGCGCGCACGCGGTGCGAGCAGCGCCGACCGCGACCTCGTGGCTCTCCTGGAGTCCGACCTCTCGTCCGATGTCGCGCTCGACGAGGCGGTCGCGGCGCTGCGGGTGCACGCGGTCGTCGACGAGACCCGTGCGCAGGCCCTGCAGTGGGCGAGCGAGGCGGTCGCGCTCCTGGCGCCGTTGCCCGCCGGGGCCGTCAAGGACGCCCTTGCGGCGTTCGCCGAGTCGCTCGTCGACCGTTCGTCCTGAGCCCGGGAGCGGGCACCTCCGACTAGGACCTGGCGGTGGCGCGCTGGGCGAGGGCGTCGAGGCGCGACGTGCGCAGCCCGTCCACGGTGAAGATCACCAGCGCGACCCAGACCAGGGCGAAGCCGATCCATCGCGCCGCAGGCATGTGCTCGTGGAAGACGAACAGCCCGAGCAAGAGCTGGAGGACCGGGGTCAGGTACTGGAGCATGCCGATCGTCCGCAGCGGGAGCCGACGCGCCGCCCCGCTGAAGAGAAGCAGGGGCGTCGCGGTCAGCAGGCCGGCACTCATGAGCGCGACCGCGTGCCACGTGCCGTAGCCGGTGAAGTGTCCCGTACCGGTGGCCTGCAGCCACACGAGATAGGCGAGCGCGACGGGGGAGAGGACCGCGGTCTCGACACCGAGCCCGGCGAGGGCGGTGACCGTCCGACCGACCCGGTTCTTGATCAGCCCGTACAGGCCGAACGAGACGGCCAGGGTGAGGGCGATCCAGGGGAGCCGCGCGGCTCCGACCGCGATGACGACCACCGCGAGCGCTCCGAACCCGAGAGCGACCCACTGGACGGGGCGCACCCGCTCGCCGAGCACGAAGACCGCGAGGAGCACCGTGACGAGTGGGTTGAGGAAGTACCCGAGCGATGCGTCGACGACCTGGTCCGAGAGCACGGCGTAGACGTAGACGAGCCAGTTCACCGCGATCAGTGCGGCCGCGAGCGAGAGCAGAGCCAGTGTCCGGCGGTGGCGCACTGCCGCCGCAAACGGTTCCCAGCCGCGCGTGACCGTCAGGAGCGCGACGCACACCACGAGGGACCAGACGACCCGGTGCGCGATGATCTCGACCGCGCCCGCCGGGTCGAGAAGCGGGAAGTAGAGCGGGAACCCGCCCCACAGCAGGTAGGCCCCCAGGCCCAGCGCCAGCCCGGTCCGTGCGGGGGTCGGTCGCGGGTTCGACCCGCCAGCACTCATGCCCTGACGGTACGGTCCAGGTCGGACCCTGCGGGGGTCGTGTCCGCATCGTGTCGGCCGGGCCGACGGGCCGGACGTTCCGTCAGGTGGGCACGCCATGTCTGCGTCGCCCTCCCGGTCGTACACTGGGCGCCAGCACCCGATGCGGGCGTTCGGTTCGCCGACTGCGCACAAGGACAGGTACCCGGACCGGGGCCCGCACGGCCACCATGCGAGTACGCGTCGTGGCTGTCTCCCGGAACTGGAAGGCACTCTCCCACGTGAGCACCCTCGGTCCTCTGCGCGTCGCCATCGTCGGTGCCGGCCCGGCGGGCATCTACGCCGCCGACATCCTCTCCAAGGCAGGCGTCGACGTCAGCATCGACCTGTTCGAGCGGCTGCCCGCACCGTTCGGCCTCGTGCGCTACGGCGTCGCACCGGATCACCCTCGGATCAAGCAGATCATCGTCGCGCTGCACAAGATCCTCGAGCGCGGCGACGTGCGGCTCCTGGCCAACGTCGACTACGGCACGGACATCAAGCTCTCCGAGCTGCGGCAGCACTACGACGCGATCGTCTTCTCGACCGGTGCGATCCGCGACGCGGCGCTGCCGATCCCCGGCATCGACCTCGAGGGATCGTACGGCGCTGCCGACTTCGTGTCCTGGTACGACGGGCACCCCGACGTGCCACGGACGTGGCCGCTCGAGGCGCGTGAGGTCGCCGTCCTCGGCGCCGGCAACGTGGCGCTCGACGTCGCCCGCATCCTGTCGAAACATGCGGACGACCTGCTCCCGACCGACGTCCCGGCGAACGTGTACGAGGTCCTGAAGCAGTCGCCCGTGACCGACGTGCACATCTTCGCGCGGCGCGGTCCGGCGCAGGTCAAGTTCTCCCCGCTCGAGCTGCGCGAGCTCGGTCACGTGCCGGACGTCGACGTGATCGTGTACCCCGAGGACTTCGATTTCGACGAAGGGTCGATGTCCGCGATCCACTCCTCGAACCAGACCAAGCAGGTCGTCAAGACGCTGACGGACTGGACCCTCAAGGAGCCGGAGGACTGCACCGCGAGCCGACGCATCCACCTGCACTTCCTGAACCGCCCGGCCGAGGTCCTCGGGGAGGACGGGCACGTGGTCGGCCTGCGTACCGAGCGCACGGTCCTGACCGGCGACGGATCCGTGACGGGCACCGGCGAGCTGCGCGACTGGCCCGTCCAGGCGGTCTACCGCGCGGTCGGGTACTTCGGGTCCCCGTTGCCCGACCTCCCGTTCGACCACGCCGCGGGGGTGATCTCGAACCGTGAAGGACGTGTCGTCGACGTCGACGGCGAGCCTCTGCCCGGCGTCTACACGACGGGCTGGATCAAGCGCGGACCGGTCGGCTTGATCGGGCACACGAAGTCCGACGCGTCGGAGACGGTCGCGCACCTGGTCGAGGACCTCCTCGACGCCGACGGCGCGTTGGTGCTCTCCGCACCGGAGCGCGACCCGGGCGCGATCACGGAGTTTCTCCGGGCCCGCGGCGTCCGGCCGGTCGAGTGGTCGGCGTGGGAGCTGCTCGATGCGCATGAGCGCAGCCTCGGCGTACCCCAAGGCCGCGAGCGCATCAAGGTCGTGCCGCGGGACGAGATGGTCGCGATCGCGCTCGGCGAGACCTTGCTCGGCTGAGCGACCCTGCGCGGGAAGGCCGTGCTCGGGGAGGCCGTGCTCGGCCGACCGCGCAGCGGCCGTCGGGGAACCCGGCTGGCATGATCGGCGTTGACGAGGAAGAGGCCGGCAGCGTCGAGCTCACCACCGGTGAGCATTGTGGGCCGCAGAGAGCGAGCACGTGATGGGTCACCAGCACTTCAACGGTCTGAAGACCGCAGCCCTGTTCGGGGTGCTCTGGGCCGTGCTCCTTGGCGTGTGGGCGGTCTTCGGTCGCGGCAGCTCCACCATGCTGCTCCTGTTCGTCGGCTTCGGTCTGGTGTCGACCGCGTACGGCTACTGGAACTCGGACAAGATCGCGATCCGCGCCATGCAGGCACGTCCGGTGAGCGAGATCGAGTACCCGGCGATGTACCGGATCGTGCGTGAGCTGTCGACCTCGGCACGTCAGCCGATGCCGCGCCTGTACGTCTCGCCCACCGCCGCTCCGAACGCCTTCGCGACCGGCCGGAACCCTCGCAACGCCGCCGTCTGCTGCACCGAGGGGATCCTCCAGCTGCTCGACGAGCGTGAGCTCCGTGGCGTGCTGGGGCACGAGCTGATGCACGTCTACAACCGGGACATCTTGACGTCGTCGGTGGCGGCAGCCGTCGCGGGCATCATCACGTCGCTCGCGCAGTTCCTGATGTTCTTCGGGGGCGGTGGGAGCCGGGACCGGAGCGGGAACCCGCTCGCCGCGATCGGGTTCGCGCTGCTCGCGCCGGTCGCCGCGATGGTCATCCAGCTCGCGATCACGCGCACGCGTGAGTACGACGCCGACGAGGACGGCGCGAAGCTGACCGGTGACCCGCTCGCCCTCGCGTCGGCGCTGCGCAAGCTCGAGTACGGCGTCAAGCGGGCACCGCTCCCGCAGGACCAGCGCCTCGTCGACGTGTCACACCTGATGATCGCCAACCCGTTCCGGGGCGTCGGCATGGCCTCACTGTTCCAGACGCACCCGCCGATGACGCAGCGCATCGCGCGGCTCGAGGCGATGGCCGGGCGCCCGCTCTCCTGATCGCGCGGGCCCGCTCAGGGGGAGATCGTGCCGCCCGGACGGAGATCGACCGGGCGACGGGCCTGCAGCTCAGCGGTAGTTCGTGAACTGGAGCGCGACGTCCAGATCCGCCCCCTTCAGGAGGGTGATGACCTCTTGAAGGTCGTCGCGGGACTTCGCCGAGACCCGGAGCTCGTCGCCGGTGATCTGCGACTTCACGCCCTTGGGGCCTTCGTCGCGGATGATCTTGCCGATCTTCTTCGCGTTCTCGCTGCTCAGGCCCTCGACGATCGACCCCTCGAGCCGGTACTCCTTGCCCGAGGCGCGCGGCTCGCCGTCCCCGGTGTCGAAGGACTTGAGCGAGATCCCACGCTTGATGAGCTTGGTCTGGAACACGTCGAGGATCGCCTTCACGCGCTCCTCGGAGTTCGCGATCATCACGATCGTCTCGCCGCTCCAGGCGATCGAGGCGCCGACGTTCTTGAAGTCGTAGCGCTGGACTATCTCCTTGACGGCCTGGTTGAGCGCGTTGTCGACCTCCTGCCGGTCGACCTTGCTGACGATGTCGAACGACGACTCGCTTGCCATGGTGGTGCTCCTTCGCGTGGGTGCCGCGTGGTGTCAGGTGTGGTCCGGCCGGGCCGGTCGGTTCAGGCGAGGCCGAGCTGTTGCGCGTGCTGGATCGACTGCGGCGTCGCTCCGGGCCGGCCCTCAGGGATGGGTCGGACCTGGACCGCGGTGCCGTAGGCGCAGATCTCCGTCCAGGTGTCGCCCATCGAGCTGGCGTCGAAACGGGCGGCGAGGAGCGCGTTGGCGCCGCGCGCCTCGGCCTCGGCGACGAGCCTGTTCATGACCTCACCGCGGGACTCCAGCAGGTTACGCGTCATCTCGGGCAGCTCGCCTCCGGCCAGGGACCTCAGCCCGGCGGTCAGCTGCGCCCCGATGTGGCGGCTCCGCACCGTCACACCCATCACCTCGCCCATCACCGCTGTCACCTCGTACCCGGGGATGTCGTTGGTGGTCACGATGATCATGGTGCGCTCCTCGCCGTCGGCGTGATTTCGTCCTGGGTGCTCTGGTCTGTATTCTGGCGTGGCTCCGCAGGGCTGCGCCCCCACGAGTAGCGGCAGGTTACCCGAGTGGCCAAAGGGGGCTGACTGTAAATCAGCTGGCAACGCCTACGGGGGTTCGAATCCCTCACCTGCCACCGCAGCTCCACCATCACGGGGCGCCCTCGACGAGGGCGCCCCGTGGTGCGTCTCGCGCCGGCGTGCGGGTGGTCGGGCGGCGTGCGTGACGGACCCCGTGGGGTCGGCGTGAGGGGCCGCTGAGGCCGCTCGGGCGGATTTCGCGGCCCGGCCCGCGACGTGTAACCTTGCTCGCGCTGCCCCGATAGCTCAGTCGGCAGAGCGTCTCCATGGTAAGGAGAAGGTCAAGGGTTCGATTCCCTTTCGGGGCTCTGTGGGAGGTGCGGGTCGACGCGCGTGCGTCGGCCCGATCTCCGACAAGGCGGGGTAGCTCAGGTGGTTAGAGCACACGGCTCATAATCGTGGTGTCGCGGGTTCGAGTCCCGCCCCCGCTACTGCAGGTAGCACGGCGGCCTCCGGGACGGCGACGTCCGGAGGCCCCCTGACGGACGCACGGATCGACCTCCTCGGGAAGGCGCACCCATGCCGGTGAACTCCGCGTACGCAGGCCGGGAGTACCCGCCGGGACCCGTGTACGAGGTCGCGCGCGAGAAGCTCGATGAGTTCGCCGACGCCGTCGGGGCCGATCACCCCCTGCACCGGGATGCCGACGCGGCCCGCGCGGCCGGCTACCCGGACGTCATCGCACCACCGACGTTCGCGGTCGTGATCGCCCAGCGCGCCGAGGAGCAGTACGTCGGCGACCCGGATGCCGGTGTCGACTTCAGCCGGGTGGTCCACGCGGAGGAGCGGTTCTCCCACCACCGGCCGATCCACGCGGGCGATCGCCTCGTCACGGTGCTGCACGTTGACGCGATCGTCGAACGCGGGGGGCTGTCGATGGTCACGACCCGCGCCGAGATCACGACCGAGGACGGCAGCGCGGTCGCGCGGGTCGTCTCGACCCTCGCGGTGCGTGGCTCGGACCCGGAGGTCGGAGCGTGACCGGCGCGGTGCCGCGCCTGGCGGAGATCGCCGTCGGCGACGACATCGGGACGCGCAGGATCGAGGTGGATCGCGCGCGGCTGGTGCGCTACGCCGGCGCCAGCGGTGACTTCAACCCGATCCACTGGAACGAGCGCGTCGCGGTCCAGGTCGGACTACCCGGGGTGATCGCGCACGGGATGTTCACGATGGGGGCCGTGATCGGCCTGGTCGGCGACTGGGCGGGCGACCCCGGAGCCGTGGTCGACTACCAGACGCGGTTCGCACGCCCGGTCGTGGTGCCGGATCCCGGGTCGGCGTTCATCGAGGTGTCGGGCGCGGTCGGTTCGGTGGATGCCGAGTCGGGCACGGTTCGCGTGGACCTGGTCGTCACGTCCGGCGGGTCGCGCGTGCTCGCGAAGTGCCAGGCGGTCGTCCGTCTCCTGTGACGAGGCGGCTCGCGGGCTGACGCGACCTGCGTGTCCGGGCCGCCCGCGCGTCGCGGGGTCGAGGACCGCTCAGTGCGCCGGCGGGGGACCGGTGGTCGTGCCGACCTGCAGGGTCATGCCCAGCGTCTCGGGTCCGGGCAGCTCACCCGACATGAGCGCTTGGACGGCCCGTCCGATCACGGCGCCCTTCTCGGCCAACGGTTGGCTGACGCTCGTGAGCACGTCCGGGGCCAGCCACGGCAGGTCGAGCCCGTCGAAGCCGGCGACGGAGACGTCCTGCGGGACGCGGAGCCCGAGCTCGCGCGCGGCGAGGACGACGCCGGACGCGAGCAGGTCGGACTGCGCGATGATCGCCGTCGGCCGGTCCGGCCCTGCGAGCAGGGCGTGCCCGGCCGCTTTGCCGTGCTCGACGAGCGAGGCGGGCGTCTCGTAGACCGCCACCGGCACGATCCCGGCGTCGGTCAGCCCGGCGAGACGGCGCCGGGGGATCTCCCAGCGGATCTCGGCGAGTCGGGCCGGGGTCGCGACCCCGCTGCGCCGCTGCCAGTCGAAGGGGAGGGAGACGATCGCGATCCGCTCGTGACCGAGTCCCTGCACGTGGCGGCCCAGCTCGGCGGCGCCGACGCGGTCCTCGATCCCGACCTCGATGACGCCCTCGAGGGGCTCGCCCTCGACCGAGATGACGGGGATGCCGCGGCGTCGCAGCGTCGCGAGGTTTGCGTCGTCGGCCGTGGCGCCGCAGATGAGCACGGCGACGTCCATCACGGCGGACTCGACGAGCGGGTCCAGGTGGGCCGGCGGCTGGTCGGCCGCACCGGGGATCAGCAGGACGCCGAACCCGAGCGGCCCGAGCGTGCTCGCCAGACCGTCGAGCATCTGGATCGACACCGGGTCGCGGAACGAGCGGCGGAGCTGGTCGCCGATCAGGACGCCGACGATGCCGGAGCGTCCGCTGCGCAGCTGCCGGCCGAGAGGGTTGGGTCCGCTGTAGTCGAGGGCGGTCGCGGCCGCGAGCACGCGGTCCTTGGTGGTCGCGGCGATCGGGCCCGCGCCGGAGAACGCGAGCGAGGCGGTCGACACGGACACGCCTGCTGCCGCGGCGACGTCGGCGAGGGTCGGACGGCTTGATGCCACGCTGGTCACCTCCAGGTCCTGACGATCGGGCGGTTCGGTTGCCGCCGCCGGGCCCGGCGGCGCGACGGGCGTTTCGTAGTTGACTCGCGGGCCAGCGTACCGTCACGATAGGTTCCAACATCAAATCGATTCGACCCATGCGTTCTGCTGGTTGTCGAATCGATTCGATGGTGCGGGAGCCACCGACCTGTCGCCCGACGGTCCGCAACCGTCCGCACGCACTCGATCTCGTCACTCGTCATCGCTGGAGCCATCGTGCGCACCCCGCGCGTCCACGTCCCGGACGCGGCCCCCTTCACCGTCGACCCAGCCGCGGTCGCGCGGGCCCGCCGACTCCTCATCGGACTGTTCGCGTTGAACGGGCTCATGTACTCGAGCTGGCTGGCGCGCATCCCCGCGGTTCGCGACGCCCTCGGGCTGAGCACGGCCGAGCTGGGCGTCGTGCTCCTGGCCGGGTCGGTCGGTGCCCTCGTGACCGTCACCCTCTCGGGGGCTCTCGTGACGCGTTACGGGGGACGGGTCGGACTCCTGCTGTCCTCCGTCGGCTTCGCGTTCGCGTTCGCGCTGATCGGGCTCGGGCCGACGCTCGGGCTGGTCCCGCTGCTCGCTCTCGGGGTCTTCCTCAACGGTGTGTCGTTCGCTCTCGGGAACGTTCCCCTCAACGTCGAGACGGCCGCGATCGAGCGTCGGATGCGGCGGACGGTCCTGCCGCAGTTCCACGCAGCCTTCTCGATCGGCGCCGTGCTCGGGTCGCTCCTCGGCGCCACCGCCGCGCGGCTCGGCGTGCCGCTGATCGTCCAGTTCGCGGCCACCGCGATCGTCGGCACCGTGTGGCGTCTGGCCTCGATCCGAGGCGCGGTGCTCGAGTCGCAGCCGGTGCGCCCGCTCGGGGCGGACGTGGCGGCCGACGCGACGGGCGACCCCGCGGCCCCGCGCGTGGCAGTCCGCACCCGATCGGCCTTCGGGGCGTGGAGCGAGCCGAGGACGCTGCTGATCGGCGTGGTCATCATGGCGGCCGCCCTCACCGAAGGGTCGGCGAACGACTGGCTCTCGCTCGCCGTCGTCGACGGGTTCCGCCGGCCGGAGGCCGTCGGTGCGGCGGTGTTCGGGGTCTTCGTCGCGTCGATGACGGGGGTCCGGCTCCTCGGGACCAGGCTGATCGACCGATGGGGCCGCGTGGCCGTGCTCCGGGTGTCCGGCGTCGTGTCGTTCGCCGGGCTTGCCGTCTTCGGCCTCGCACCTCGGCTGGAGGTCGCTGTCCTCGGCGTGGCGGCATGGGGGCTCGGCGCCGCCCTCGCCGTCCCGATCGGGATCGCCGCGGCCTCCGACGATCCCACGCGCGCCGCCGGCCGGGTCTCCGTGGTCTCGGCGTTCTCCTCGATGGCCGCCCTCGCCGCGCCGCCGCTGCTCGGGCTGGTGGCCGAGTCCGTCGGAGCCCGGCACGCGTTGCTGCTGATCAGCGTGGCGATGGTGGCGAGCGTCAGCGTGGCCCGTGTCGTCGCGCGACCGGTCGTCGCTGCCGTGCCACCTCGACCGGGTGTGGCCACGGCATCCGACGAGCGTCCCCCCGCGCGGCTCCTCGGCCGGTCGGCGCTCGAGCCGGCGAGTCCCGGAACGATCGTGTCTGAGAGGGTGTCAGCGTGCTGAGCAACGAGCGCGACCGCCGGGGCGGCGAGTCGAACGACCGCGCAGTGCGTCGCGCCGGGGTCGCGGTGTTCGTCGTCTTCCTGCTCAGCGGGGTCGACTTCGCGAGCTGGGCGTCACGCCTCCCGGCCGTCCGCGACTCCCTCGGCCTCGACCCGGCACAGGTCGGCCTGCTGCTGCTCGTCGGGGCGATCGGCTCACTGGTCTCCCTCCCGCTCTCCGGGGTGGTCGTCGACCGCATCGGTGCCCGGCGCACGGTGACGAGCTTCGCCGTGCTGTGCGCGATCGGGCTGCTCACGGCATCGCTCGGCTCCGCGCTGGGCACCGTCGCGCTCGTGATCGCCGGGCTGGTCCTGTTCGGTGTCGGGACCGGGGTGTGGGACGCCGCGATGAACCTCGCCGGGGTCGCGGTCGAGCAGCGCCTCGGGCGGTCGATCATGCCGCGGTTCCACGCGGGCTTCTCCGTCGGGACGATGATCGGCGCCGGCATCGGGGCCGTGGCGGCAGCCCTTCACGCCTCGGTGCTCGCGCACCTCTCGATCGTGATCGTGGCGTCCACCGTGGCGGTGGTGTGGGCGGTCCGCGCCTTCCTCCCCGGTCCGCGTCCGCACGGGGCCGCGATGCCTGCGCCGGTCGACGATGCCGACGGCGCAGCCGCGGCTGCCGGTGCCGGAGGGGCTGCACCCGTCGCGCCCCGACCCGGCGCGTTCGCCGGCTGGCTCGAGGCGCGCACCCTGATGATCGGTCTGATCGTCTTCGCCGCCGCCCTCACCGAGGGGTCGGCGAACGACTGGGTGTCGTTGTCGGTCGTCGACGGCTTCGGCACGACGCACGCCGGTGGCGCCCTGGCCTTCGGTCTCTTCGTGACGGCCATGACCGCGATGCGACTCCTCGGGACGGCGCTGCTCGACCGCTACGGGCGTATCCCCGTGCTCCGCCTCGCAGCCGGACTGGCCGTGGTCGGCCTGCTGCTCTTCGGTCTCGTCCCGAGCATGCCGATCGCCCTGGTGGGCGTCGCGCTGTGGGGGGTGGGTGCCGCGCTGGGCTTCCCGGTCGGGATGAGTGCCGCGAGCGACGACCCGGCTCGGGCGGCTGCGCGGGTGAGCGTGGTCTCCACGATCGGCTACTCCGCGTTCCTCGCCGGCCCGCCCCTGCTCGGTCTGCTCGCGAACCAGGTCGGCTACCGGCACGCGCTCCTCGTGATCGTGATCCCGGTCGTGGCCGGCCTGACGGTCCTGCGGGCAGCGGCACCGCTCCGGGGTCCCGGCGTCGTCGATGGCGACGCCGCGGTGCCGGCTCGTTAGCCTGGTCGGATGACCTGCGAGATCCCCGAGCCGCTTCCCGCCGCACCGACGACGCCCGTCCGGTTCGCCGCCCCCGGTCGGAGCGCGCCGTCGACGCTGGCCGAGCTGACGACGCTGCGGGTCGGAGGTCCCGTCGGACGGTATGTCGAGACGTCGTCCGAGCACGAGCTCGTCGCCGCCGTCGAGGAGGCCGACCTGGCGGGGGAGCCGCTCCTGGTGGTCGGGGGAGGGTCCAACCTGCTCGTCGCCGACGCCGGGTTCGCGGGCGTGGTGGTCCGTGACGTCCGGACGACGATCGCCGTGCCCGACGCATCGGCCTGCGCCGGCACGACGCTGACGGTCTCCGCGGGCACCCGCTGGGACGACGTCGTCGCCTACGCGGTCGCGCAGGAGCTCGTCGGGATCGAGGCGCTGTCGGGCATCCCGGGGTCGACGGGCGCGACCCCGGTCCAGAACGTCGGTGCGTACGGGCAGGAGGTCTCCCAGACGATCGCCCTCGTCCGGGTCTGGGACCGGGAGCGGCGCGCGCACCGGACGATGCCTCTCGTCGAGCTCGGATTCGGGTACCGGACGTCGGTGCTCAAGGCCTCGATGGCCGTGACCGGCTCGGGTGGGGGGTCGCGGTGGACACCGACCCCCCGGCTCGTCGTGCTGGACGTGACCTTCCAGCTCCGGTCCGGGTCGCTCTCCGCGCCGATCGCCTATGCGCAGCTCGCGAGCCATCTGGGGATCGCGACGGGAGGACGCGCCCCGCTCGCCGACGTCCGTGCCGCGGTCCTCGAGCTGCGCCGCGCCAAGGGGATGGTGCTGGACCCGACCGACCACGACACCTGGAGCGCGGGGTCGTTCTTCACCAACCCCGTGCTCGACGCTGCGGGGGCGGCGGGCCTCCCCGCGGCGGCGCCGCGCTACCCGTCGGGGCCCGACCAGGTGAAGACGAGTGCCGCGTGGCTGATCGAGCACGCCGGATTCGCGCGCGGTTTCGGGCTTCCCGGACCCGCGGCACTCTCCACCTCGCACGCCCTCGCGATCACGAACCGTGGTGGTGCGACCACCGAGGACGTCCTCGCGCTCGCGCGCACGGTGCGCGACGGCGTCCGGGGTGCCTTCGGCGTCGACCTCGTCCCGGAACCCGTCCTGGTTGGTTGCACGGTCTGAGCGTCGGCCCGATGGTGCGATGCCCATCACTTCGGACCGGGGTGATCTGGGCGCCCCGACCGACCGTTCCCGGTACGGGGGCACGTGGAGCAACGGACGACCCGTCGGCACCGGCGCGTGTCGCGGGACCCGCCCGCCCGCTCGATCCGCTTCGCGCCGCACGGCCCGTCGGGCTGCATCGGCGGGTGGATGCGCTGCTCCGCGTCGGTCTGCCGAGCCCTCGTCCACACCGTCCGCTGACGGGATGACCAGGCGGATCCCGCAGCGACTCACCCTGTTCACGTCGGCGCCGTCGCACGCGCCTAGACTCCCCCAGGACGTGACAAAGGGGCCCGGCGTGCAGGAGACGCAGTTCGAGGCGATGTTCGCCGAGCTGTACCCCGTCGTGCTCGGGTATGCGGCGCGGCGGACGCAGTGGCATGTCGCTGAGGACGTCGCCGCCCGGGTCTTCCTCGCCGCATGGCACCGACTCGACCTGGTGCCCGACGAGCACGAGCACCGGAAGGCCTGGATCCTCGTGGTGGCACGTAACGTCCTCGCGAGCTCGCAGCAGGCACGGTTGTGCTCCGCCCGCCTCGACGTGCGCCTGCGGGCGGGGCTCGCCGCCGGGATCCCGGTGGTCGAGCTCGACCCGGCTGACGTGGTCGCCGAGCGGCTGGTGGCGGGGATGGCGATGCGCCGGCTCGGTCCCCGCGACCAGGAGGTCCTGCAGCTCGCGGCCTGGGACGGCCTCGACCTCGAGGGCCTCGCGACGGTGCTGGGCTGTTCGACCGGCGCGGTTGCCATGCGCTTGCACCGTGCCCGGACGAGGCTCGAGCGGCTCCTCCAGGTCGGTGGCCACCCGTCGGCGGTGCGCCCGGTCGGCGAGCGCGACGGCGGCGACGACAGTGCCGACGACGACGCGACGTCCGACGGGGGGTGGTGACGATCGTGGAGGATCTCGAGCTCACGCGGCGGCTTCTCGCTGGCACCAACCCGGTGCCTGCGCAGGCCCTCGAGGGCACCGCGGACCGATCGCAGGCGGTGGCTCTCCGACGCCGGCTCCTCGCGACGCGACGCGATCCGACTCGTCCCCTCGGTCCGGTACCCCGTGGCGGTCGCCTCCGTGCGGGCCGGGCTCGACGGAGCGCAGGTCTGGCTCTGGCAGTCGTGGCACTCGCCGTCGCGGTCGTCCTCGTGGTGTCTCCGTGGAGCGCGCCGGACACGGCGAGCGCGGAGACGCCGCCGATCCTGAGCTACGGGCTCGTCGGTGCCACGCCGTTCGGGAAGGCCGAGGGCGAGCCCGCCGAGGCGACCCTCCTCCGGCTCGCGCGGGTCGCCGCGGCACGTCCGGCTGCACCCCGCCCCGGGGGCATCGCCTACGTGCGCTCGGACACCTGGCTCTTCACGGCCGCGATGGACGGCAAGAGGCGGGCGACCGGGATCCGTCCGGTCTCCTCGGAGACGTGGACGGCGGCGGACGGGTCGGGCGTCCGGCACGATCGGACCACGCCGCCCCTGCGGGTGGATGGATGGCTCCCGCCGGGTGGCGCGACCGGAATGGTCGTGTCGACCACGCTCCCCGCCGGCACGCAGGTCCAGCCGACGGCCTCGCAGCTCGCGGCGGCGGTCGGACCAGGCGGTGTTCGGACGGCTCTGCTCGACGGCATCGGGTGCGTGCCGGGCTCCTCCGACGCAGACTGCCTGCTCCAGGACATCCCCCAGGTGCACAACCAGCAGGTGGTGCCGGGCGTCGTCGACAGCGAGATGTGGCAGATGCTCGCGGCGGAGAAGGGCGTCGTCACGCTCGGGGCGGTGACCGATCGTGCCGGACGGCCGGCGATCGCGATCACGACGTCGCTCGAGCTCGTCGCGCCGGTGCGATGCGTGCTGCTGATCGATCCGTCGGACGGCGCGCTGCTCGGGTTCGAGCAGGTCGCGATGGATCCGAAGGCCGGGTACGTCCTCGACGTCCCCGCGGTGGTGGGCTTCACCGCCTATCTCGCGTCGGGATGGGCCACGTCGGTCCCGTCCTGACGCTCGCGGCACGGTCGACCTCGATCCGCAGCGTCACAGGAGCAGGCCCGCCACGACCGCCAGCGGGACGATGTGCGGGAGGACGGCCTCCGACGAGGCGATCGCGAGCCTGTCAGATCCTCTCGGAGGGGCTCGGGTCGGTGAGCCAGGCCTCCACCCCGGCGAGCATCCGGCTCTTCGTCGAATCTGACGCCGTCGATGCCCGGATGGAGCCACGCGCCAGCTCCGCGAGCTCTCGGTCGCTGAACCCGTGGACGGTCCGCGCATCCTCGTACTGCCGGGTCAACCGCGAGCCGAAGAGCAGTGGGTCGTCCGCGCCGAGCGCCACGACCGCTCCGGCGTCCACCAGTGCGCGCAAGGGCACGTCGGCGGCGGTCGTGTAGACCCCGAGCGACACGTTCGACGCCGGGCACACCTCGAGCGCGATGCCGGCCTCGACGACGGCGCCGAGCACGCGGGGATCCTCCGCGGACCGGACCCCGTGGCCGATCCGGTCGGGCGCGAGCCGTGCGACGACGTCGGCCACGTGCTGCGGTCCGAGCAGCTCGCCACCGTGCGGCACCGACGCGAGGCCGGCCCGCCGCGCGATCGCGAACGCCGCAGCGAAGTCGGCCGTCTCGCCCCGCCGCTCGTCATTGCTCAGACCGAAGCCGACGACCTGACCCGGGCCGTCGCCGGCGTGCGCGGCAGCGAGCCGCGCCAGGGTCCGCGCCTCCAGCGGGTGGCGCATCCGAGACGACGCCACGATGACGCCGACCTCGATCCCGGTCGCCTCGCCCGCCTCGACCGCCGCGTCGAGCACGATCTCCAGGGCCGGCGTGATGCCACCGACGAAGGGCGCGTAGGACGTCGGATCGACCTGGATCTCCAGGCGCCCGGATCCCTCGGCGGCATCGTCCTCCGCCGCCTCGGCGATGATCCGGCGCATCGCCGCTTCCGATCGCACGCAGCTGCGTGCGGCGTCGTACAGGCGCTGGAAGCGGAACCAGCCGCGCTCCGTGCCGGGGACCCGCAGCGGGTCACCGTCGATCAGCGCGGAGGGGAGCCGCACGCCCCGTTCGGTGGCGAGATCGACGAGTGTCGAGACGCGCATGGATCCGGTGAAGTGCAGATGCAGGTGAGCCTTGGGCAGTCGAGCAAGGTCGCGCACCGGTTCATTGTGCCTGGTGAACGGGGGTGAGAGGAGTCTCACCGCCCTCTCCTGCCCCTCTCACCAGGGCGGTCCACCCTGGTGGTGACACAGCACGAGAGCCGTGTCGCATCAGTTCCAGGGCTGCCACCCGCAGCCCGATGAGAGGAGCACTACCGTGCACACCAAGATCTCCTGGATCGTCGCCGGCGCTGTCGGCGTCGTCGGACTGGGTGCGACCGCCGCGTTCGCGTCGGCCACGGCACCGGTGTCGTTCTCGTTCTCCGCGGTGACGGCGTCGTCGACCAGCTCCCCGACCGCTACGGCGGATCGCCTGCGCACGGCCGACCAGGACCGTCTGCGGGTCGACGTCCCGATCTCGGCCACGACCACGACGCCCACCACCGTCCCGAGCCCCACCTGCACCGGGGACCAGCTCCGCGACATGGACAGGACGCAGGACCGCGACAAGATCCACGACACGACGTATGTCGTGACCACGCTCCCGGACCTGCTCCGCGACAAGGACCAGCTCCGCGACAAGGACCAGCTGCGTGACAAGGACCAGGACGCGACCCTGGACCAGACCAGGGACCGCCTCCGGGACTGCGACACCGTCAGTGACGGTGACCAGGTTCGTCAGTCGTCCCCCACGGCCGTGTCCGTCCTCGCCTCGAAGCCCGTCCCGGCAACCCTGACGCCGGCAGACAACCGGGTGACGGCACGCGCGATGACGCAGACCCAGACGATGACGCAGACGCAGACGATGACGCAGACGCAGGCCCGGGTCAGCTCGGAGATGCAGTCCTCCGTGCAGGCTCAGGTTCGTGACCAGGCGCAGGTCAGCACGTCGACGCACGAGCGCACAGCCACCTCGGGTCACTGACCGGGCACTGCCCTGAACCCTGCCGGGCACTGCCGGCCGCTGCCGGCCGCTGACGGCCACGCCGGACGCTGACCGACGCTGACAGAAGCCGACGAGCGCTGACCGCGAGCGGCATCGATGCGACGGTGCGTCGACCGGGACCACCCCCCTGGTCGACGCACCGTCGTGCGCCCGGAGGTTCTCCCGCCGACCTGGGGCGACCGCCAGCGCCGCCGCGTGACGCTCCGGAAGTCAGTCCGGCTCGGTGACCGCAGGGGTGCCGACCAGCCGGTACCCCATGCCGCGGACGGTCGAGATGAACTCCGAGCCGATCTTGCGCCGGAGGTAGCGGACGTAGACGTCCACCACGTTGGACCCGGGATCGAAGTCGTAGCCCCAGACCTGGGAGAGCAGCTGCTCGCGGCTCAACACGTGATCCGGGTGCCGCATGAACGCCTCGGCCAGTGCGAACTCGCGCGCAGACAGCTCGACCTCGGCGCCGTCGACGGCGATCCGCCGCGTGAGCAGGTCGAGGGAGAGGCGTCCTTGCGCCAGGGTGGACTCGCTTGCGGCCGGCGCCGCGGCGCCGCGGAGCCGCAGCCGGATCCGCGCCAAGAGCTCCTCGAAACGGAACGGCTTCGACATGTAGTCGTCCGCGCCGTTCTCCAGGCCGGCCACCGTGTCGGTCACGGAGCTGCGCGCCGTGAGGATGATGACGGGCACCGTGCTTCCCTCCGCCCGCATCTGGCGCAGGACCTCACCGCCGTCGCCGTCGCTCAGCCCGAGGTCGAGGAGCAGCAGGTCGACGCCGCCGGACATCACCTGGTCGAACGCCTCGCGCCCGCTCGCCACCACCGAGGTCGTCATCCCGTGGGCCTGGAGCCCCTTGGCGACGAAGGCCGCGATCCGGTCCTCGTCCTCAGCGATGAGGATCTGCGTCACCGGCCTACCAACCTTTCCGTCGTCGACGCTCTGCTGATCCCACGAGCGACGTCAGGTGAAGCATCGTCGCCGCGCGCGTCGTCCGCCAGGGGGACGCCGAGCACCGGGATGTCGATCACGAGTCTCGCGCCGGCCAGCGCCCCCCAACGGTCGCTCTCGGCACCTGTCGGCTCGACCGCCGGCAGAGGGGTCGAGGAGTCGAGCCGCACCTCGCCGTGGTGGGCCTCGGCGATCGCCGAGACGATCGGCAGCCCGAGGCCGGCACCATCGGTTCGCCGAGAGCTGCCTCCGCGCTCGAACCGCTGGAGAAGTCGCGGCATGTCCTCGGGCGGGATGCCCGGGCCGTCGTCGTGCACCCACACCAACGCGCGACCCCCGCGGACGGCGCTCCCGATGCGGATCCGCGCGCCGGGGGTCGTGATCGCTACCGCGTTGGCGATCAGCTGCAGCCACGCCTGCGTGAGGCGCTGCCCGTCGACGAGCACCGTCGCGTCCGCCCTGGCCTCGACCTGCCAGCGCCGGTCGCCGAGCGGACGCGCCTTGTCCAGGACGTCGTCGGTCAGTCGCCCGAGGTCGGTCCGTGTCGGTCGGACGAAGTCGGGCCGGTCGACCGTCGCGAGCGTGACGAGGTCGTCCACGAGGCGCTGCATGCGGTCGAGCTCGTCGAGAGCGAGCGCGCGCGTCGACTCCACCTCGGCCGAGCTCGTCGAGTCCATCAGCTCCAGGTGGCCCCGGACGATCGTCAACGGGGTCCGGAGCTCGTGCCCGACGTCGTCGAGCAGGCGCCGTTGCGAGCCGAACGCGCCCTGAACCCGGTCGAGCATCGCGTTCACCGTGCGGGCGAGGTCCGCGAGGTCGTCCCGACCGGTCACCGGGATCCGCTCGGACTGGTCCGCCTCGGTGATCCTCCGCGCCGTGTCGCGCAGGAGGCGGATCGGGCGGAGCAGCGCCCCCACCACGAACCAGCTCACGGCCGCGATGATCAACAACGAACCGAGGGCGACGACGGCGTAGCTGCGGGACGAGACCGCGAGCGCCCTGAGCTCGGCTGACCTGTCCACGGCGACGACGAAGAACCCCTGGGCGGTGTCGCCCTGCACGTTCACGGGGATCGCGACGAACCGGTACTCCGTGACCGCGGTCCGGATCGTCTGAAGTCGGGGTGTGACCGTCGGGTCGAGCGACCGGAGCCTGTGCATCAGCTCGGGGTCGGCCTCGAGTCGCAGGCTGACGGTCGGGGCCGCGAGCCACTTCTCCACGCCGTTGACGAGCGCGATCACCCCTTCGTCAGCGGCGGGCGCGCGTCGCTGCACCGCAAGGTAGAGCAGGTCGTCGATCGAGGCGAACGGCTTCCCGGTGGCCGGGTCGAGGTCGGACGCGGCGAAGTCGCGCAGGTCCTGGGCCGCGCGGGTGAGCGAGTCGTCGATCCGCACGTCCGTGCGCTGGTACTGCAGCAGGGTGGACGTCGCGCCGGCGATCACCATCGCAAGTGCTGCGAGGGCCAGGACCGCCGCAAGGACCCGGGTGCGGACGGAGAGGTGCTGACGGCGTGCGCGCCACCGTGCGAACGGGCGCAGAACCGTCGTCCTCATGGCTGGGGGTGGGTACGGGTGCCCTCAGGTGTGGACGTGCCGCTCGTCATCAGCTCGATCGGGCTGACGAGGGCACCACGCATCTCGTCGCTGCGCGAGGGCGCGCTCGGCGCATGCGCCGGTTCGACGGGTGCCAACGTCGGCGTCGTCACCGTGCCGGTGGCGCGGACGTCGGGAGCCGGCACCGTCGACCCCGTCGACGCCCGGGTGTCGGCCCCGGTCGTCCTGGTCTGTGCGGTGCCGGTGGTACCGGTGGGGTCGCGGTGGGAGGCGGTGCCGTTCGTCGCGGTGCGGAGCGCCGCCGCGCGGATCGGCGTCGGCGCCCGGACGCCGACGGCTTCGACGGCTGCAGGCTCGATCCCGGCGGCGCGCGGATCGGTGGTCCCCTCCAGGGCCGCGAACAGCGGACGCTGGAGCTCCGGCCGCGCGGGCAGCACGACGGGGCCGCCGAGCGTGGTGGAGCCCGGCATCGTCACGCTGCCGAGACCGAGGCTCAGCCCACCGAGCACCAGCACGGCGACGGTGCCGAGCGAGACGGAGGTGCGGACACGGGCCATGCCTCCAGTATCCAGGTCTGTGATGAGAGCGCCATGAGAACGAGTCGCGATGTCAGCTCGAGCGCATCTGCCGGGCAGGGTCCCGCGCTCGAGGACCTCGATCTCCCGCGACGCCATGCGGTCCCGACCCCGTCGTCGAGCGCCACCGGGGAGACCGCGGCGACCAACCCGCGCGCCTCCGCCCGGTTCTCCCGCGCGGTCTGCTCGATCAGTGCGTGGCGCCGGGTCGCCGCAGCGGTGTCGGCAGGCGCCACCTCTGCGGCCACGGTCGGGGCGAGCATCGCGATGCAGGTGAAGCCGTGCGCGAGCGTGTCGTGGATCTCGTGCGCCACGCGCGGCCGCTCGGCCGTCACCCCCTCGGCCCGGTGCGCTGCGGCGAGCTCGTGCTGGGTCGCCCCGAGCCTCTCGAGCCACTTGAGCAGCTCGGCGCGGTCCTCGCTCCGTTCCGAGACGAGCGCGATCCACAGCCCGAGCATGATGGCGAACACGAGAGGCACGGTGAGCTGGCCCGCGACGGGGCCCAGATGATCGGTCGGGACGTCGCCCTCGACCAGCAGCGCCAGCGCGACCTGCGGGTCTCAACCGTCGTCGCGCCGCCGCCAGCGGAAGGTGCGGGCCCCCAGGACGAGCCCGAGAACCAGGTAGGCGCCGATGACGAGCGCGGTCGTACCGTGCTCCCACGATCCCGAGACCTCGTGGGCCTGGAACTGGTCCGGCAGGAACACCGAGCGCATGCCCTGGGCCATCCACTTGAGCGGGAAGACCGACGAGACGTCCTGCATCCAGCCGGGGAGCTGCGTGAACCCGAAGAACACCCCGGAGATGAACTGCAGCACGAGCACGACGGGCGTCACGACGGCGGACGCGCTTCTCCCGGTGCGGGGGACCGACGAGAACGCGACCCCGCACACGGCGCCGGCGGCGGTGCCCAGCGCGAAGACCCACGCGAACGTGATCCACCGCTGGGCGGTCGACGGCATCTCGATGCCGAACACCGTCGCGGCGACGAGCAGCAGCAGCGCCGTCTGGACCAGCGACGTGAGAAGGACCGAGCCGATCTTCCCGAGGAAGTACGCGGACGCGGGCAGCGGCGTGCCGCGGAGCCGTTTGAGGGTGCTGTCGTCGCGCTCGACCGCGATCGTGATCGCCAGGTTCTGGAAGCTCGAGAGCATCACGCCCGTCGCGACCATCCCGGGCAGGAAGTACTGCCCGAACGGGATCCCGGCGAACGTGCCCGTCGCTCCCACCCTGGCGTCGCCCTGTCCGAACACCGTCGCGAAGATCGCCAGCATGATGATCGGGTAGGCGAAGATCCACACCACGGCGTCCCGCTCGCGGAAGAACTGCCGGACCTCGATCCGGGTGCGCGCGAGCCCGAGCGTGAGCACCGACGGCAGTCTGTGCGTCGTCGCTCCGGCGGTCGGCCTGAGGGGCATGGCTGCGCTCATCGACGTGCCTCCGTCGTGCTTCCTGCCGGGCCGACGCGAGTCGGGGCCGCGTCCGGATCGGCGCCGGGGGTCGTGGAGGCCTCGCCGATGAGGCTCAGGTACACGTCCTCGAGCGTCGGTCGGAGCACCTGCAGGCCGGGCACCTCACCGGTGGCGAACCGCGCAGCGACCTCGGCGACCACGGCGGTGGGGGTGTCGGTCGACACCTGCCGCGTCACGTCGTCCTCGGTCCACCGCACGACGGCCTGCCGCGCGCTGCGTCCACCGAGGGCGGCGGGCGCGTCGAGGGCGACGACCCGACCGTCGCGCACGACGGCGCACCGGTCGGCCAGGTTCTCCGCCTCCTCGAGGTAGTGCGTCGTGAGCAGGATCGTGGTCCCGTCGTCGCGCAGCCCGCGGATGAGATCCCAGAACGCGCGACGCGCCTCCGGGTCGAACCCGGTGGTCGGCTCGTCCAGGAACAGCAGCTCGGGCCGTCCGACTATCCCCAGGGCGACGTCGAGGCGTCGGCGCTGGCCACCGGAGAGCTGGCGGGTGCGCGTGCGGACCTTCTCACGGAGCCCGACCGCGTCGATCACCTCGTCGGGGTCGCGGGGGTCGGGGTAGAAGCCGCCGACGTGCCGCACGAGCTCGCCGACGGTGAGCTCGGCCTGGTCGCTCGCGTTCTGCAGGACGATCCCGATCCGGCTGCGCCAGGCCCGGTCCGCCGTCTGCGGGTCGACCCCGAGGACCCGCACCGAGCCGGCGTCGCGCTCGCGGTAGCCCTCGAGGATCTCGATCGTCGTCGTCTTGCCGGCGCCGTTGGGGCCGAGCACCGCGAACACCTCGCCTCGGTGCACGGTCAGGTCGAGGCCGTCCACGGCCTTCTTGTCTCCGTAGTGCTTCGCGAGGCCCTCGACGACGACGGCGTCGCCGTCCCCGTGGTCCGCACCGTGCCGTGTGGGGCTCATGGGGACAGCCTGGCGCACCTCCGGTCCCGTCGACAGCACGGGTCGGCAGGACCGGAGGTCGACCGATCGGTTGACCGTCCCGTGCCGGAAGCGCCCGGAGCGCCCGCAGTGCCCGCGGCCGACGCGCCTAGCGCGCCTCGGCGAGCAGCGACTGGATGCGGCCGACACCCTCGACGAGGTCGGCGTCGCCGAGCGCGTAGGAGAGTCGGAGGTACCCGCTCGGGCCGAACGCCTCGCCGGGGACGACCGCGACCTCGACCTGGTCGAGGATCAGCGCCGCAAGCTCCGCGGACGTGGTCGGCGTCACGCCACGGATCGTCTTCCCGAGCACGCCCTCGACGTTCGGATAGACGTAGAACGCGCCCTGAGGGATCGGGCAGACGACACCCTCGATCGCGGACAGCATCTCGACCATGATCTTCCGGCGCCGGTCGAACGCGGCACGCATGGTCTCGACGGCCGCGAGGTCGCCCGACACCGCCGCCACGGCCGCGCGCTGAGAGACGTTCGCGACGTTCGACGTCAGGTGCGACTGCAGGTTCGTGGCTGCCTTGATGACGTCGGCCGGACCGATCATCCAGCCCACGCGCCAACCGGTCATGGCGTAGGTCTTCGCGACCCCGTTCAGGACGATCGTCGTGTCGGCGAGCTCCGGCACGACCCGGAGGATCGGCGTGAACACGGCGTGGTCGTAGGTCAGGTGCTCGTAGATCTCGTCGGTGACGACCCAGATGCCGTTCTCGAGGGCCCAGCGCCCGATCGCGGCGGTCTCCTCGGGGGAGTAGACGGCGCCGGTCGGGTTCGAGGGGGAGCAGAACAGCAGAACCTTGGTGCGGTCCGTGCGTGCGGCCTCGAGCTGGTCGACGGTGACGAGGTAGCCCTGGTCGGCCCCGGCGAACACCTCGACGGGGACACCGCCCGCGAGCCGGATCGCCTCGGGATACGTCGTCCAGTAGGGCGCCGGGAGCAGCACCTCGTCGCCCGGGTCGACGATCGCGGCGAAGGCCTGGTAGACGGCCTGCTTGCCGCCGTTGGTCACGAGCACCTGGCTCGCCGCGACCTCGTAGCCCGAGTCGCGCAGCGTCTTCGCGGCGATGGCCTCGCGCAGCACGGGCAGGCCGGCCGCGGGGGAGTACCGGTGGTTGCCGGGGTCGTTCGCCGCGAGCACGGCGGCGTCGACGATGTACTGCGGCGTGGGGAAGTCGGGCTCGCCCGCACCGAACCCGATCACCGGACGGCCTGCGGCCTTGAGCGCCTTCGCCTTCGCGTCGACCGCGAGGGTCGCGGACTCGGCGATCGCTGCGAGCCGCGCCGAGACGCGAGGCTTCGTGGGTCGGGAGGGCGGTGCGGAGGGCGAGGGTGCGGAGGTGCCGGTGTCGTGGGTCACGTCGTCCATCTTGACAGAAGAGCGGCTGCCCGTTGAGGGCTGTCGAGCATGCGAGACGCCCTGTGGTTAGGCCATCCCCGGAGGACCGCGTACAGTGGCCCGTCGGTGGTTGACGCCCGCCATGATGAGTCGTGCCCGCGGACGGGTTCCTGAGCAGGTACCCTGGTCTGTCTGGTGCGGTCATGGGCGGTCACCGGCACCGAAGGGCAGTGGCGCAATTGGTAGCGCACCGGTCTCCAAAACCGGCGGTTGTGGGTTCGAGCCCCGCCTGCCCTGCGCTTGCGGATCGGTTCTTCCCGGAAGGACCTCCTGCGGTCAGCCCGTGGTCCGCAGACACACCACTCGACGAGACGTAGGGAACGACCCCGTGAGCGAATCCGCACGTGCTGCGGCGTCGGGCGCCGACGGCGCTCCGACCAGCTCGAAGCAGTCCCGACCTGCCGGCACGAGCCAGCAGAAGGGCCTCTTCGCGCGGATCGCCCTGTTCGTCCGTCAGGTGGTCGCCGAGCTCAAGAAGGTCGTCCGACCGACGCGGTCGGAGCTGATGACCTACACGTCGGTCGTGCTGGTGTTCGTGCTCGTCGTCATGGCGTTCGTCACGGTGGTCGACCTGGGCATCGGCAAGGTCGTGTTCTGGGTGTTCGGGGGCTGACGTCCGGCAGGGCGCCGTTGTCCGGTGCCCGCACGTGAAGGTCCCCGCAGTGAAGTGATCGAGGCAGAAAGCAGGTTCGCACGTGGCGCAGGAGTCGCAGGACCCGACCGTCGACGAGGTCGAGATGGACGTCGACGACGCCCTCGAGTCGAGCGGTGCTGTTGAGGTGTCCGAGGCCACCGAGGCCGAGGGCGACACCCTCGAGGAGCCTGACGCCGCCGAGGAGGACGGTGTCATCGTTCCTGAGCCCGCTGCCGATGCCGAGCCCGCCGTCGCGGTGGAGGAGGACCCGGTCGTGGCCTTCAAGGCGCACCTGCGTGCGCTCCCGGGCGAGTGGTACGTGATCCACTCGTACGCCGGCTACGAGAACCGCGTGAAGGCGAACCTCGAGAACCGCACGCAGAGCCTCAACATGGAGGACTTCATCTACCAGGTGGAGGTCCCCATGGAAGAGGTCGTGGAGATCAAGAACGCGCAGCGCAAGACGGTTCGCCGCGTCCGCATCCCTGGCTACGTGCTGGTCCGGATGGACCTGACGGACGAGTCGTGGGGAGCGGTGCGGCACACGCCGGGGGTGACCGGGTTCGTGGGCCACACCCACCAGCCCGTCCCGCTGACCCCGGACGAGGTCTTCTCGATGCTCGGCTCGACGCTCGCGCCGAAGGCCCCGGCCGCGGCGGGCGGCGCGCGGGCCGCCTCGGCGATCACGGTCGACTTCACCGTCGGCGAGTCGGTCACGGTGACGGACGGCCCGTTCGACACGCTGCCGGCGACGATCTCCGAGATCAACCCCGAGAGCCAGAAGCTGAAGGTTCTCGTCTCGATCTTCGGCCGGGAGACCCCGGTCGAGCTGTCGTTCAACCAGGTCGCCAAGATCTAGGTTGACCAACCCGACGGCGTCGCGCGGCGCCGTCCACCACGAAGTCACGACGAAGGACCCGACATGCCTCCCAAGAAGAAGGTCACCGGCCTGATCAAGCTCCAGATCAAGGCTGGGCTCGCCACGCCGGCGCCGCCGATCGGTCCCGCACTGGGCCAGCACGGCGTCAACATCATGGAGTTCTGCAAGGCGTACAACGCGGCCACCGAGGCTCAGCGCGGTGACGTCATCCCGGTCGAGATCACGGTCTACGAGGACCGCTCGTTCACGTTCGTCACCAAGACGCCGCCGGCCGCGGAGCTCATCAAGAAGGCCGCCGGCATCGCCAAGGGGTCTCCGACGCCGCACACGGTCAAGGTCGCCAAGATCACCGCGCAGCAGGTGCGCGAGATCGCGACGACGAAGCTGGTCGACCTGAACGCGAACGACCTGGCCGCCGCCGAGAAGACCATCGCCGGCACCGCCCGCTCGATGGGCATCACGGTTCAGGGCTGACGTCCGCGCCGAGTTTCACCCGCATCACCAGACACACCCGCACGTCACCACCCGGAAGTCCTGTGGCAGGGCCATGTGCGGCCCGATCGACCACGACTGCTGATCACAAGGAGAGAGCAGATGGCACAGCACAGCAAGGCGTACCGCCAAGCCGCCGAGAAGATCGAGAAGGACCACCTCTACTCGCCGCTCGAGGCCGTGCGCCTCGCGCAGGAGACCGCGACCGCCAAGTTCGACGCAACCGTCGAGGTGGCGTTCCGCCTCGGCGTCGACCCCCGCAAGGCGGACCAGATGGTCCGTGGCACCGTCAACCTGCCCCACGGCACCGGCAAGACCGCTCGGGTCCTGGTCTTCGCCACGGGTGACCGTGCCGAGGCGGCGCGTGCGGCAGGTGCCGACATCGTCGGTGGCGACGAGCTGATCGACCGGGTTGCGGCCGGATTCACGGACTTCGACTCCGCCGTCGCGACGCCCGACCTCATGGGCAAGGTCGGTCGCCTCGGGAAGGTGCTGGGTCCGCGCGGGCTCATGCCGAACCCGAAGACCGGCACCGTCACGATGGACGTGGCCAAGGCCGTCACCGAGATCAAGGGCGGCAAGATCGAGTTCCGCGTCGACAAGCACGCGAACTTGCACTTCATCATCGGGAAGGTCTCCTTCACGGACGTGCAGCTCGTCCAGAACTACGCGTCGGTGCTCGACGAGGTCCTCCGGCTCAAGCCGGCGTCCTCGAAGGGTCGGTACATCACGAAGGCGACCATCGCCACGACGGTCGGCCCCGGCATCCTGGTCGACCAGGCGAAGACGCGGAACCTGACCGAGGACGACGCCGAGGTCGCCTGACCGCGAGCGCGCTCCAGACGAGGCCCGGCGACGACATGTCGCCGGGCCTCGTCGCATGCTCGGCCGCTGATTTGGCTCCGCTGTTCAGGTGCCGTACTCTGATCGTTGCCCAAGACCGCAGGTCGTCGGCTCCCGAGACTCACCGCCTTCCGAGGCGTCGCTTCTCGGAGGCCTACCGAAGTTCCGCATCAGCGGAGGCCAGCGCAGGTGAGAGTCTCATCCCGTCGGACGTGATCCGATTGGTTCGAGCCCCGCGCCTGCGCGGGGCTCTTCGCATGTCCGGACCAGGTAGGCGAGCTGCGGCACCACCACCGGAAGGATTGCCATGGCGAGGCCGGACAAGGCAGCCGCAGTCGCAGAGCTCACGGATCAGTTCCGCGAGTCGAACGCGGCCGTGCTGACCGAGTACCGCGGGCTCACCGTCGCCCAGCTCAAGCAGCTGCGGCGCGCGCTCAGCGGCAACGCAACCTACGCCGTGGTGAAGAACACGCTGACCGCCATCGCGGCCAAGGAGGCGGGCGTCGAGGGTATCGACGCGCACCTCGCCGGCCCGTCGGCCATCGCCTTTGTGACCGGTGACCCGGTCGAGGCAGCCAAGGGTCTGCGTGACTTCGCCAAGGCGCATCCCGCGCTCGTGATCAAGGGTGGTGTCCTCGACGGGCGCTCCCTCGACGCCGCGGAGATCAACAAGCTCGCGGACCTCGAGTCCCGTGAGGTCCTGCTGGCCAAGGCGGCCGGCGTGTTCAAGGCGTCGCTCTACCAGGCGGCGTACCTCTTCACCGCGCCCGCGGCCCAGGCCGTGCGCACCATCGACGCGCTTCGCGAGAAGAAGCAGTCGATCGAAGACGCAGCCTGAGCCTCCTGGCCAAGCCGCACCCCCACTTCTGCCGTCAGCAGGCCGGTAGGAACGACACGGAAGGAACGCCATCATGGCGAAGCTCAGCACCGACGAGCTGATCAATGCTTTCAAGGAGCTCACCCTCATCGAGCTCTCCGACTTCGTGAAGCAGTTCGAGGAGACCTTCGAGGTCACCGCCGCTGCCCCGGTCGCCGTCGCGGCCGCCCCGGCCGCCGGTGGCGCCGAGGTCGTCGTCGAGGAGGAGAAGGACGAGTTCGACGTCATCCTCGAGGCGGCGGGCGAGAAGAAGATCCAGGTCATCAAGGAGGTGCGTGCCCTCACGAGCCTCGGTCTGAAGGAGGCCAAGGACCTCGTCGACGGCGCCCCGAAGGCGGTTCTCGAGGCTGTCAACAAGGAGGCCGCCGAGAAGGCCAAGGCCGCCCTCGAGGGCGCAGGCGCCACCGTCACCCTCAAGTGACCTGCGCGCGCGACGGTCACGTCCGCCGCGCGTAGCCGAGCGAGAACAGGCCGGCACCCCGCGTGGGGTGCCGGCCTGCGTCGTCCCAGCGGCGTACGGTGCAAGGTTGCGATGCCAGGTGGACATGCACCCTGTGGCCGGTTATGCTAGCGCTTTGCGCTGGCCTTTGCCCGCGACCCCGAATAACCCGAGCCCGGATCGACGTCGTCGTGCGCGACGCCAGCGGGCTTGAGGCCGGGGGGTCGCGCCTCGTCCTGGCCGCGCAGAGCGCACTCGATCCGCAGGGAAGGACCCCTCTTGGCTGCCTCGCGCACCCCTTCTGCACCGTCCGCCGACGCTATCGCGAATCGCACCGCGTCCCGTCGCATCTCGTTCGCCAAGATCCACGAGCCGTTGGAGGTACCTGATCTTCTCGGTCTCCAGACCGAGAACTTCGACTGGCTCCTCGGCAACGAGAAGTGGCAGGCCCGGGTGGCCGCCGCCCTCGAGAACGGTCGTCAGGACGTCCCCGAGACCGCAGGGCTCGAGGAGATCTTCGAGGAGATCTCCCCGATCGAGGACTTCGCCCAGACGATGTCGTTGTCGTTCCGCGAGCACCGCTTCGAGCCGCCGAAGTACACGGCCGACGAGTGCAAGGAGAAGGACTTCACCTTCGCCGCGCCGCTCTTCGTGACGGCGGAGTTCGTGAACTACACCACCGGTGAGATCAAGAGCCAGACGGTTTTCATGGGCGACTTCCCGCTCATGACGGACCGCGGCACGTTCATCATCAACGGCACCGAGCGCGTCGTGGTCTCGCAGCTCGTGCGGTCGCCCGGCGTGTACTTCGAGCGCACGGCGGACAAGACCTCGGACAAGGACATCTTCACCTCGAAGATCATCCCGTCGCGGGGCGCCTGGCTCGAGTTCGAGATCGACAAGCGTGATCACGTCGGCGTGCGCGTCGACCGGAAGCGCAAGCAGAACGCCACGGTGCTGCTCAAGGCGCTCGGCATGACGGAGTCGGAGATCCGCGAGGAGTTCGCGCAGTTCCCGGCCGTCATCGACACCCTCGAGAAGGACCACGTCAACACGCAGGACGAGGCGCTGCTCGACCTGTACCGCAAGATCCGTCCGGGCGAGCCGCCCACGGTCGAGGCCGGTCGCGCGCTGATCGACAACTTCTACTTCAACAGCAAGCGGTACGACCTCGCGAAGGTCGGTCGCTACAAGGTGAACAAGAAGCTCGGCATCGACTTCCCGCTCAGCGCGTCGGTCCTCGCCAAGGAGGACATCGTCGCGACGATCAAGTACCTCGCGGCGCTGCACGCCGAGGTCGCGACGATCGGTGGCCTGCGGGCCGGTGAGCCGATCGACGTCCGCGTCGAGACCGACGACATCGACCACTTCGGCAACCGTCGCATCCGTGCGGTCGGCGAGCTCATCCAGAACCAGGTGCGCACCGGCCTGTCCCGGATGGAGCGCGTCGTGCGCGAGCGGATGACGACCCAGGACGTCGAGGCGATCACGCCGCAGACCCTGATCAACATCCGCCCGGTGGTGGCGTCGATCAAGGAGTTCTTCGGGACCTCGCAGCTGTCGCAGTTCATGGACCAGAACAACCCGCTCGCGGGGCTGACGCACAAGCGCCGCCTGTCCGCGCTCGGCCCGGGTGGTCTGTCCCGCGACCGCGCCGGCATGGAGGTTCGTGACGTCCACCCGTCGCACTACGGCCGCATGTGCCCGATCGAGACCCCGGAAGGCCCGAACATCGGCCTGATCGGTTCGCTCGCGACGTACGGACGCATCAACCCGTTCGGGTTCGTCGAGACCCCGTACCGCAAGGTCGACGAGGGCAGGGTCACGGACGACGTGCACTTCCTGACCGCCGACGACGAGGACCGTTACGTCATCGCTCAGGCGAACGCGCCGCTGAACCCGAACATGACGTTCGCCGAGGACCGCGTGCTCGTGCGCACCAAGGGCGGCGAGATCGACTACGTCACCGGTACCGCCGTGGACTACATGGACGTCTCCCCGCGCCAGATGGTGTCGGTCGCCACGGCCCTGATCCCGTTCCTCGAGCACGACGACGCCAACCGCGCGCTCATGGGCGCGAACATGCAGCGTCAGGCCGTTCCGCTGGTCCGCTCCGAGGCGCCGCTCGTCGGCACCGGCATGGAGCGTCGTGCGGCGGTCGACGCGGGTGACGTGATCGTCGCGTCGAAGGCCGGTGTCGTGACCGAGGTCTCTGCCGACCTGATCGTCGTCGCGAACGACGACGGCACGACGACGAGCTACCGTGCGGCGAAGTTCCGTCGCTCGAACCAGGGCACGTCCTACAACCAGCGCGTGCTGGTCGACCACGGCGCACGCGTCGAGATCGGCTCGGTCCTCGCGGACGGTCCGGCGACGGACGAGGGCGAGCTCGCGCTCGGTCGCAACCTGCTGGTCGCGTTCATGTCCTGGGAGGGCCACAACTACGAGGACGCGATCATCCTGTCGCAGCGTCTCGTGCAGGACGACATCCTCTCCTCGATCCACATCGAGGAGCACGAGGTCGACGCGCGCGACACGAAGCTCGGCCCTGAGGAGATCACCCGGGACATCCCGAACGTCTCCGAGGACGTCCTGGCCGACCTCGACGAGCGCGGGATCATCCGCATCGGCGCCGAGGTGTCCGCCGGCGACGTCCTCGTCGGCAAGGTGACGCCCAAGGGCGAGACCGAGCTCACCCCGGAGGAGCGCCTGCTCCGGGCGATCTTCGGCGAGAAGGCCCGCGAGGTGCGTGACACGTCCCTCAAGGTCCCGCACGGCGAGTCCGGCACGGTCATCGAGGTCCGGACGTTCAACCGCGAGGACGGCGACGAGCTGCCCGCCGGCGTGAACGAGCTGGTCCGGGTGTACATCGCCCAGCGCCGCAAGATCACCGACGGCGACAAGCTCGCCGGACGTCACGGCAACAAGGGCGTCATCTCGAAGATCTTGCCGATCGAGGACATGCCGTTCCTCCCCGACGGAACCGCGGTCGACGTCGTCCTGAACCCGCTCGGCGTCCCCGGACGGATGAACGTGGGCCAGGTGCTCGAGACCCACCTCGGATGGATCGCGAAGCAGGGTTGGGACATCTCGCTCGCCGAGGGCGACGTCTCGTGGCGCGACGACATCCCCGACGTCGCCGCGAAGTCGCCGGCCGGCAACCCGGTGGCGACCCCGGTCTTCGACGGCGTGCACGAGGACGCCCTCACCGGGCTGCTCTCGGCGACCCTGCCGAACCGTGACGGTGAGCGCATGGTCGACGGGACCGGCAAGGCGCGGCTGTTCGACGGCCGCTCCGGTGAGCCGTTCCCCGAGCCCGTGGCTGTCGGGTACATGTACATCCTCAAGCTGCACCACCTGGTCGACGACAAGATCCACGCCCGCTCGACCGGTCCGTACTCGATGATCACCCAGCAGCCGCTCGGTGGTAAGGCGCAGTTCGGTGGCCAGCGGTTCGGCGAGATGGAGGTCTGGGCCCTCGAGGCGTACGGCGCCGCCTACACGCTCCAGGAGCTCCTCACCATCAAGTCCGACGACGTCCCCGGACGCGTCAAGGTCTACGAAGCGATCGTCAAGGGCGAGAACATCCCCGACTCGGGCATCCCGGAGTCGTTCAAGGTGCTCCTCAAGGAGATGCAGTCGCTCTGCCTGAACGTCGAGGTGCTGTCCTCGGACGGCACCACGATCGACATGAAGGAGAGCGACGACGAGGTCTACCGCGCAGCGGAAGAGCTCGGCATCGACCTGTCCCGCCGGCCGAACGCCAGCAGCGTCGAAGAGATCTGACCTCGGCCCCGGCGCCGTCCGCGGGCGGCGCCGGGTTCCGACACCACAGTTGCACCTCCATCACCGCTGGGTCGCGATCGATCCGGCAAGCGAAGGAAGTAGGACCCCTTGCTCGACGTCAACGTCTTCGATGAGCTGCGTATCGGCCTGGCCACTG
>JAKBFW010000129.1 GCA_021833345.1 Pseudomonadota bacterium | reverse complement strand
CGACGTTGTTCGCCCAGGCGGCCCACTCGGGCGAGAACCGGCGATCGGCCGGCAGGCCGACGACCGTCGCTCCCGGGTCCGCCGGGTGGGCGACGGCCTGCGCGCGGGCGACGACCGCCGGGCGCCGCGCGACCGACGCGGCGGCCACCGCGGCGTTGTCGATGATCCGGTTGCCGATCATCTCGACCACGGCCGGCTCGACCGCCACCGCGTCGGTCGCCACCGTCGCGAGCCGCCAGGCGAGCTGGTCCTCGCGGGGCAGGTGCTCGGCAGACGGGTGGGTGCGCACGGCATACGGCTTCATCGACGACTGCCTCCTGGGAGCTCGCTCATCGCAGAGTACGCACGCGCGTGTCGACCGGCGCGTCGGAGCGCGACGGACGTGGTGCGCGGAGGTTGAGGTAAGGGTCGGCTACCGTGCTCTGATGGGCGTGAAGGACGTGAGCGCGATCCTGCGTCGGCCGGCGCTGCTCGGGCGCGCGCGGGCGGCGCGGGGCCTCGTCCTGGTGACCGCAGCAGCGTCGATCCTGTCGCTCACGGCGTGCACCTCGACCACCCCGGATCTCGCGACCCGGACGTCGGCGACCGGCGGTGCTGGAGCGACCCCCGCCGTCGCGGTGACGGCGTCGGCCGCCCCGAGCCTGTCCCCGTCACCCGCGTGGCCACCGGCCGCCGCCGCGGGCGATCCCGGCAACCTTGCCCCCGGATCGGACCCGAGCGTGCTGCCGGGGCCGATCATCATCGCCGACAAGAAGAACGACCGCCTGGTCGTCGTGAGCCCCCAGGGCCAGGTGCTGTGGCAGTGGCCGCAGGCGGGCGACCTCGCCGCCGGCCAGAGCTTCCGGATCCCCGACGACGTCTTCTTCAGCCCCGATGGCAAGGACATCATCGCGACCGAAGAAGACGACTTCGTCATCACCGAGATCGACATCGCCACGCGCACGATCGTCTGGCGCTACGGGACCCCGGGGACGCACGGCTCGGGTCCGAACCAGCTGTGGAACCCCGACGACGCGATGATGCTGCCCGGCGGCACGGTGGTCGCGGCCGACATCAAGAACTGCCGCCTGGTCGACCTGTCGCCGACCTCACCCGCGCCGTTGTGGACCCTGGGCACGCTCGGCTCGTGCGCGCACCACCCGCCCGCCCGGTTCGGCAGCCCGAACGGCGTCTTCCCGCTCCCGGACGGACACTTCCTGGTCACGGAGATCAACGGGAGCTGGGTCGACGAGATCGACCGCAGCGGCCAGGTGTTCTGGTCGACGCACGTCCCTGCGGTGACGTACCCGTCGGACTCCAACCAGTACAAGCCCGGGCAGTACCTCACGGTCGGCTACACCGACCCGGGGCAGGCGGTGATCTTCGATGCGACGGGCACGGCGCTGTGGCGGTGGAACCCGACCAGCGGTGCGGGCAGGCTCGACCACCCGTCCTTGGCCGAGGGGCTGCCCAACGGCGACATCATGCTCAACGACGACTACAACCACCGCGTGATCGTGATCGACCCGGCCCAGAACAGGATCGTGTGGCAGTACGGGCACACCGGTGTCGCCGGCAGCACGCCGGGCTACCTCGACAACCCGGACGGGATCGACGTCGTCCCGCCGCACTCGTACGCCGCCACCGTCGGCACGACGCAGGCGACGCCCGGCTTCTGGTGAGCGGACCGGGCGCGGTGGAGGAGCGGTCGAGGTGCCCGCGCCGGTCGGTTCAGCGGGCGAGCTGCAGCCGCGTGATCGTGCCGACCGACGTGACCGTGCCGCCGACGTCCGCGGTCTCACCGCCGACGACGTAGGCGCCGTCGGCCAGCACGGCGACGGCCATGTCGGAGACCGGCACCGGCAGGGCACCAGCAGCGGTCAGGGTGACCGTCGCCGGGTCGAACCGGTAGATCGTGCCCTGGTGCACGTGCCCGTCCGTGCCGCCGATCACGAGGACCGTGCCGTCCAGGACGGTCGCTCCCGCGTGGGCCAGCGGTCCAGGGAGGTGCCCGGCGACGACGGTCGTGCCCGTCGTGAGATCGACGCGCTGGATGGCGTCGGTCGCCGTGCCCAGGTGCTCGCCCCCGAAGACCCACAGGGTGCTCCCGACGACGACCACGGCCGGGTACCGGACGGTGAGGGCGAGGCGCCCGACCACGTGGAAGGACGCGCCGTCGGTCGTGGCCAGGATCTCCGGCAGCGCCGTGCTCCCGGTGTAGCCGCCGACGACATAGGCGGTCGTCGCGTCGGAGGCGACCGCGTCGTCCGACCGGGCCTGCGGGAGACGGCCGCTGATCGACGCTGCGCCACCGGTCAGCGCGACGGCCTGCACGGCCGAGGTCGACGCCGAGATCCCACCGCCGATGACGACCGCGCGGCCACCGAGCACCGCACCACCGGCATCGTGGGTGGCCTGTGCGAGGTGACCGACGGTGGTGACCGTGCCCGTGCTCGGGGAGACCGACAGGATCGCGGCCGTGGTCGTGGTGCCGGCGTCGAGGCCCCCGAGCAGCAGGATCCGGTCGCCGGCGGGCAGCGCCACGAGCCGGGAGACGGTGGTGGGAAGGGTGACCGGGAGCGGGGTGACGCGGAGCCCGGGCGTCGTGGTGGGCGCGGCGACGGGGGTCGCGAGGGTGGGCGCGGCTGCGGTCGCCGGGCCGGTCGCCGGGGCAGCCCGCGTCGACGACGACGCTGTCGGTGCGGTGCTCGCGCACCCGGCGGCGAACGCGAGCGCGAGCCCGACCAGGGCGGGGACGGCGACACGGCGCGGCACGGGCATCAGCTCTCCGTTCGGATGGCGAGCCGCTCCGGTGCGGACGCCGGTCGTGACGGCCCACGGCGGTGCGGTACCGGGACCTTAGTCCTGTCGCCCGTGAGGACCCCGACTGCGGGCCGCTCGCCCGCGCCTCCGGCACAGGTTGGACGCTGTGCTCCCGAGCCACGGCCGCACGCGACCTCAGGCCCCCGCGAGCACCCGCATGCGTTCCTCGATCGTGGCGGGCACCGCGACGACCTCGGCCCTCACCCCGGCGTCGGACAGGACCTGGCGCACCCGGTCCGCGTCCGCGTCGGCGACGCGCACGTCGCGCCCCGCGAGCATCGCCGGCTGGCCGGACTCGGTGAGCACGGCGAACGCGCGCGCCCACTCGTCGGTCCGCACCGCGACAGCGGTGGTCGAGCCGATGATGTCGGTCTCGCTGCCGTGTGCGACCAGTCGGGCCTGGGACATCAGCAGGAGTCGATCGCACTGCGCCGCCTCCTGCATCGCGTGCGTCGTCACCAGCACGCCGACCCCCCTCTCGGCCTGCTCGTGGATCGTGTCCCACAGTGCCGCCCGCGCGAGCGCGTCGACGCCGGAGGTCGGCTCGTCGAGCACCAGCACCACGGGATCGTGAGCGAGCGCGCACGCGAAGGCGAGCTGGCGCTGCAGGCCCAGGGGGAGCTCGGCGACGAGCCGGCCGGCGCTCGCTCGGAGCGCCTCGGGCAATCGCGGCGTGGCGGCGCCGTACGCCTGCGCGCTGAACGTGAGGTTCTCCCGGACCGTCAGGTCGCCGTACAGCCCGAGCCCCTGCGGCACGTAACCGAGACGGGTCCGCCGCCGGCGGTCGGGTGGGCCGCCGAGGAGCGCGACCTCGCCTGCGGACGTCGCGATGAGACCGAGCAGCATGCGGATCAGCGTCGTCTTGCCCGCGCCGTTCGCGCCGAGGAGACCGACGACCTCGCCGGCGCCGACGCTCATCGTCACGTCCTCGACCGCGACGACGTCCCCGAAGCGACGCCCGGCACGATCCGCCCGCAGCAGCTCACCGGGGGAGGGCCGGTCCACGGCGGTGGCCGTCACGACGCCAGCCCGTGCCGGTGCCGCCGGAGCAGCGACAGGGCGATGACGACGTCCTCGAGGTCCGGGACGAGGGTCGTCGCGTCACGGGGTGCGGCCTCGCCCGGCCAGTACTCGTGGAACTCACGCCCCCGCCGCCACGCCCAGTCCCGCCGGTGCGGGCTCGTCGTGCGCGCGACGACTCCGTCGAACGACCTGAGGACGTCCGCGCGGGTCCCGCTCGCGAGCATCCGTCCGTCGTCGAGCGCCAGGAGGGTCGCGGCTCGCTCCGCCTCGTCCAGGTACGTCGTCGACATCACGACGGCGGCGCCGGCCGCCGCGGCCTCGGACACCAGCCGCCACAGGTCGATGCGGCTCACCGGGTCGACGCCGGTGCTCGGTTCGTCGAGGACCAGCAGCTGTGGGTCGTGAAGCATCGCCATCGCGAAGCCGAGCTTGCGGCGCATGCCGCCGGAGAGCTGGGAGGCCGGGCGGTCGACGACGTCCAGGAGAGCGGCGCGTCGGAGGAGCTCGTCGCGGCGGGCCGACAGCGTGGTGCCCGACAGTCCGTAGACGCCGCCGACGAAGTCCATGTTCTGCGCCACCGTGAGCGCCGGCCAGCTTCCGGCGGTCGCTGGCAGGTAGCCGATCTGGTGGGCTGACGGAGCGTCGACCTCGCCGTGCTCGAGCCGGATCCGGCCGACCAAGCCGCGCAGCAGGGTCGTCTTCCCCGCGCCGTCGCCGCCGACGACGGCGACCACCGACCCGGGCTCGACCTCGAGGGTGACGTCGTCGAGCGCGAGGGTGTCGCCGAACCGCACGACGGCAGAACGGACCGCGTAGGTCATCATCCGCTCCGACCTGCGTCGGTAGTCGGCGCCGGGCCGGGTCCTGCGTGCGGTTCGGCATCGGCATCGGCATCGGCCTCGGCGGCGACGTGGCGATGGTGGCGGCTCGGCGCGAGGTCGCGACGGAAGCGCAGCGTCGCGCCGCTGAACACCACGACCGCCATCACGGCGAGCATCAGGAACGGGAGCCAGAGCGACGCCATGGACGCCCCCCGGAGCATCACGCCCTGCGAGATCATCGTGAAGTAGGTGAGCGGGAGCAGGTAGCCGATCCAGCGGACCCCGGCGGCCATCGCGTCCAGCGGGAAGATCATGCCGGACAGCAGGATCTGCGGCAGCAGGAACATGAAGGCGGTCTGGATCGCCTGACCGGCCGTCTGCGAGATCGTCGAGATCAGGACGCCGAGCCCGAGCACGACGAACAGGAAGAGTGCAGCACCGAGAGCGAAGACGAACGCGTTGCCGTTGAAGGGCACGCTGAACAACAGCATGCCGAGCCCGGTGATGACGACCATGTCGAGCGAGGCCACCAGGAAGTACGGCGAGATCTTGCCGAGGATCACCGTGGACGGTCTGATCGGCATGACCGCGAGCTGCTCGAGGGTGCCGGTCTCGCGTTCGCGCACCAGCCCGATGCTCGTGACGATCGTGCCGATGAAGGTGAGGATGAGCCCGATGATCGCCGGGACCATCACCCAGGAGGTCTTGAGGTCGGGGTTGTACAGGATCTGGCTGCTGATCTTGTCTCCGAACGTGTTCAGGACCGAGACGATCGCCTGCGACGCGAAGAGGTTGGAGCCGTCGACGAGGGCGAGCGCAGGCTGCCGACCGGTGACGATCGCCACGTCCACGGTGTTGTCCTTGAGGAGACGCTCGGCGTCCGCCCGGGTGCCGGACGGCTCGATCCGTGTGACGTCGAAGAACGACGACGGGAGCGTCGCCGCGAGCCGCGACGCCCCCGGCCCGACGGCTGCGGCGGTGACCGTCGGGACGCGGAAGTTCGCGGCGTAGCCGAAGATCACGAGCAGCAGCAGCGGCATCCCGATGAGCATCGCGAGCGTGCGCCTGTCGCGGCTGAGCTCGCGGAACTCCTTGACGATCATGGCGCGCATGCGGCCGACCCTAGGCCGACCCAGGACGTACGTCTACGCGTGTGGAATTAGCGGATCTCGGGGCCGGATCGCGGTCGTGGCCCGCTCGGCCGTGCAGCAGCCGTTCGCGCCAACCCGGGAAGCGCGGCGAACCCGTTCCTCGCGCGGACCGTCTCGACGCGTGACGAGTCCGTGCCGGGCATCCGCTTCGCCCACCCCCGGGGCGTTGACCTCCACCACCTGCAGTCGACGCTGCACGGGTCCTTCGTGTCACGGCCCCACACCATCGTGGGCCCCGGCGGAGAGAAGGAGCTGGCGATGCATCCGAACGTCACGCCCATGCTCTGGCGGCGCACGGAGCGCAAGCCGACGGGCCGACCCCGTCGGCTTGCGGACGCCGATGGGCGGTGGACAGTGGAAGCGACAGGTTCAGGAACGGTGTCGGGAGGCGACGACCATGGCACGCACGGTGGTGGTGGGGGTCGAGGGGACCGAGTCCAGCGGCGACGCGCTGGTCTGGGCCGCGCAGGAGGCCGCTGCACGGTACGACGAGCTCGAGATCGTCTACGCGACGGGCGCGCGCTATGCGGCGCTCGACCCCGCCAGGGACGACGACGTCACCCGGCAGGCGGAGATGCTCCTCGGCGATGCCACCGAGAGCGCGCTCCGCGTCGAGCCGGACCTGACGGTCCGTCGCACGATCAGCCCGAGCGCCCCCGGGGTCGCGCTGACGGAGGCGTCGGAGCGTGCGACTCTCGTCGTCGTCGGCTGCCGACCGCTCGGTGCGGTGGAGCGTGTGTTCGCGGGGTCGCTCGCCTACCAGGTCGTCGCCGGTTCGCACTGCCCGGTGCTGGTCGTGCCGCGCGCCACCGGGACGCGGGGGAGCGGGGTGGTCGTCGGCGTCGACGCGTCGGAGGACTCGATCGCCGTGGTCGCGCATGCGGCGGAAGAGGCCGACCGGCTCGGTCACGAGCTCACGGTCGTGCACGCCTGGAAGGAGCCCATGGCGGATGCGGTTCTCGGCAACGCGCTCGACTCGTACGACGAGGTGGTCGAGGAAGGTGAGCGCGTCGTGCTGGCCGAGTCGCTCGCAGGGCTCGGAGAGCGGTACCCGGACCTGATCATCAACCGTCACCTGGTGCACCGCCAGCCCGCCGAGGCCCTGCTCGACCTCGCCCGCACCGCGCGGCTGCTCGTCGTCGGCAGCCGGGGACGGCACGGGGTCGCCCGGATGCTGCTCGGCTCGGTCAGCCACACGATCGTCGTGCACGCGCCGTGCCCGGTGCTCGTCGTCCGCCCGTAGGGGGTTGCGGCCGGGCGGGCGTCGCCCGAAGGGAGAGCCGCACCGCTCCCCGACCACGCTCCTGCCGGGCGAGACGGACAGCGGGCAGGTCCGGTGAGCTCCGGCGCGAGGCGCCCCTCAGGTCCCGGTGGGGTCGGGTTCCGTCACGTCGGGCTGGTCGGCGAGGTCGTGGTCGAGCAGGTCGCCCGCCTCGTCGTGGGTGACCGCCGGCATGAAGAGGTAGCCCTGGCCGGTTGCGCAGCCGATGCTCTGCAGGAAGACGAGCTGCTCACCCGTCTCGACACCCTCGGCGACCACGGCCAGGCCCAGGGACGTGCCGAGACCGACGAGGGCGGTGATGAGCTCGGTGGTGTGGTCCCCGCTGGCGAGGCTGCGCAGGAACGACCGGTCGATCTTGAAGGCGTCGACCGGGAACCGGTGCAGGGTCTCCAGGGACGAGTACCCGGTCCCGAAGTCGTCGATGTGCAGGCGCAGCCCGGCGTCGTGCAGCTGGTGCATCATGTGCAGCGCAACCTCGGGGCGACGCATCAGCACGCCCTCGGTGATCTCCAGGGTCAGCCGGT
>JAKBFW010000010.1 GCA_021833345.1 Pseudomonadota bacterium | reverse complement strand
ATAGTCTTCTTCACCTGGAAGGTGCTCCTCGAACTGGCTGATCTGGACCTCGACAATCCACATCATCCCAGGTCAGGAGCACTTTTCACGTCACCGGCACGCCCTCGGCATGAAATCTCGAGGCTAGCCCGTTGGCGGCTCGGCACCAGGAAGGGCACGCAGTTGTTGGAGACGACGCCACCACCGGTCATCGCTGGCGCGTGGCCACATGGCCCCATCGGCATGGCGTGGCTCGCGGCGAATCGGGTAGGGTGCCGCGTCCGTGCCACGAACGCTCAGGGCGTGAAGAACCCATCGGCAACCGGAGCACGTTCGCGTGCCCGCCAGAGCAGCGAGGTGATCGCGGTCCGCGCCGGCCAGTTCTGCCGGTCGATCGCATCGATGGCCTCGACCACCGTCTGAAGCGCGGACGGGTCAGCCACCAGGTTGAGCGCGCTCGCGGGGACCGCCAGTACTTCGGGAAGCTGGAAGAAGCCGTCTTCATCGCTTGTGGTCCGGACTCTCTTCAGGTCGTATCTAAACGCTCCGGGTGGGGAGATTCGGTCCCATGACGAGGTCTCGTCGGGAAGGGCGTCCGCAAGGGATACGGTGCGCACCGCCGCCCTGGTCTCCAGGTCTGGCGTCGGTCTCGCGAGCGGGGAGAGCATCTGCCGCGCCTTGGTCGCCAGCGGACCCGTGTGCGCCTTCGCGCCGAGTTCTCGGAGCACGAGTATCGCGGACTGTCGGTTCTCTGGTCGAGACTCGATGGCTCGTTCGACCGCGTGAACGATGCGGGCGCGCGTCATGTCGTTGAGTCCGGTCTGGTCGGCGAGAACTTGCCCTAGCCGGCTCGCGCCAAGACTCACACCGTTGAGCGCCTCCAAGGCGTGGTCCACGAGGTGGCGCACGTGTCGGGGGTTGTTCGCCGCGACGCCGTCATCGAGGATGTCGGTTGCCAGGCTCGGCCCGATGGGAGCAAGAACGCTCAGCCAGTCGTCGGTGTCGAGGTCGCGGATGCCTTGCAGGACCTGGTCGAACAAGTGGGTCTTGTCGCGGTACAGGGTCCCAACGGCCAGCAGCCAGGTGTTGCGCCAGTGCGCAGATCGAGCGACGGCACCGAGCTTGGCCACAACGTGCTCGTCGTGGCCGGAGGTGAGCGCCTTCGCGGCCATGTACTCCTGCAGGCTCCGGAGGTCGAAGCCGACGTGATCCTGACCCGTGGCCGCCAGGAGCACCAGGCGATCGCGCGCGGCCCGCGTCAGGTCATCAACGAGACGCTCGAGTTCGCGACCGGAGTGCTCCTGCTCGATTAGGCGCTGACGGATGATCTCGTGGAACTCGTCGGCGGGCATCGCCGCATCGAAATCCCCGCTGCTCTCGCTGCGGATCTGCAGGGTGAGGCCGACCGTGTGGTGGATGGCGTTGATGTCCGGTCGATGGTCGCTCAGGACGTCGGACAGGCGGTTCTTCTTCTGCACCTCGCGCTCGTAGATGACGTCGTAGTAGGCCTGGAAGAGCGCGGCGCGATCTTGAGGGGGGCGACGACGGCTCTCCATGAGCAGCGACAAGATCATGACCTGCAACGGAGTGCGCATCAGCCGCCCGGTTACCTCGTTGTCCACCGCGGCCGAGATGCGCTCGACTACCTCGGTCTTGTCGGCGTCCTTGCCCAATCGCGCGTCGGTGAGCCGGGTTGCGTAGGCGATCGCGTCATCGCGAGAGAGGTTCAGCAACTCCACCTTGCGCAGAGCCGGCGGGAGCTCATCGCCATACCCCTGAGGTCGCGTAGTGGCCATCACCAGCAGATCAGCATCTTGGGTCTGCGCGGCCTCCAGTAGCGCGGCGACTGCTCGGGCGACCTGCGCCCGCGCGATCGCCGACGCGACCTCGTCGTAGCCGTCTAGCACCAGCAGCCACGGCCACGCGCTCAACCACTGGCGAGCGCTGAGTGCGGTGAAGTTGGCACCGGTGAGCTCGTTGATCTTTCGCGCGACGTAGGAGATCAACGGTACGTCCGGGCCTCCGGCAACGTCCGAGGCATACTCAGCCAGGTCGATGCGGAACGGCCATCGCCGGTTTGCGATGCGAGGCAGCCCGATCTGGCCCGCACGCTTGAGTGAAGCGTCCACGATCTGGCGGACCTCGGGTGTCAGGAGCGGCCGGTCGGTCAGGAGCGCGGCGCGGTAGGTCTGCACGAGGATCCGGCCGATCGTGGTCTTGCCTTGTCCGGGTCCGCCCATGACCAGCAGATGGGGAGTGGTCTCGTCTCGCACGGTAGGGCGCTGGATACGGTTGCCTACCGTGAGCACGTGCTTCAGGAGCCGCACGCTGGATGACGGGTCGTCGTCGGTAGTGACATGCGCGGGCAAGTCGACAGCGACGCCGGCGAGCTCAAGGCGCTGATTGACGACCTGACCGGCCTCGCCGAGTTTGACCTTGCCGCCTTGCGCTAGCTCGATCCGTGCGTGCTCTTCCAGCAGCGTCAGCGAGTCGTCGAGCGAGATCGTCGAGTCAGTCATCTTGCCCGCCGCGAGCGCCGCGATGACATCTCCTGAAGTCAACAGCCCGTTGAACGCCTGCCGCACGCTCGCGTGCGCATCCAGGAGCCGTTCGACCTTTGACCGGTCCCACACCTGGCAGTCCTTCAACTGCCACTGGTTCTTCGGGTCAGCAGCGTGGTCGCGGATGACCTGCTCAATCTGGTCAATGCCGCCGCCGATCTGCCCGGACAAGGCGACGTTGGTGACGACGAAGAAGTACTCCGGCCTTCGACCTTTGCGCTTCAGCTCTCGCTTTCCATTCCTTTCGATGACCTCGCTCCAGCGCTGGAGCTCACTTCGCACCTGCGCGCGGAGCCAGCCCCGGTCTGCCTGCGACCCGCCGGGGCTTTCGCAGAACTTCGCCTGGAACACGTGGTAGCCGTTCCACGCCTGCGAGGCGCCCGCACCCCGCGCGGTCAACACCATCCCGTCGAAAGTCGCGTCCCGGCCATCGTCCTTGCCCGAGCCGAAGACCTTCACTGTCGGTCCGTAGGCGCAGATCAACAGCGCCTGCACCATGCGCTCGAACTCATGCGGTCCGAGCTCTTCGATCGCGTAGGCCACGCACTCCATCCTGCCCGGTCGACGGACCTCGCAGGGCCAACGCCAGTCGTAAGCCGCGCTTCGGCTTCCACGTCGACTCGAGAGCTCGACCAAAGACGTGAAGTCCGCAGGGGCGACGCGCGGCCAGACATGAACACCCGGTGCAACACGTCCTCGCTGTCCGCTGGGCACTCGACTCCGTACGCGTCGCAAGTAGCCAGGTCGGGTGCCCGGGGTCGGTCTCGGCGTCGCGCAACGCCCGGGCGCGCGTCGCAGGCTTGGGGAAGGCGACGATACGCCTGGCCCTGGGGTCAGGGTCGTAACCGTTGGTGAAGTGCGTCTCGGTGTCCAAGTCTTCGAACAAGAGTGGCAGACGCCCGGCAACCGTGCTGGCCTTGACCCGGTGAGTCTCGGGCAGCCCGGTGGCGTACATCTCTGACTGCCACTCCACACCCGACAGCGTGGTGCCCTGGGGCTTAGCCACGATGACGCCGACGACGCGCCACTCGACCTAGAGCAAGTAGTCCACACGGCCGTGCCCCGGGGCCATGACAGCCTCGCGAACGGCGATGCCGGCCCCGGCAAGCAGATTCAGCTCCTGGCGGTCCTGGACGAGCCAGCCGGCGGCGGTGAGCCGGGCGTCGATGAGAACCCGGGCACGTTGCTCCGCCTGCAGGCGAGACGCGTCATCCACGGGCACGCCCCCAAGGAAGTCGCCGCCCGCTGCTCAGGTGGCCATCGACGTCATCGGCATGTTCGCGCCGAGCCTGAACAACGTGGGGGCAGACGCGGGTGTCGTCTCCCTACGGCGTCCGGTGAGTCGGACGACACGCGGGTGCGCGTGGTTCGCGCGATCTCCTCGGCTCTCTGCGGGTGTCAAGGTGCGGGAGTTGGTGCAGACCTTCGGGGAGATGTCTCGTGCCGGGCTTGAAGAGGGCTCTGGTGTGGTGCGTTGGCCGGTGCTGGGCCCGACCAAGGTCTGGGCCGCCGCCTCCAGTGCGTCGTCTGCCAGGGTCGAGGCGCGCGGTCGCGCGACGTCGCCGGAATCGTCTGTCCTTCGATGGACAGCGTGACGGGGACCTCACGGAACTCGCGTCGGACCACTTGAACGAAGGCAGCGCGACTCTCCATGAGTTCCCTGAGCTTCCGATCGAGTTCCTTCGTCTGCGCCCGCGTGGGGTTCCATCCGGTAAGGCTGATCCACTTCAACTGCCACGGTGTCATTGCGCCCGACGCCGCAAGGTAGTCGGAGGCCGCAACCGCGAGTTTGTCGCCGGCATCAATTCCGTCTTGGCTCCCGACTGTCCAAACAAGTGTCAACGAGTCAATAATCGAGGTGAGTTCTTGACCGAACCGGTCCTGCACGGTCTGAAGGTCGATCGGCTTCCTCAGCCCAACGAACACTCCGAGCGCCTCGCCTACGCCCGTCCTGTGCTTGAGCGTCACATTGGTGTTCTGACCCATCGCGATTAGCCGACTAGACGACTCGAGCAGCGCGAGATAGCTGCGTCGACATGCATCTGTCTTCGCACTCCTGCCCATTCGCCTCAGGTTCCAGGCGCTGACTCCCCACCCGAAGAGTCCGGTCAGGCCTGACGCGCCTAGTGCGGCGATCACTGGGGCCCACACATCAGACACAGCAGGTGCTCCACTCTTGATCGCTAGATGTACTCCAGATCGAGAGTATTCCACAAGTGCCCGGCGCAACGAAGTGGTATTAATGGCGTTGCACGCGCTGGCGTGGCGCGTCACACCACAACCCGCATCCTTTGCCGATCGTCGACAAGGAGGTGTCTTCAGGAGGGATCCCGCATGGCAGTTGAGTCTCAGTTCGTCCTAGGACTTGACCTGGACGGTTGTGTGGCAGATTTCTACGGGCGTATGCGTCAGATCGCAGCAGAATGGACCGGTCGTGCCGAGTCCGACTTGACGACCAACGTAAGGTACGGGTTGCCCGAGTGGGGTCTTGTAGACGGAGAGTACGAACGCCTCCACCGCTTCGCGGTGACGCAGCGTGACCTGTTCATGTCGATGGAACCGATCTCTGGCGCGCCACAATCGATACGCCGTTTAGGTTCGGAGGGCGTTCGCATTCGCGTCATCACGCATCGGTTATTCATCCGGCACTTTCACCAAACGGCTGTTGCCCAGACGGTCAGTTGGCTGGATGCCCACGCGGTCCCGTACTGGGATCTGTGCCTCATGCGCGACAAGGAACGGGTGGATGCGAATGTCTACGTGGAGGATTCGCCCCAAAACGTCCTTCAATTGCGAGCCGCGGGAAAGGACGTGATCATCTTCGACAACAGCACGAACGTTGAGCTCGAAGATGAACCAGGGGGTCGAGCGCGCTCGTGGGCTGAAGCCGAGGGCATGATCCGTGCACGGTACTACGCTTGGCTCCGCGATGCTGGCCGCCCGCTGCCCCCCGGGCTGGGGCTCCCGCCCGAGGGCGTCAGTAACGGTGGAATCACAGTCTGAGCGGCTTCTCGACAACGTCGGAAGGCGCGACCATCGCCATGACGCCTCGACCGAGGTGAAGACGTCGCCTCTGACTCTGCGTCTTGCTGCCAGCGCCTTGGCGAATGGGCGCGCGTCTCGTGCCGTCCTCGGTGATGGTGCCAGCCCTGGTGCGCAGTCCAACGGACGCCTGCACTCAGAGTTGACGTTGCGGACGCTCCACGACAGTCGAATCGTGGTAGATGATCGAGTCCTGGGCGCGTGGGCGGAGGAGGCGAGACTCGATCGGCACCCTGTGCCGGAAGGTGGCAGGCGGTTTCGGCGCGCATTCGCACCCGACTGCCCCATCCACACGCTGCCGATGATCAACGTCCCGGAAGAGGCAGGTCGGACCGCCTGAGACTGCTTCTTGGCGACACGCAGAGCGATCGCTGAGAGCGCCGCCCGATAGCCACGCACGCTCGCGATCGCCGCTTGATAGCTGACGATCGTCAAGAACGCGCATCCCAGGGAGCCGAGCCGTGCACGATCCCGTAACAGGAGCGGAGTTGCAGGTCGGATTTCACCCTCTCATCACCCCAGTCGGCGAACGCCTCGGCGGTCGCCTCCCCCGACGAGTGAGCGCGGGTGTCAGAAGGTGAGTGGAGGGCGGATGGTTCCCGATCCGAGGGGGTGCGCTTCGCCGCTGCGTCGTTCGAAGGCGTCGATTACGTCGGCAGGTTGGGCCCCGCCGTAGTTTTCGTTGGTCGTGCGGTTGCGAAGGGAGTGGCCGGCGAAGGCTGTGGAGACGCTGAGCCCTCCGATCTCGCGGTACTCCGCGATGGCGGTGTGGCGGAGCCAGTGCACGGTTACCCCGAGGTTGCGAAGCGACTCCGACTGGTACCAGCGGTCGTGCACGCGACCGTAGGTGCCCCGGCTGATGGGATTGCCGGTCTTGGATCGGAAGATGCGCTGCTCACCTGGCGCGTCGGGTGAGGTGCGCGACAGGCAGTGCCGGATGAGTGACCGGAGGAGCTCTTCGGTTGCTGGAACCTCACGGACGGTCAGGCCCTTTTCGTGGAGCTCGATCATGCCCCGGCGGTAGTCGAGGTCCATGAGGCGAAGGGTCAGTCCCCCGCCGCGGCGCGCGCCGGTCTCGTGGTGGAAGCGAAGGAGGAGGGTGTACAGCTCGGGGTCGACGGTTTTGGCCTCGAGGTCGTAGAGCTCGTCGAGTTCGTGCTCGACGAGGGCGCGGCGTAGTGCCGGGTCGTATGACTTGTGCCGGACCTTCTTGGCCGGGTTGGTCTTGATGTGGTGGGCGTCCTTGGCGTTGGCGAAGAAGCAGCGCGCTGCGGCGACGGCGTTGCGGCGTGCCCCGAGGCCTTCTCGCGAGTTGCGTCGGACCAGGGCGGACTTGCGGCAGAGCTTGGCGAACCCCATCACGTCGGTCTTGGTGACTTCTGCGAGCTGCTTGTCGCCGAGAGCCTCGACGAGCTTGCGCCAGTAGGTGCCGTAGTTGGCGACGGTCTCGTCTTCGCATGCGTCGAGGAGGGTGGCGTAGAACTCGCGCACGGTGGGTGTTGGTCGTTGCTCCTTCTTGTTCGGGCTGTCGGCGCGCTGTTGTGCGAATGCGCGCCGTGCGTCGTCTTCGCCTGCGTGGCGCTCGTCGGCAAGGAGCGCGATGAGCTCCTCTGTGGTCATGGAGATGGGCATGGTTTCGGGCTCCTTCAGATGTCGATTTCGGTGACGGGTCGCAGGACGAGGACCCCGGGAACGGCCGTGATGAGGACGTCGGCGCCGGCGTTCCATCCGCGCCAGGTGCGTGCCCCGGCGCGCAGTGCGAGGCGGCGGCGTTCGTCGAGCGGGTGGTCGCCGCCATCGGTGATTCGCAGCCGGGTGCCTTCTTGGGTTATCGACACGCGGGTGTCCGGGCTGAAGCCGGCGATGTCCCACGCCCGGGCGTCCATGAGGCGACCTGAGGCGTCGATGCGCGCGATGCGGTGCATCTGGGGACCGGGAAGGGTCGGGGTAGTTGCCGCGGCTCGGGTGGAGGGCTCGGAGGGGTGGTCGGGGTGGGTGCAGGTGAGTCGGGTTGCGCTCTGACGTTCGACGACGTGCGACCGGAACCGGGTGATGGGTCCGGGTGCCGTGATGGTGGTGGTGGTCACCATCGCGACCGTCAGGTCGGCTCGCGTTGCGGCAATCGGCGCACGGCTGCTCGCATCACCTTGAGGTGAGGGGTTGTGGGCGGTCCGTGCGCAGAAGGCTGAGAGCCCGCGCGGGGCGGAGTTCAGTCCGCGGTGGCGAGCGGGTGTGTGGTGCCGGTGCGGGTTTCGAGTGCTCGGGCGACCTCGGCGATCGTCGCCTTGGTGTAGCTCGCTGTGACGCTTGTGGGGGCGTGGCCGGCGAGCGCGGCGGCTACGGCGTGCCCTGCGATGCGTTCGACCTCGGTCAGGGCGGTGTGGCGCAGCCAGTGGATGCTGACGGGTGCGGTGGCGGTCCAGCTGAGTTCGCGCTGCCAGCGTTCGGCGAGCGTGTTGTAGCGCCGGCGGGTCAGGGGTGCTCCCGACCGGTAGCGAAGGACGGGGTCGTCGCCGGTGGCACCCGGTGCGCGGCGGGTCGCGTGGTTCTGCAGGTGGTTGAGGAGTTCGGCGGTGACGGGCACGTCGCGCTGCTTGTCTCCCTTCTCCAGCAGGCGCACGACCTGGCGGCGGTGGTCGAGGTCGCGCATGCGCAGGCCGATCGCTCCCTGGCGGCGAGCGGCAGTCTCCAAGTGGAACCGCACCAGGAGAGTGTCGAGCTCGGGGTCGTCGCTGCGGGTGCGGGCGATCTGGTCGAGGTCGGCGATCTCTGCCGGGGTCAGCGCGCGGCGTTCGCGGGGGTTCCTGCGCGGTTTGCGGACGGCTGCCGCGGGATTGGAGCTGATGAGGCCGTCTTGGACCGCGAGGCGGAAGAACGCCCTTGCCGTGGTGATCGCGTTCGTCTCGGCTCCGGTGCCGCCGATGGTGTTGGTGCGTACTTGGGCGTTCTCGCGGCACGTTCGGGCGAAGGCGGCGATGTCGCTGGTCCGGACTTCGTCGATCCGGCGGTCGCCGAGTTGGCTGTTCAGGCGCTTCCAGTAGCTCGCGAAGGTGCGTGCGGCCTTGGTCGGGGTGGCCCGTTCCACGGTTGGCAGGTACTCCGCGATGGTCGGTGCCGCAGTTGTGTCGTGCGCAGCGAGCAGGTCTTCTGGGCTGACGCCCAGGCGTGCGAGCATCTCGAGGGCAAGGGCGCGGGTGGCCGCATCAGGCATGGTCGGCCCCCGACGCGTCCAGGAGAGCGGTCGACCGGACCCACAGGGTGGCTTCGTCGGCGGCCAGCCACACATCCGAACCAGACTGCCATCCGATGCTTCTGAGCAGCCCCACCGGCAGTCGCACCCGGGACCGTGGGTCCAGCTCGAGGGGCGCATCAGCAGCACGCTCAAGGACGATGGCCCGCCCGCTCGCGTTCGCTGCCAGGTGCATGCCCGGCGTCCATCGCAGGCGGCGCCAGCACACGTGATCCATGACGCGGTACGAGGCGTCCACGCTGACGATGCGATGAGTGCGCCGGGCGGCCAGGGGCGTCACTGGTACAGGCATGGCCGCGCGCCCGGGATCGGGGCGCCCGGCACTGGAGGCCGGAGGGGCGCGATGCGTCAGGGGCGGGGTGAGAACCCCTGCCCGCAGAACCGGGGAAGTTTCCCCAGTATGAGTGTCCGGAGGGGGACTTGAACCCCCACGCCCGTTAAAGGGCACTAGCACCTCAAGCTAGCGCGTCTGCCATTTCGCCACCCGGACGAGTGGACCATCGCGAGCTTTCGGCCCGTTCAGGTGCGGCGGTAAAGATAGCACGGAGCGGCCGGCCTGTGCTGCCAGCGGTCCTGGGGCAGACTGTCTCGAAGCGGCACCGCGCCCTCGGGGCGGCACGGTGCGCTCGTGACCGCGAAGGACGGCGATGTCGGACCAGGACAGCACTGCGCAGTCCGCGAGCGAGCGCGGACCCGCGTCGAACCGTCATCTCGTCGGCGCGAACCCGGCGGCGCGGAAGGTCGCCGGCGCGCGCCGCAACCCGTCCGTCGTCGGGTACGAGGAGTCGGCTCCCGCCTGGCTGCGGGTGGCCGCCGGGTGGTCGTGGCGGATGCTCACGGTCGTCGCAGCGGTCGTGCTGGTCTTCTACGCGACGTCACGCGTCCAGCTTCTCTTCATCGCCGTGTTCCTTGCCTTCGTCTTCACCGCCGTGCTGCGACCGATCGTGGACTTCTTCAACAAGGTGATGCCTCGGGCACTCGCCGTCCTCCTCGGCCTGTTGTCCGCCGTGGCGTTCGTCGCCGGGTTGATCACGTACGTGGTCGCATCGGTCACCGGACAGTGGGAGTCGCTGTCGAAGCAGTTCAGCACGGGCATCGACCAGGTGATCAACTACCTCGAGCACGGCCCGCTGCCGGTCACGGTCACGCAGCACGACATCAACCAGTGGGTCGCCTACGGGCAGCAGTGGCTGCAGACGCACAGCAGCGAGCTCGCGGGGCAGGCCGCTTCCAGCGCCGGGTCGGCGGTCCAGGTGCTCACCGTTCTCGCGCTCGCGACCTTCTGCACCGTGTTCTTCCTCGCCCGAGGCCAGGGTATGTGGGCCTGGTTCCTGAACCAGCTGCCCGCTCGTTCGCGCGAGAGCTGGAAGGCTGCCGGCGGCGTCGGGTGGTACACGTTCTCGGGCTATGCGCGTGGCACGGTGATCATCGCAGTGACCGACGCGATCCTGGCGGCGATCATCCTGCTCATCGTGGGGGTACCGCTCGCGGCGCCGTTGGCGGTGCTCGTGTTCATCGGGGCGTTCATCCCCCTCGTCGGCGCCCCGGCGGCCATGGTCATCGCCATGGTGGTCGCCCTGGCAGCGAACGGGCTCGTCAAGGCGATCGTCGTCGGCCTCGGCATCGCCCTGATCGGGCAGTTCGAGGGCCACATCCTGCAGCCGCTCGTGATGGGCAAGCAGGTGTCGTTGCACCCGGTCGTCGTCGCGCTGGCGGTGACCACGGGGACGCTCGTCGCCGGAATCCTCGGGGCGGTCATCTCGGTGCCGCTGGTCGCCGTGGCCTGGGCGGTCTTCTCGCGGCTCCGACGCCAGGATCCGCCGATGGACGAGCTGACGGTGCCCGCGGACGACGAGATGGACGAGGTCGAGTAGTCGCCGCGTGACGTCGGGCGGGGGCACGCCAGGCCGACGAGCCCTCAGCGGAAGTCACGGGACGTCGTCGGTACCTGGAGCGACATCGGCGAGAGATGCTCCGCGATGAGGTTCGTCGCGTCATCGGCGCGTTCCAGCCGCCCCCGGACGACGAGAGCCGCCGAGGATCTCGCCACCCGACGGAACCGCTGCCACAGCCCCGGGCTGCAGACGACGTTGAGCAGCCCGGTCTCGTCCTCCAACGACAGGAACGTCACACCCCCGGCCGTGCCCGGACGCTGCCGGTGCGTGACCACGCCGGCTACCGCGACCCGGCGTCCCACCTCGTGGTGGAACGCCTGCTCGACCCGCAGCACACCGGCGGCGTCCAACCCCTCCCGCAGGTACTGGGTCGGGTAGGAGTCCACCGACACCCCGGTCGCCCACACGTCGGCCACCGCGAGCTCGACGTCGCTCATGCCGGGCAAGGTCGGCGCCGCCACCCCGACGGAAACCCCCGGCAGGGTGTCCGGCCCCTCGTGGGCGAGGGCACCGGCCGCCCAGAGGGCCTCGCGGCGCGTCACCCCGAGCCCGTCGAGCGCACCGCCGGTGGCGAGCGCCTCGAGCTGCGCCGTGGACAGGTGGACGCGACGCACCAGGTCGCGCAGATCGGCGAACCGTCCCCCGCGGGTGCGCGCGTCCACGACGGTCGCGGCGACGTCCTCCCCCAGTCCGCGCACCGCGGACAACCCCATGCGCACGGCCAGCGCCCGCTCGATCTCGCTGGTCGCGCCGTTCTCGGCTGCCGCCCTGGGTGCACGTGTCCCGGACGGTCCGGTCCCCGCAGGACCTGTCCCGACCGGACCCGTCCCGGACGGCAGCGGGACGAGCGGCACGTCCGAGCCCGTGCCGGGCCGGACCCGCTCGACCACCGCCTGGACGTCCGACCGCTGCACGTCCGGCCGCAGCACGGCGATCCCGTGCCGACGGGCGTCGGCGGTCAAGGACTGCGGTGAGTAGAACCCCATCGGTTGTGCCGCGAGCAGGCCCGCGTAGAAGGCCGCCGGGTGGTGCACCTTGAGCCAGGCGCTCGCGTACACCAGGAAGGCGAAGGAGTAGGCGTGCGACTCGGGGAACCCGAAGTCGGCGAAGGCCTTGAGCTTGTCGAAGATCTGCTCGGCGACGTCGGTCGCGATGCCGTTGCGCGCCATCCCGGCGAGCAGCCGCGCATGGAGCGCCTCCATGCGCTCGGTGGACCGCTTGGACCCCATGGCCCGGCGCAGCTGGTCGGCCTCGGACGGGGTGAAGTCCGCCACGTCGATCGCCATCTGCATGAGCTGTTCCTGGAAGAGCGGGACGCCGAGCGTCTTGGCCAGGGACTTCTCCAGCCGCGGGTGCAGGTAGGTGACCCTCTGCCGGCCACGCGCACGCTCGATGTAGGGGTGCACCGAGCCGCCCTGGATGGGTCCGGGCCGGATGAGGGCGACCTCCACCACGATGTCGTAGAAGCAACGCGGCTGGAGCCGGGGCAGCGTCGACATCTGCGCGCGGGACTCCACCTGGAAGACCCCGACGGTGTCCGCGGCGCACAGGAGGTCGTACACGAGGGGGTCCTCGTGCGGGAGCCGGTGCAGCCCGAGGTCCACGCCCTCGTGCTCACGCACCAGGTCGAAGGCGATCCGCAGCGCCGTGAGCATCCCCAGCCCCAGCAGGTCGAACTTCACCAGCCCGGCGTCGGCGCAGTCGTCCTTGTCCCACTGGAGCACCGTGCGGCCGGGCATCCGCGCCCACTCCACCGGGCACACCTCGATCACCGGCCGGTCGCACAGCACCATGCCACCGGAGTGGATGCCCAGGTGCCGGGGCAGGCGCAGCATCCGCTCCGCGAGGTCGATCACGGGCGAGGGGATCTCGTCGAGCTCGCTGGCCGATGGGGGTTGCACCGCGGGGACGACGTCGTGGCGGTCGGCGGTGGGGGTCGACGGCGTCGCGGACGTCGTCCCTCGCAGGCTCCCCCACCGCTCGATCGACCGGCTCCAGGCGTCCTGCTGCCCGACGTCGTACCCGAGCGCCCGCGCAGCGTCCCGCACCGCGGAGCGCGGCCGGTAGGAGATCACGTTGGCGACCTGCGCCGCGTGCTCACGGTCGAAGCGTTCGTAGACGTACTGGATGACCTCCTCGCGGCGCCCTGACTCGATGTCGACGTCGATGTCCGGTGGCCCGTCCCGCTCCGGTGCCAGGAAGCGCTCGAAGAGCAGGCCGTGCGCGACGGCGTCGACCGCGGTGACCCCGAGCGCGTAGCAGACCGCCGAGTTCGCCGCCGACCCGCGCCCCTGGCAGAGGATCCCGCGCCGACGGCAGAAGTCCACGAGGTCGTGGACGATCAGGAAGTACCCCGGGAAACCGAGGGACTCGATCACGTCGAGCTCGTGGGCGACCTGCGCGTACGCCCCGGTCACCCGCTCGGCCGTCGGCTCCCCGTAGCGGTCGAGGGCACCCCGGCGCACCAGCTCACGCAGCCAGGTGGCCTCGGTGTGCCCCGGCGGGACGGGGTAGGGCGGCAGGCTCGGGGCGACGAGGGACAGGTCGAACGCGCACTCGTCGCCGAGCGCCGCCGCGGTCCGCACCGCCTGCGGGCGCCGACGGTGCCGGGTCGCCATCTCGGGCGCCGAGCGCAGGTGGGACGTCGGGGCCCCCGGCAACCACCCGTCCATGTCGTCGAGCGAGGCACGGGCCCGCACGGCCGCGAGCGCGGCCGCGAGATCGGCGTCCCGCGGGCGCGCGTAGTGGACGTTGCCGGTCGCGACCAGCGGCAGCCCGGTACCGGCCGCGAGCTCAGCCAGCGCGTCGCAGCGTTCGGAGTCCAGCGGGTCCCCGGCGTCGGTGATCTCGACGGCGACGTTCTCCCGGCCGAACAGCGCGGCCAGCCGGTCCAGCTCAGCCCGGGCCGTCACGATGGCATCGGTACCGCCGCGGTCCAGGGCCTGACGCACCGCACCCTTGCGACAGCCGGTCAGGATCAGCCACTGCCCGGCCGCCTGCTCGGCGAGACGCTCGAGCCGGTAGGCGGCAGCCCCCTTGGTCCCGGTCGCCAGGTGGGCCTGGGCGATCGCCCGGGACAGCGCGCGGTAGCCGTCGGGCCCGCGGGCCAGCACCAGCAGATGGGTGGCACGGGGGTCCGGGACACCCGTCGGAGGGTCCAGCAGACCCGACCGGGCGGGCAGGTGCAGCTCCGCCCCGAACACCGTGGACAGGTCGACGGCGCGCGCGGCCTGGGCGAAGCGGACCACCCCGTACAGCCCGTCGTGATCGGTGAGCGCGAGCGCCGACAGGCCCAGCCGTGCCGCCTCGGCGGCGAGCTCCTCCGGCTGGCTGGCACCGTCGAGGAAGCTGAAGGCGGAGTGCGCGTGCAGCTCGGCGTACCGCAGCGGGTCAGTCATAGCGCGCCTCGCAGTCCCAGGCGCCGTCTCGCTGCGCGAGGAGGAGTGCGGTGCCGTCCTCGAGACCGACCTGCAGGTAGACCCGGCGCTGCGGGGTACGGCTCCACCAGCGCTCGGAGGACGGCCAGGGACCCGCCCAGCCGACGATCGCAACGTCCTGACCGGCCTCCGGCCACCGCGCACGCACCACGTCCCGGTCGGTTCCCGCACCGCGCGAGTCCGCACCGCGCCCGTCCCCGCCGCGCCAGTCCCCTCCGCGCCCGGGAGGTGGCGGAGGCAGCAGCAGCACCCGGGCCGGGGCACCGCTCATCGCGAGCCGGACGTCGATGCGGACCGGAGCGCCGTCGGCGTCGACGACCTGGACGGGCTCGGGCTCGCGGTACACCGTGGAGGGTGCCGGACGCGGCAGGCTCCCGGGCCACGGCCGGTCGACCGGACGCGTGACCTGGGTCGCCTCGGCCCAGGGCGCGAGGTGCACGCGGTCCCCGGGTCCCCGCCCGCCCTGCACCGTGGCAGTGAGCACGCCGTCCCCACCGAGGAGACCCTGCACGCGCAGCAGGGCGCGCCGTGCGCGGAGGTCACCACCGCTCGGGCCGCCCCACAGCCGTCCCTGCTCGGCACCGGCAGGGCTGACCTCCTCGGCGGCGACCGCGAGGTGCACGAGCGCCGCCGGGGCGGGATGGGTGCTGTCACCGTGCGGTCGGACCGCGCCTGCCGTGAGCCACCCGTCGAGCTGCCACCGGATCCGGTCCGTGATGCGGTTCGCGGTCAGGCCGCCCAGTCCCCCCAGGTCCGTCCGCCAGGTCCGCACCAGCTCCTCCCCGGCATCGGTACGCACGGTGATCCGGAGGCGACCGCAGCTCGCCGACCGCTCGACGAGCTGGTCATGAAGCTGCTCCGCGAGCCGACGACCGGCGAAGGTCGCCTCGTCCACCCGGGTGGCGGGCGGGTCCAGCTCGCACCCCACCTCCACGTCGGACTCGGGACGACGACGTGCAGGCGGACGCAGGTCCCCCCCGCTCGCGAGCAGATGCGCCCACGCCCCCCGCCGCCCGAAGCGTGCGGCCACGTCCGCCGCAGGCAGCGCGGCGAGGTCCCCCAGCGTGCGCACGCCGAGCCGGTGCAGGAGGTCGACGAGATCCCCGACCTGTGCGGACTCGGAATCCTGGGTCGTGGCATGACCGAGGTCGGCGACGTCGCGGCCGGCGAGGAACGCGGGCGACTGCCCGGGCGCGACGACCCGGCCGGTCCGGGCCGCCAGGATCGCCGCGAGCAGGCCGTCCGCCACCCCGACCTGGCACTCGTGACCCGTGTGCTCGACCACCTCGCCGACGAGCCGCTCGGCCAGGGCCTGCTCTCCTCCGTGATAGCGGCTCGCCCCGCCGGCGGGGAGCAGCAGCAGGCCCGGGCGGCTGATCTCGATCCCGGCGACCACCCTCTCGGCGGCGGTCGCGACCGTCTCGAAGCTCCGGACGTCGCGCCCCTCGTCCACCGGGAGCAGCACGAGGTCGGGGCAGCATCCTTGGGCCTGACGGCGCCGCATCCCGCGTCGCACCCCCTGGGAGCGGGCGACGGCGGAGACCGCCGTCACCCGTCGACCGTCGTGCACCGCCGCGGGTCGGTGACCCTCGACCTGTCCCGCCTCCATCGCAGCCAGCACGGGCCAGTCCGGGACCCACAGCACAGCCGTGCGGGTCGACGCGGGCCGAGCCGCAACCGTACGGGCGGTACCCCCGGGCACGGTGTCGGCGGTGTGGGCGGTGTGGGCGCTCATCCGACCAGCCGCAACGCGTCGGGCTGCACGCCAGCCGGGTGCCCGTCGACGGAGCGCGGTGCACCGCGACCGTCGCTCACCACCCCCACGCCGGCCGGGACCAGCCCGCCACGCAGCATGACCTCGCGACGCAACGGCGTAGCTGCACGCCCCCGCCCGTTGCGGCGCACCGTCACCCGCTGGGTACGCAGTCGCCCGTCGCCTGCGCCCAGCCCCGACCACTGCTGCGCCTCCACGGTCAGCACCAGCGAGGCCCCGGTCCACGGGGCCGTCGACACCAGGACGCTGCCCCGCTCGCGCGCCCGGGCCATCAGCCGACGCCGGTCGGCGCCGGTCAGACCGACCCGGGGCCCGAGCACCACGACGTCCATCCCGTCGATCAGCGCCGCCACCACGACGGCCGCCTGTGCACCCGGGTCCGGGACGAGGGCAAGTCGCGTCAGGACCACCCCGACCTCCTCGGCGGCGAGCAGCCCGACCCCGTCCACCCCTACCATCGCCACCCACGACCCCGCGCGGGAGGCCTCGGAGACGAGAGCGAGGAGCAGGGAGGTCGACCCGGCGACCACGACAGTCCCGCCGCGAGGCAGCCCCTCGGGCAGCAGATCGGCCAGCGAGACCGGGACCGGCAACGGGGGACGTTCCCGTACCGGATCCACGACCGGACGGACGACGGCGCCCGTCGATCGGTGAGCCGTGACCCCGCTCCGGACCTCAGGGTCCCGGACGAGCCCCGTCGTGGGGTGTGCCCGCACCGCCGTCTCGTCGACGAACGGGGCTGACCACCGCCGGGCTCCCGTCCGTTGCTCGGCCCGCGCCAGCGCAGCACGGGCCACGCCCGCGCGGTCCCGCACCGTACGAGCGTCCGTGTCGGAGGTGTCGGAGGTGTCGGAGGTGTCGACGCCGGCGGGGTGACTGGTCATACGGCCACCCCCTGCACGATCCGCGCTCTCGACACGACCATTCGAACAGATGTTCGAAGACCTCCAGTAGACGGCGGGGGGACCCCTCGTGTCAATCGCACCCCCGTCCGCCCACGTCTACGGTGAGAGGGCGCCACATCACCGCTCGGACACCTGGGGGACCTCATGACCGCGTTCTCGTTCGACCGCCCCACCGCACCCGATCCCTACCTGATGCTGCCGACCGTGCCCACCTTCACCGTGACCAGCACCGACGTGACCGACGGCGCCCCGATGCCCGCGGCGCACGTCAACGCGGGTGACAACCTTTCCCCGCAGCTGAGCTGGGAGGGCTTCCCGGCGCAGACCCGATCGTTCGTGGTGAGCTGCTTCGACCCGGACGCCCCCACCCCGGCAGGGTTCTGGCACTGGACGGTGGTCGACCTCCCCGCCACCGTCCACTCGCTGCCCACCGGCGCGGGGTCGGCGTCGGGCGAACGACTCCCCCACCCCGCCTTCCAGACCCGCAACGACGGCGGCGGCGCCGGGTACGTCGGGGCCGCGCCGCCGGCGGGCGACCGTGCCCACCGGTACGTGTTCGCCGTGCACGCCCTCGACGTCGAGACCCTCGGGTTGAACCCCGACACGAGCCCGACGGCCGTCGCCTTCAACGCGCTGTTCCACACGATCGCCCGGGCGACGATCGCCCCGACGTACCAGCAGTAGCCGACGACGGCCGCAGCAACCAGCAGCCGCCAGACCCGACGAGGAGCCGGCGACGGCCGGTCACGCCGGCGCCCCCACTCGCGTGACCGGCCGTCAGAACACCCCGCCCGTCAGAACGCCCAACCGGTCCGGGCGTCTGCACGGTCACGTGCCACGGCGCCGTCGAGCGCCCGCTGCTCCTCGTCCGAGAAGAGCCGGGAGCGGATGAGGAACCTCACCCCCTCCGGCGCCTCGAGGGAGAACCCGGCCCCGCGCCCGCTCACCACGTCGATCGTCAGGTGGGTGTGCCGCCAGTACGCGTACTGGTTGCGGCTCATCCATACCGGGACGACGAACGCCTCGCCCTCGGCCGGGACCCCCTCACCCGGCATCCCTTCACCCGTCACCCCGGCGACGACCAGGTCCCCCAGCCGGACGTCGGCGTCACCGGTGAGGAACTCACCCGCCGGGTAGCACATCGGCGACGACCCGTCGCAGCACCCGCCGGACTGGTGGAACATCAGCTCACCGTGCTGGGCGCGCAGCCGCCGCAGAACCTCGACCGCAGCATCGGTCACCGCGACCCGACCCGGTGGCGACGCTTCGGAGCTCCCCTCGTGCACCGCCACGATCAGTAGCGGATCACGACGCGACCGTCGATCGACCCGTGCCTCATCTCGTCGAAGACCGTGTTGATCTCGCCGAGGCCGCGCGTGGACACCGTCGGGTGGATCTGGCCACGGGCGTAGAAGTCCAACGCCTCCTCCAGGTCCTGCCGGGTCCCGACGATCGAGCCGCGGACCGTCAGGCCCTTGAGCACGATCTCGAAGATCGGGGCGGGGAAGTCGCCCGGCGGCAGCCCGTTGAACACGATCGTGCCCCCGCGCCGGGCCATCCCGATCGCCTGGCCGAACGCGGACGGGTGGACGGCCGTGACGAGCACCCCGTGGGCGCCACCGGTCTCCCGCTGGACGACCTCGGCCGGGTCGTCGACGAGGGCGTTGATGACGAGCTCGGCGCCGTGCCTCGTGGCGAGCGCGAGCTTGTCGTCCGCGACGTCCACCGCGGCCACGCGGAGCCCCATCGCCCGCGCGTACTGCACCGCGATGTGGCCGAGACCTCCGATGCCCGAGATCACGACCCACTGACCGGGTCGCGCCTCGGTCATCTTCAGGCCCTTGTAGACCGTGACCCCGGCGCACAGGATCGGGGCGACCTCGATCAGGTCCACCCCGTCCGGGATGCGTGCGGCGAAGCGCGAGTCCACGAGCATGTACTCCCCGAAGGACCCGTCGACGCTGTACCCGCCGTTCTGCTGCTGCTCGCACAGCGTCTCCCAGCCCGTGCGGCAGTACTGGCAGGTGCCGCACGCGGACCAGAGCCACGCGTTCCCCACGAGCTGGCCGACCGCGAGGTCGGTGACACCCTCGCCGAGCGCGACGACCTCGCCGACGCCCTCGTGACCCGGGATGAAGGGCGGGGTCGGCTTGACCGGCCAGTCGCCCTGGACGGCGTGCAGGTCCGTGTGGCACACGCCGCTGCTGATGAGCTTCACCAGCGCCTGGCCGGGCCCTGGCTGAGGGACGGGGACGTCCTCGACGGTGAGGCCTGCCCCGAGCTGGTGGACGACTGCTGCCGTCATGGTCGACATCGTGGTGCTCCTTGCTTCTCGGTGATCTGTTCTGCAGTGAGGGGGCGTGCGGAGCCGGGCGGGCCCGGGCTCAGAAGAAGCCGAGCTTCTGCGCCGAGTACGAGACCAGCAGGTTCTTGGTCTGCTGGTAGTGGTCGAGCATCATCTTGTGGTTCTCCCGGCCGATGCCCGATCCCTTGTAGCCCCCGAACGCCGCGGCGGCCGGGTACGCGTGGTAGCAGTTGGTCCAGACCCGGCCGGCCTGGATCTCGCGGCCCGCGCGGTAGGCGATCGTGCTCTCGCGCGACCAGACGCCGGCCCCGAGCCCGTACAGGGTGTCGTTCGCGATCGTCATCGCGTCGTCGTAGTCGGCGAAGCTCGTCACGGCGAGCACGGGACCGAAGATCTCCTCCTGGAAGATCCGCATCGAGTTCTTGCCCTCGAAGATCGTCGGCTGCATGTAGTACCCGCCGGCGAGGTCGCCGTCGAGCACGTTGCGCTCCCCGCCGGTGACCAGCCGGGCACCCTCGGCCGTGCCGATGTCGACGTAGCTGAGGATCTTCTCGAGCTGGTCGTTCGACGCCTGCGCGCCCATCATCGTGTCGGTGTCGAGCGGGTTGCCCTGCCGGATCGCCTGCGTCCGTGCCACGGCGTCGCCCAGGAACCGGTCGTAGATCGACTCCTGGATGAGGGCCCGCGACGGCGCCGTGCAGACCTCGCCCTGGTTGAAGGCGAACATCGTGAAGCCCTCGAGCGACTTGTCGTAGTAGGCGTCCTGCTCCCGCGCGACGTCCTCGAAGAAGATGTTGGGGCTCTTGCCGCCGAGCTCGAGCGTGACCGGGATCAGGTTCTGGCTCGCGTACTGCATGATCAGGCGGCCGGTCGTGGTCTCACCGGTGAAGGCGATCTTCCGGATCCGCGGGGACGACGCGAGCGGCTTGCCGGCCTCGACCCCGAACCCGTTGACGACGTTGACGACGCCCGGCGGCAGCAGATCGGCGATGAGCTCCATCAGCACGAGGATCGACGCGGGGGTCTGCTCGGCGGGCTTGAGGACGACGCAGTTGCCCGCCGCGAGCGCCGGTGCAAGCTTCCACACCGCCATGAGGAGCGGGAAGTTCCAGGGGATGATCTGCCCGACGACGCCGAGCGGCTCGTGGAAGTGGTACGCGACCGTGTCCTCGTCGATCTGCGAGATCGAACCCTCCTCGGCGCGCACCGCACCGGCGAAGTACCGGAAGTGGTCGATCGCGAGCGGGATGTCGGCGCCGACCGTCTCGCGGATCGCCTTGCCGTTGTCCCAGGTCTCGGCGACCGCGAGCATCTCGAGGTTCTGCTCCATGCGGTCGGCGATCTTGTTGAGGATCACGGCGCGCTGGGTGGCGGTGGTCTTCCCCCAGGTGCGGGCCGCACCGTGGGCGGCGTCGAGGGCCCGTTCGATGTCGGCCGCGTCGCCGCGGGCGACCTCGGTGAACGTCCGGCCGGTCACCGGCGTCGGGTTCTCGAAGTACCGCCCGGAGGCCGGGGCGACGTACTCGCCGCCGATCCACTGGTCATACCGTTCGCGGAAGGTGGCCAGGCTGCCCGGTTGACCGGGTGCTGCGTAGATCGTCATGGAAGACCTCCGTGCAGATCGCTGGGTGCCGCGGCGGCGGACCCAGGGGCGCCGCACCGTTGCGACGCTCCACGAGGTGGACGCTAGGTCGGTGCACGTTGCACGGACGTTGCACGGCAGCGTCTCGTGACAGTGCCGCGGCAGGCGACGCCGCACGACGATGCACGGTGTCGGGTGGCGGCTCAGGGCCGCAGGACCCGGATCCCCGGCCTCGGGTGGCTCGCGGGGCGCTCCGCACCGCGACGAGGCCCGGTGGAACCCAGCGAGCGGTCGAGCACGTCCACGTGGGCCCGCGCGCGGATCCACGTCGGCGAGCCCGCGGGGACGAGGCGGAGCAGCGCGTTCCACGCATCCCAGTCGTCGGCCCCGGCCGGCCCGTGGGTCCAGGCTTCGAGGGCGCGGACGTCGTGGGTCCGCGTCAACGCGGCTCGGACCTCGGCGGCCAGCTCCTCCCGGAGGGCGACGACGCCGGGGGCGTCCGACCTGGGGAGGACCGGTCCGGTGTACTCGCGCACCGCCGCGAGCACGTCTCCTCGCGCGAGCTGCTCGCGCACGTCGTCGACGGTCGTGCGGACGGCGGCGGCGAGCCGGTACGGGCGCGACTCGCCGATCAGGGGCCCGACGGCGCGACGCAGCCGCGACATCTCCGCGCGGACGGTGACGGCCGAGGACGTCTCGCCGTAGAGGCGCACGGTCAGCTCGTCGCCGCTCAGCCCGTCCGGGTGGGTGGCGAGCATCAGGAGCAGCTCCGCGTGCCGGAGCGTGAGGGCGTGCCGTTCCCCGTCGACGACGATCCCGCCCGACGAGGTCCCGAGCACCTCGAGACGATGCGGCTCGCGCTGGCCTGCTGACCAGGGCATGGACCGGCTCAGCGCTCTGCCGGTGACGCGCCCGCGCGGCCCGCGGTCCGCGTCGGCTGCCGACAGCCTCAGGTGCAGGGCGCGGACCGCGAGCTCGGACTCCATCGCCGCGACCGCCGACCGCACGAGCGACAGCATCAGCGGTGACGCCGCAGGGGCGCGGCCCGTGATGTCCAGGACGCCGATCATCCGACCGGTCGTCGGGTCGTGCACGGGCGCGGCGGTGCAGCTCCAGGGCTGGACGGCGCGGGCGAAGTGCTCCGCGGTGAAGATCTGCACCTCGTGGTCGCTCGCGAGAGCCATCCCGGGTGCGTTCGTGCCGGCGTCCTGCTCGGCCCAGCGCGCCCCCTCGACGAAGCCCACGTCCTCGATGTCGCGTCTTACCTTCCGGTCGCCGTCCACCCAGAGCAGCCGACCCGAGACATCGGCGAGGGCGACGACCATGCCGTCGGACCCGGTGCCGTCGATCAGCAGGCGCCGCACGATCGGCATGAGCGGTGCGAGGACGTGGGTGCGGCGGTACGCACGCAGCTCGTCCGGCGCGAGTCCCATCGGAGGCACCGGCCGCTCCGGGTCGATCCCGCTGCGACGACTCCGGAACCACGAGTCGAGCACGACGCGGCGCACGGTTCCGGGCTTCCCGGGGCGAGCCCCGCTCTCCCCCAGCGAGAGGGAGGCGCCGGCCAGGAACTGCTCGTGAGCGGCGCGCAGACGTGAGGCGAGCTCGACCGGGTCGGACCCGACCGGCCACGCCGCCCACGGGCTCGTCGTCCTCGTCACGCGATGGATCCCCCTCGACGTCGCTGTCGGGCGGTACGTGCGCGGACCTGGCCGCGCACCCCCACGAAGAATAACCCCGGCGCTCGCCGTTGTAGGACGCTCCCCCAGGACGCTTCCCGGGCGCGCGCCGTCGTGCCGGCCCGGGCTCGGCTCCCGGGCGCCGGACCGGTGCGCGAGGAGCCCGTCAGCGCGTCGCCCAGAACGCGACAGCCGACGCCGCGGCGACGTTGAGCGAGTCGACCCCGCCGGCCATCGGGATCCGGACGACGAGGTCCGCCCCCGTGATCGTGCCCGGGCGCAACCCGTCGCCCTCGGTCCCGAGCACCAGCGCCAGCCGCTCAGGTGCGTCGGCCGCAAGCTCGTCGAGCGTGATCGCCCGGTCGGTGAGCGCCAACGCCGCCGTGACGAACCCGGCCGCCCGCAACACGTCGATCCCCTCCGGCCACGGGTCGATCCGGGTCCACGGCACCTGGAACACCGTGCCCATCGACACCCGCACGCTCCGCCGGTAGAGCGGGTCCGCGCACCGCGGGGTCACCAGGACCGCGTCGACGCCGATCCCGGCGGCGCTGCGGAAGATCGCGCCGACGTTGGTGTGATCGACGACGTCCTCGAGCACCACGACGCGCCGCGCGCCTCGGCCACCGCGCGCCGACGCCAGCACGTCCGCCACCGTCCGCAGGACGGGTCGGTGCATGGCCGCGAGCGCGCCACGGTGCACGTGGAACCCGGTGACCTGCTCGAGCAGCGCCGGGGCCGCGACGTAGACCGGCACGTCCGCCGCGTCGGGCACCGCGGCCAGCATCTCCTCGACGTCCGGCAACCACCGGTGCGCGAGCAGCACCGACCGGGGCCGGTGCCCGGCCTCGAGCGCACGCCGCAGCACGGTCGAGCTCTCGGCGATGTACAGGCCCTTCGCCGGCTCGCTCTTGGACCGCAGGGCGACGTCGGTCAGGTCGGTGTAGTCGCTGAGCCGCTCGTCGGCGGGGTCGTCGATCGTGATCACGGGCACGCGGCGATTCTCCCCCACCGCGCGCCCGTGACCTGCCGGTCAGTCGACCGGAGCCACCGCTGCGGCGAACTGGCTCTCGTACAGTCGCGCGTACGCGCCGCCGGCCGCGAGCAGCTCGTCGTGCGAGCCCTGCTCGACGATCGCACCGTGCTCCATCACCAGGATGATGTCCGCGTCGCGGATCGTGGAGAGCCGGTGCGCGATCACGAAGCTCGTCCGGCCGACCCGCAGCGCGTTCATCGCCTGCTGCACGAGCACCTCGGTGCGGGTGTCCACCGAGCTGGTCGCCTCGTCGAGGATGAGCAGCGCCGGGTCGGCGAGGAAGGCGCGCGCGATCGTCAGGAGCTGCTTCTCCCCCGCGCTGACCCCGGTCGCCTCGTCGTCGATCACGGTGTCGTAGCCGTGCGGGAGCGTCCGGACGAACGGGTCGACGTGCGTCGCCAGTGCGGCGGCGACCATCGCCTCGTGCGTCGCCTCCTCGGCCCCGTAGCGGAGGTTGTCGGCGATCGTGCCACCGAAGATCCAGGTGTCCTGCAAGACCATCCCGACGTTCGACCGGAGCTCGTCCCGGGTCATCGTCGACACGTCGACGCCGTCGAGCGTGATCCGACCCGAGTCGACCTCGTAGAACCGCATGAGCAGGTTGACGAGGGTGGTCTTGCCCGCACCCGTCGGCCCGACGATGGCGATCGTCTGCCCCGGTTCGGCGATCAGCGACAGCCCCTCGATCAACGGGGTCTCCGGCGAGTAGCTGAACGAGACGTCCTCGAACGTCACCCGCCCACGCACCGCGCCGTCGACGTGGTCGGGGTTCTCCGGGTCCGGGGACTGCTCCTCGGCGTCCATCAGCTCGAAGACCCGCTCGACCGACGCGACACCCGACTGCAGCAGGTTCATCATCGACGCGATCTGGGTGATCGGCTGGGTGAACTGGCGCGAGTACTGGATGAACGCCTGCACGTCTCCGAGGGAGAGCGTCCCGGAGGCCACGCGCAGACCACCGACCACCGCGATCACGACGTAGTTGAGGTTCGCGACGAAGCCCATGGCCGGCTGGATGATCCCGGACACGAACTGCGCCTTGAAGCTCGCGTCGTACAGCTCGGCGTTCTGCTCGTGGAACGTGTCGATCGCGCGCTGCTGGTTGCCGAACACCTTGACCAGCTCGTGCCCGGTGTACATCTCCTCGATGTGCCCGTTCAGGCGCCCGGTCCACGACCACTGCGCGACGAACTGCGGCTGGGACCTCTTGGCGATCGCCATCGTGATGACGAACGAGAGCGGCACCGTCACCAGGGCGACCAGCGCGAGCACCCACGAGATCCAGAACATCATCGCCAGCACCCCGATCACCGTCATGACCGACGTGATCAGCTGCGCAAGGGTCTGCTGGAGGGTCTGGCTGATGTTGTCGATGTCGTTGGTCACCCGCGAGAGGAGCTCGCCGCGCGGCTGGTGGTCGAAGTAGCTCAGTGGGAGCCGGCCGAGCTTCGCCTCGATGCGCTCGCGCATGTCGAAGACCGTCGACTGCACGACGGTCGTCGTGATCCGCGCCTGCAGCCAGCCGAACAGGAACGACCCGAGGTAGATCGCAGCGACCCAACCGAGCAGCACCGCGAGCGCGTGGAAGTCGATGCCCTTGCCGGGCACCAGACCGGTCATCCCGGAGATCAGGTCGGCGAACCGGCTCTGCCCGGCGGCGCGCAAGGCGTCGACGGCCTGCGCCTGCGTCGTGCCGGCCGGGAGCTTTCGCCCGACGATCCCCGCGAAGATGAGGTTGGTCGCGTTGCCGAGCAGCTTCGGCCCGGTCACCGCCAGCGTCACTGACGCCACCCCGAGCAGCATGATCACGGTGATCCTGACGCGCTGCGGTCGGAGCTCTCGCAGGAACCTCGTCCCGCTGCCGCGGAAGTCCATGGACTTCTCCGCCGGCATGCCGAGGCCACCCATCGGGCCATGGGCACGCGGCCCGCCGCCCATGCGCCCGGGGGCTCCGGGTCGGGTGCCCGCACCTGCGTCGGGCGAACGGTCGGACGGTCCGGGTCGGACGGCGCTCATGCGGCCTCCTCGACCGACAGCTGGGAGTACACGATCTCCTGGTAGGTCTCGCACGTGGCGAGCAGCTCGGTGTGGGTGCCTCGACCGACGACGCGCCCCTCGTCGAGCACGATGATCTGGTCGGCGCCACGGATCGTCGCGACACGCTGCGCGACCACGATCACGGTGGCCTCACGCGTCGACGGCACGAGGGCGGCGCGCAGCGCGGCGTCGGTCGCGTAGTCGAGCGCCGAGAACGAGTCGTCGAACAGGTAGACCAGGGGCCTGCGCACCAGGGCGCGCGCGATCGCCAGTCGTTGTCGTTGGCCGCCCGAGACGTCGGTGCCGCCCTGGGCGATCGGGGACTCGAGCTCGCCGTCGCGCTCCCGGACGAACTCCTCCGCCTGCGCGATCCGCAGCGCGTCCCACAGGTCCTCGTCGGTCGCGTCCTGGTCGCCGTACCGCAGGTTCGACGCGACGGTCCCGGAGAACAGGTACGGCTTCTGCGGGACGAGGCCGATCATCGACCAGAGCACGTCGGGGTCGATGTCCTTGACGTCCACCCCGTCGATCAGGACGGAGCCGGCCGTCGCGTCGAACAGCCGTGGCACGAGCCCGAGCAGCGTGGTCTTGCCGGACCCCGTGGACCCGATGATCGCCGTCGTCTGTCCGGGCTCGGCGACCAACGAGACCTCCTGGAGCACGGAGGCCTCGGCACCCGGGTACTGGTAGCCGACACCGCGCAGCTCGACGACCCCGCGACGCTCGGCCGGTCGGACGGGTCGCACCGGTGGCACCACCGAGGTGTCGGTGTCGAGCACCTCGCCGATGCGGTCCGCCGCGACGGCCGCTCGCGGGATCATGATCAGCATGAACGTCGACATCATGACCGCCATCAGGATGTACATGATGTAGCTGAGGAACGCGGTCAGGGCGCCGACCTGCATCTTCCCGGTGTCGATCTGTCCCGCGCCGAACCACAGCACGGACACGCTCGTGGCGTTCATGACGAGCATGACGACCGGGAACATCAGCGCCATCAGCCGACCCGCGCGCAGCGAGGTCCAGCGCAGGTCCTCGTTCGCGGTGGCGAACCGGCGCGCCTCGTGCCCCTCGCGGACGAACGCCCGCACGACCCGGATGCCCGAGATCTGCTCGCGCAGCACCCGGTTGATCGTGTCGATGCGCTTCTGCATCAATCGGAAGTACGGCACCATCCGCGAGATGATCAGCCCGACGACGACGCCGAGCACCGGCACGGCGACGAGCAGCAGCCGGGACAGCATCACGTCCTGGCGCAGCGCCATGATGACGCCGCCGATCAGCATGATCGGAGCCATCACCATCATCGTGAAGGTCATCAGCACGACCATCTGGACCTGCTGCACGTCGTTCGTCGTGCGCGTGATGAGGGTCGGCGCGCCGAACTGCCCGACCTCGCGCGCGGAGAACGTCTGCACGTGCGTGAAGAGCGCCTCGCGGACGTCACGACCGAACGACATCGCGGTCCGGGCACCGTAGTACACCGCCACGATCGCGCAGATGACCTGGACCAGGCTGATCCCCAGCATGACCGCGCCGGTCCGCATGATGTAGCCGGTGTCACCGGAGATCACGCCGTTGTCGATGATGTCGGCGTTGAGGCTCGGCAGGTACAGCGTGGCGATCGTCTGGACGAGCTGAAGGCTGAGCAGGATCACGATCGGCTGCACGTAGGGGCGGAGGTACTGCCGCAGCAGTCGCATCAGCATGGGCGGAGCTCCCGGGTTCGGAGAGGTGAGGGAGGAGACGGGTGCGGCCGCGAGGCCGATCGGGGTGACGACCGCATCAGGAGGTGCGGGAGGTGCAGGAGAGTCATGGGGCGCCGCGATCCGTGAGGACGCCGCGGACGAGCACCGCCGCCACCTCCGCCGGTTCGAGCGGCGGGTGGGAACCGATCCACGGGAGCTGCCCGGCCACCACGAGAGTCTGCATCAGGTCGACGACGCGGTCCACGGGAATTCGCAGCCGGGGCAGGTCGGGCCCGATCACCTCGGTGATCGTCTCGACGAGGGACGCGTGGCCCTCCTGGAGCCGGGCATGGCGAGCCGCATGGTCGGGCGCGCCCTCCGCCAGCTCGGGGTGCCGCATGACGATCGAGCGCATCAGGCCCATGAGCTCGACGATCGCGCCCATGCGGGCGTTGCTGACCGCGATCACCCGGCTCAGACGCTCCTCGAGCGGGAGCGAGCGGTCGATCTCGAGGAGCTCGCGACGACCGGGTCCCGGCGCGGTGGCGAGCTCGATGGCATGGCGGACGGCGGCTACGAGGAGCGCCGTCTTGTCCGGGAACACCCGGAACAGCGTCCCCTCGGCGACGCCCGCCGCGTCGGCGAGCTCGCGGGTGCTGACGTCGACCCCACGCTCGCGGATCAGCGGGACGACCGAGGTGAGGATCTGCGCCCGTCGGTCGTCAGGTGTCAGCGGCGCGGCTCGACCGGACCTGCCGCGAGGGCAGATCGGCGCGTCGTCCGTGGTGGTCACACCGACAGGCTAACTGAGTGAGCACTCACTCACAAGTTGGCCACCCCCGCGTGCCCGGCGACGCGTCGGTCGCCGCCGGGCCGTGGTCATCTCCCTACTCCGCGGCGCCCTCGCCCTCGGGCACCGATGGCTCCGCCGGGGACACCGGAGCCGCCGGAGCCGCCGGCACGGCCGTCGGGGCGGCGGCGTGCGCCGGCCCCTGGCCCGCCTCGACGGACCGGTCGAAGGGCCGACCGCTCAGCGTCCCGGCGCTCGTCGCGTCGTCGGTGGCAGCCTTGAGCTCACGCTGCGCCTGAGCGAGCGCCTCGGCCGGGTCGAGCAGGAGCGAGGCCGTCAGCAGGTCGCCACCGGCGTACACGCGGCGCCGGCGTTCACCGCGGGTGGGTTCGGCGGTCGTCCCGCTCTCGGCCGCCGTCTCGACGATCGGGCCCGACCCCTCCCCGGCGAAGCCGCGGACGAGCTGACCGAGCGACCCGGTGAGCTCGGAGGGGAGGATCCACACCTTGTTCGCCGGGCTCGACGCGAGCTTCGGCAACGTCTGGAGGTACTGGTACGCGAGCAGCTTCGGGTCGGCGTCGCCCTCGTGGACGGCATCGAAGACCCGGAGGATCGCCCGCGCCTCGCCCTCGGCCGTGAGGATCGCCGCCTGCGCGGCGCCCTCGGCCCGCAGGATGGCGGCCTGCTTGTCGCCCTCGGCGGTCAGGATCTGGGACTGCTTGACACCCTCGGCCGTCAGGATCGCCGCACGACGGTCACGCTCGGCGCGCATCTGCTGCTCCATCGAGCCCTGGATGCTCTGCGGCGGGTCGATCGACTTGAGCTCGACCCGGTTGACGCGGATGCCCCAGCGGCCGGTCGCCTCGTCGAGCACGCCGCGCAGCTGGCCGTTGATCTGGTCACGGCTGGTCAACGTCTGCTCGAGGTCCATCGAGCCGATGACGTTGCGGAGCGTCGTCACCGTGAGCTGCTCGATGCCCATGATGTAGTTCGCGATCTCGTAGACCGCCGACTTGGGATCGGTGACCTGGAAGTAGAGCACCGTGTCGATGCTCACGACGAGGTTGTCCGACGTGATGACCGGCTGGGGCAGGAACGACTGGACCTGCTCACGCAGGTCGACACCCGCACGGATGCGGTCGACGAACGGGATCAGCAGATGCAGGCCAGGCTCCAAGGTCCGCGAGTACCGGCCCAGCCGCTCGATGACCAGTGCCGTCGCCTGCGGCACGATCCGCACGGCACGGACCAACGTCACCACGACGAAGAACGCGGCAAGGACCAGGACGATCAGTCCGAGGACCTGCTGCGGCGCGAGGTTCGTGGTCATGGTTCTCCTTCTCCCGGCGCCGGTCCGGCGCAGTGGACGTCCGTGCCCGACCGGGCACCGGACACGATCTCATCGCGGAGCGGCGCCTCGGGTGTCCTCGGTGGCAGACGAGGCCGTCGGGCTCTGGTCGCGCACGATCGCCGTCGCGCCCTCGATCCGCTCGACCATCACCTCGGCACCCGTCGGGTAGATGCGCCCCTCGGTGGAGGCGCGCGCCGACCAGACCTCGCCGTTCAGCTTGATCCGACCGCCGACGTCGCTGACGGCGGAGACGACGACGGCCCCACGGCCGACCAGCGCCCCGGCGTTCGTCTCGGGAAGCGGGACCCGCTCGCGCAGGTGACGAAGCAGCCATGGGCGCAGCCCGACCACGAGCGCGAGCGCGACGACCGGTGCGATGACGAACTGGACCGCCGGCGACGCCCCGAGGGCGCTCGCGACCCCGGCGGCGAGCGCGCCTCCGGCGAGCATCAGGAGGAACAGGCTCAACGAGAGCATCTCAGCCACGCCCAGGACCAGCGCCGCTGCCACCCACCACAGCCATTCCATGGGGGCTCCTCCTCCGTGCACGTGGACATCGACGGCCTGAGCACGACGATGTCGCCTGTACCGATCCTAGAGGTGTTCTTTGCCCGGCGACACGAGATCTCGTGCGCGACCGCGGTGGTCGTCCCCGCCGATCGGCCGGCGAGCCGGACCGTCGGTCAGAGCGCGGCCCGCGCGGACCACCGGCCGTCACGGTGCTCGACCACGAGGTCGAGCCCGAACGCACCGGAGAGGTTCGCCGCCGTCAGCGTCTCCTCGAGGGATCCGGATGCATGCACCGTTCCACCGCGCAGCAGGAGGGCGTGCGTGAATCCGGGCGGGATCTCCTCCACGTGGTGCGTCACGAGGCCGAGGACGGGCGACCGGACGTCGCCGGCGAGCTCGCTCAGCGCGGCGACGAGCTCCTCGCGTCCACCCAGGTCCAGGCCTGCCGCCGGCTCGTCGAGCAGCAGCAGCTCGGGGTCGGTCATGAGCGACCGCGCGATCTGCGCCCTCTTGCGCTCGCCCTCGCTCAAGGTCCCGAACGTCCGTGCGGACAGGTGATCGATGCCGAACAGCGCGAGCAGGTCCGCCGCCCTCGATTCGTCGACCTCCTCGTACGCCTCCCGCCACCGACCCGTCACGCCGTAGGCAGCCGTGAGCACGACGTCTCGCACCGTCTCCCCCGGCGGGATCCGGTCCGCGAGCGCGGCGCTCGCCAGCCCGATGCGCGGTCGCAGCTCGAAGACGTCGACACGGCCCATGCGCTCACCCAGCAGGTCGGCGGTGCCGGACGTCGGGTGCATCCGTCCCGACGCGACCTGGAGCAGCGTCGTCTTGCCCGCACCGTTGCGCCCGAGGACGACCCAGCGTTCCCCCTCGCGGACGGTCCAGCTCACGTCGTCGAGGATCGTCGTCGCGCCTCGCCGGATGGTCACGCCCTGCAGGTCGAGCACGTCGGTCATGACCACAGACCTTAGCCGTCCGCAGGGGACGAACCCTGGCCGCCCCACGGACACGGCGAGGACCGGCTCCTCGGGCGTCGTAGGTTGTGGTGGTGCGCACGACCGGCTCCGCCCACGACGTCCCGCGATCGGTCCTGCTCGCGGTCTGGCTCGACGCACGGCCGTCCGCTGGCATCCCTCTCGACCGCGCCCTGAACGCGATCCAGCTCGACGACGAACCGCACACCGTCGCCGGGTGGGCCGAGGAGGAGATCTCGTTGCGCGCCGCGCTGTCCGCGTGGTCGCGGCACCCGGTCGTGTGCGCCGCGCTTCTCCCCGTGCCGGGGGACGTCGCCGGGGTGCCCGCGGCGGTCAGCGCCGCGGCTGTCGAGGCCGGCGAGTGCGTCCTGGTCGAGACCGACGGGCGGTTCTTCGCCGCGGTCCCCGCCGTCGAGCGGTTCGGGAGCGTCTACGAGTCCGGCCACCTCGTCCGCTGGGACGTGCGTGACATCCCGTCCTGGCGTACCGCGGTCCTCGGCCAGGTCGGTTCGCTCGCGGACGCGGAGCGACGGCTGCGCACCGGGCTCCTCCAGGCGACCGAGGCCTTGGCGGCGCTCGACGTCGCCCGCTGGCGGCCCGACGCGGCCGAGGCGATCGCCGGGCTGCGCCGGACCACCCCGGCCGGTTGGGGGCCGCCGCCATCGCTCGACGCGCGCCGCGCGAACGTCATCGCCACCGCGACGCGACTGCTGGCCATCGTGCGGCTCGCGACCGAGGACGACGGCGGCGCGGTCAACCTCTGGCAGGCGGACCAGCGATCGACGGCGCTCCGGGAGGTCGACCGGATCGCCAGGCACGCGCTGGCGGCCGCGTCGACCTCGCTTCTCGGTGCATGAGCCCGGTCACCCGAGGACGGTGCGGTACACCTCGACCGTGCGCTCGGCGATCGCCTCCCAGGCGAAGTGGTCCTCGACCCGGCGCCGCGCGGCCCGCCCCATCGTCGCGGCGCGGGTCGGGTCCGTGGCCAGGGACGTCAGGGCCTCGGCGAGGTCAGCGACGAACTGCTCGGGGTGAAGCGGCGTGCCGGTGCCGTCGGTGACCTGCTCGATCGGCACCAGGGTCCCGGTGACCCCGTCGTCGACGACCTCGGGGATACCCCCGGTCGCCGTCCCGACCACGGGCAGCCCCACCGCCATCGCCTCGAGGTTCACGATCCCCAGCGGTTCGTAGACCGACGGGCAGGCGAACACCGTCCCGCTGGCGAGCACCGCGACGAGCTCGGGCCGCGCGAGCATCTGCTCGATCCAGACCACCCCGTCCCGCTTGGTCCGGAGCGCCTCGACGAGCCCCACGACCTCGGCCGCGATCTGCGGCGTGTCCGGCGCGCCGGCGCACAGCACGAGCTGGACCTCAGGCGGTAGCAGCTCGGCCGCGCGCAGGAGGTACGGCAACCCCTTCTGCCGGGTGATCCGCCCGACGAACACGACAGACGGTCGGTCCGGATCGATGCCGAGTCCGCGCACGACGGCGTCCGCACGGGCCCGGTCCTCCGGAGCGGACGGCCGCGCCCAGCCGGCGAGGTCGATCCCGTTGTGCACCACGTGGACACGTGCCGGGTCCACGGCCGGGTACGAGCGCAGGATGTCGTCGCGCATGCCCGCGCTCACCGCGATGATGCCGGCCGCCGCCTCGTAGGCCGTGCGTTCGGCCCAGCTCGACAGCGCGTAGCCGCCACCCAGCTGCTCGGCCTTCCACGGTCGCAACGGCTCGAGCGAGTGCGCCGACAGGATGTGCGGGATGCCGTGCAGCAGTCCCGCCAGGTGCCCGGCGAGGTTCGCGTACCACGTGTGCGAGTGCACGAGGTCGGCCGGGCCGCGCCCGTCGTCGTCGCCCACCGCGTTCGCCATGGCGAGGTCGATGCCGAAGGTCGCCAGGGCGGCGTTCGCCCCGGCGAGCTCGGCCGGGACCGTGTAGCCGGTCACGTCGGCCTCCGTGCGCGGTCCGTCGAAGCACCGCACGCGCACGTCGATCGTCCTCCTGAGGACCGCGGCGAGCTCGGCCACATGAACCCCTGCGCCGCCGTAGACGTGCGGCGGGTACTCGCGGGTGAGCAGGTCGACTCTCACGGTCATCCTTCCGACGCGGGCCCGGAACGAGCCGCCTTGCGCGACACGCTAGCGCGTCCGGCACCGGCGCTCGCCCTCGGCCCGCCTGGGGCTTATGGTCGGGGCCATGGCAGCGCCGCGAGTTCTTGCAATCGTCCTTGCAGGTGGAGAAGGCAAGCGGCTCATGCCCCTGACCGCGCACCGGGCCAAGCCGGCCGTGCCGTTCGGTGGCATCTACCGCCTCGTCGACTTCGCCCTGTCCAACCTGGTGAACTCCCGATACCTGCGGATCGTCGTGCTCACCCAGTACAAGTCGCACAGCCTCGACCGCCACGTCGCCAAGACGTGGCGCATGTCGACACTCCTCGGGAACTACGTCGCGCCGGTACCCGCGCAGCAGCGGGTCGGCAAGCACTGGTACCTCGGCAGCGCCGACGCGATCTACCAGTGCCTGAACATCATCGAGGACGAGCGGCCCGACATCGTCGTCGTGGTCGGCGCGGACCACGTGTACCGCATGGACTTCTCCCAGATGGTGGACCATCACATCGCCTCCGGCGCCGAGATGACCGTCGCGGGGATCCGCCAACCGATCGAGATGGCGGACCAGTTCGGCGTCATCGAGACCGACCCGGCGCACCCGGGTCGCATCTCCGCGTTCCGCGAGAAGCCCAGCGACCCGATCGGTCTCGCGGACTCCCCCGGCGAGATCCTCGCGTCGATGGGCAACTACGTCATCAACGCCGACGCCCTGATCCGTGCGGTGACCGAGGACGCGGAGAACCCGACATCGCGTCACGACATGGGCGGCGACCTCGTCCCTGCGTTCGTGGCCAGGGGCATGGCCGGTGTCTACGACTTCATCGACAACGACGTCGCAGGCTCGACGACACGGGACCGGGACTACTGGCGGGACGTCGGCACGCTCGACTCGTACTTCGAGGCGAACCAGGACCTCATCTCGATCGAGCCGGTCTTCAACCTGTACAACGAGCTGTGGCCGGTCTACACCGGGTACACCG
>JAKBFW010000128.1 GCA_021833345.1 Pseudomonadota bacterium | reverse complement strand
ACCCTCGACGTCCGGAAGAGCGACGACGGAGGCCTGCCGCCACAGGAACACGACGATCGCCACGCCGACGAGCACGATCCCCAGACGGTCCGGGAGAGCGAACGCACCGGAGCCCTCCGTCGGCAGGGCGATCGCCAGCACCAGCGTCAGCACGACGACCGCGACGGCGAAGGACAACGAGACCGCACGGGCGAGGCGCGGGCGGAACGGGGCGTGCAGGGGGTCGCGCGGCCCATGGCCCGGCGTGCCCGCGCGCCCCATGCTCACAACCGGCACGCGTGGATGGACGTCACCAGGATCGCCCGGGCACCGACGTCGTACAGCGCGTCCATCACCGCGTTCGTCTCGTCGCGCCGCACCATGGCGCGCACGGCGGCCCAGTCGCGGTCGTGCAAGGGCGACACGGTCGGGGACTCGAGGCCGGGCGTGATCGCGACCGCCGCCTCGACCCTCGCCAACGGGATGTCGTAGTCCATGAGCACGTACTGGCGCGCGGTCAGGACGCCCTGGAGCCGGCGCGTGAGCACCTCGAGACCCGCGGGCGGCTCCTGGTCGGACCGACGCACGAGGACGGCCTCGGACCGAAGGATCGGCTCGCCGAAGATCTCCAGCCCCGCTGCCCGGAGCGTCGTGCCGGTCTCGACGACATCGGCGATCAGGTCGGCCACCCCGAGCCGGACCGCTGTCTCGACCGCGCCGTCGAGCCGCACGACACCCGCGATCGGGATGCCCCGCCGGCTCAGGTGGTCGGCGACGAGAACCGGGTAGGACGTCGCGACCCGCTTGCCGGCGATCTGCTCGACCGCGGACAGCTCGCCCACGGGAGCGGCGAACCGGAAGGTGGACCGTGCGAAGCCCAGCTCCAGGTGCTCCACCGCGGGGGCTCCCGAGTCGAGCAGAAGATCCCGGCCCGTGATCCCGGCGTCGACGGTGCCCGAGCCGACGTACAGCGCGATGTCGCGCGGGCGAAGGAAGAAGAACTCGACGTCGTTCGCGGGGTCGGCGAGAACGAGCTCGCGAGAGTCGCGCCGTTGGCGGTAGCCGGCCTCCCGGAGCATCTCGCTGGCAGGCTCTGACAGGGAGCCCTTGTTGGGGACGGCGATTCTCAGCACAAGGCCCTCGAGTTCAGGACGGGCAGGAGTCGGGCTCGACCCCCGCGGGGAGCCAACGGGTCAGAGGTGGGCGTACACGTCGTCGAGCGTCAGGCCGCACGCCAGCATGAGCACCTGCAGATGGTAGAGGAGCTGCGAGATCTCCTCCGCGGTCCGCTCCTCACCCTCGTGCTCGGCCGCCATCCAGACCTCGGCCGCCTCCTCGACGACCTTCTTGCCGATCGCGTGCACGCCCGCGTCGAGCTCGGCGACCGTGCCCGATCCGGTCGGGCGGGTGACGGCCTTCTCGGCCAGCTCGGCGAACAGGGAGTCGAACGTCTTCACAACCCTGAGCCTAGACGGCTCAGGCCGGCAACTCGCGCGACGTCCAACGAACGGGCAGCGGTCACAGGGAGCGCAGCGCGATCGCTGTCGCGACGGCCGCTTCGGCCGCCTCGGCGCCCTTGTCCTCGCGCGAGCCCACCAGGCCCGCACGCTCGAACGCCTGGGCCTCGTCGTCACAGGTCAGCACGCCGAACCCGACAGGGACCCCGCTCCGGACCGAGACCTCCGTCAGACCTATGGTGGCGGCCTCGCAGACGTACTCGAAGTGCGGCGTCCCACCGCGGATCACGACGCCGAGCGCCACGACGGCATCCGCACCCTGCTGGGCGGCACGGGCAGCAGCCACGGGCAGCTCGAACGATCCGGGAACCCTGACGACCGTCACGTCGGCCACCCCGGCAGCGTCCAGCGCCCTCGTCGCTCCCGCCAGAAGCCCGTCCATGATCTGGGTGTGCCAGCTCGCCGCGATCACGACGACCCGCAGACCGGTGCCGTCCGTGGTGATCCTCGGTGCTCCTGCGCCGCTCACGATGTCTCCTCGTCCTCGGTCGCGGTCGAGGCGCCGACCGCCGTCTCCGTGTCGCTCAGCAGATGACCCATCAGCAGGGCCTTGGTCCTCAGGTAGCGCGCGTTCTGGGGCGTGCGGCCGACCTCGATCGGCCGCACCTCGACGACGTCGATCCCGTGCGCCGTCAGCCCCGCGACCTTGGCCGGGTTGTTCGTCAGAAGCTGGACGCGGTCGAGGCCGAGGTCGTGCAGGATCGCGGCCGCGGCGCCGTACTCCCGCCGGTCGGCGGGCCAACCGAGGTCGATGTTCGCCTCGACCGTGTCACGCCCCTCGTCCTGGAGCGCGTACGCAGAGATCTTGGCAAGGAGGCCGATCCCACGTCCCTCGTGGCCCCGGAGGTAGACCACTGCGCCTCCCTCGCTCGCCGCGGTGGCGAGGGCGGCATCGAGCTGCGGACCGCAGTCGCAGCGAGCCGAGGCGAATGCGTCCCCCGTCAAGCACTCCGAGTGCACACGCACGACCGGGACACCGCTCGCCGCACGCTCGGAGACCATCGCGACGTGCTCCGACCCCGTGCGCAGGTCGCGGTAGCCGTGGATCCGGAACAACCCGTGCCGGGTCGGGAGCTCCGCCGTCCCGGTCTCGTGGACACGCGGGCGCGGTGGGGCAGCGGTGACACCGTGCTCGGGCGCGTGCTCACGGACCGGAAGGTCGCCGTGCGAGGTCCGCCACGCGATGAGGTCGGCGATGGTGAGGAGCACGAGGCCGTTCTCCTGCGCGACCGCGGACGCCTCACCCAGGCGCGTCATGGTGCCGTCGTCGTTCACGAGCTCGGCGATGGCGCCCACCGGCTCGAGACCAGCGAGCCGGCACAGGTCGACCGCCGCCTCGGTGTGTCCAGACCGGTGGAGCACGCCGCCGGGCACCGCTCGTAGCGGCAGCACGTGCCCCGGTCGGATGAGGTTCTCGGGGCCGGACGCGGGATCCGCCAGCACCCGCAGGGTGAAAGCGCGATCGGCCGCCGAGATCCCCGTCGTCACCCCGTGCGCGGCATCCACCGTCACGGTGTACGCCGTCCGTCGTGGGTCCTGGCTCTGCGGCACCATGAGGGGGAGGTCGAGCGCGTCCGCGCGCGCGGCCGGCATCGGGGCGCACAGATAGCCCGACGAGTGTCGGATCGTCCACGCGACCCACTCCGTGGTCGCGGACTGCGCTGCGAGGATCACGTCGGCCTCGTTCTCCCGATCCGGGGAGTCGGCGACAAGGATGGGGCGACCCTGTCGAAGGGCGTCGATCGCCTCCTCGACCGTCCCCGTGCGGATCGGTGTGGATGCTGCGTCGGTGCCCGTCATCGTGCGGCCTGGCCTCTCTGGCTGTCGCTCTCGCTGCCGCTCTGGCTGTCCATCTGGCTGTCCATCCGACTGCCGGTCGGCCCGGAGGGCGCGCCGCCACCCGGCGCCGCGTGCCGGGGCGCACCGACGGACGGGCTCGTCTCGAGCAACCTCGCGACGTACTTGGCGAGCACGTCCACCTCGATGTTGACCGTGCTGCCCACCGTGAGGCCGCCCAGGGTCGTCTCGCTCAAGGTCGTCGGGATGAGCGAGACGCCGAACGACTCGCTCCCGACCGACGAGACCGTCAACGACACGCCGCTGACGGCCACCGAGCCCTTCTCTGCGACGTACCGCGCGAGCGCGACGGGGATCGAGACCTCGACCTCGTCCCATCGCGGTCCCGGCGATCGCCGCACGATCACGCCGACACCGTCCACGTGCCCCTGCACGACGTGCCCGCCGAGGCGCGCATCGGCGCGCACCGCGCGTTCGAGGTTCACCGGGGATCCTGGCACCAGGGACCCGAGCGACGTGCGACGCAGCGTCTCCGGCATCACGTCCGCGGTGAACACCCCGATCTCGGGCAGGTCGGTCACGGTCAGGCACACGCCCGAGACGCAGATCGAGTCACCACGGTGGGCGTCCGCCGTCACGAGCGGTCCTCGCAGCGTCAGTCGTGCGTCACCGCCCGTCCCCCCCGGACGGCTGATCTCCACGACGTGGCCGACCTCTTCGACGATCCCGGTGAACATCAGCTCTCCTCACGCTGGACGGTGCTGGACGACTCGATTGCCGCTGGCGAGGCGGTGCTGCTGCTCGATGCGGTCACGACAGCTGACGCAGGCGTGGCGACGAGCAGGACATCAGGTCCGAGCGGGAGAACCTGTTGCACGTTCAGGCGCACGGCGTCGGAGATCGTGCCGATACCGAGATCGAGGACGTTCGCCGGGCCGGAACCGAGCAGGATGGGCGCGACGTAGGCGTGAACCTCGTCGACGACGCCGGCCCGCAGGAACGCCGTCGCGAGCGTAGGACCGCCCTCGACGAGCAGGTGCCGCACCTCGCGGGCGGCCAGAGAGGCCATGACCTGGTCGAGGTCGTGCGTGCGCAGCGCGACCAGCTCACCACCGGCCTCGCGGAGCCGAGCACCCGCGGGGACCTCGGCGCGCCCGATCACGACCCGCAGCGGCTGATGACCAGCCAGCTCACCGGAGAAAGTGCGTGACGTCAGTGCCGGGTCGTCCGCCAGCATCGTGCCGGAGCCGATCGCGATCGCATCGACGCGTCCCCGCAGCAGATGGGCGTGCGCGCGCGCCTCCGCGGACGTGATCCACCTGCTCGTGCCGTCCACCGCCGCCACGCGACCGTCGAGGGTGCTGGCGATCTTGAGGGTGACGAACGGGCGCCCGGAGCGGATCGCGTGCAACCAGACCCGCAGGAGCTGCTCTCCGTCCGGCCTCAGGAGACCACCGACAGCGTCGATACCGCGAGCACGCAGGTGCTCGGCGCCGCCGCCGGCCCTCGTGCTCGGGTCAGGGACCGCGTACAGGACACGTGCCACTCCCGCGTCGGCGAGGGCGACCGCGCACGGCCCGGTGCGTCCCGTGTGGTTGCACGGCTCGAGCGTCACGACCGCGGTGCCACCACGGACGTCCGACCCGCGCTCGCGGGCCTCGCGCAGGGCGGCCACCTCGGCGTGCGCGGTGCCGGCGCCTGCGTGCCACCCCTCGCCGAGCACGCGACCATCGGGGTCGAGCAGGACGCAACCGACTTGAGGGTTGGGGCCGTACGCGGGGCCCCGCACGGCGAGCGCGAGAGCACGGTGCATGGCCGCGGACTCCACCGGCGTGACGGCCGTGTCCGGCATCGCGATCCTCACCTCCCGGGCTCCGATGACGCTCCGGGGTGAGGTCGGCAGCGCAGAAGCACCTGCGCCGCGAACCACGGCCCGTACGGCTCACGCTGCACGGACCGCCACGTACTGCCTCCCATCCGGACTTTCACCGTCGGTCCCGGAGTTCCACCAGGTCAACCGGGCCACGACCACCTCCGCGCACTGACGCACGACTGCGATCACGGCTCGGGTCGCGGACTGTCACCGCCGGCTCGGAATTGCACCGACCCCGGAGCACGTGTGTGTTCTCGTTCTCGCCAACGATGATGCCACACCTCGTATTCCGCGGCCGCAGCCGTGCGCGCCGGGCGCCGTCCGACGGCGCCGAGACCGCGGGACGACGTCGTGCTCAGGCCGGCGCACGCCTGCCGAGGGCTCCTCAGGACCGCTCAGGACTGATCACGGGCGGCGGCAGCGAGCGCACGCAGGGCATCGATCTCCGCTCCGATGTCCGGCGCGCCGTACACGGCCGACCCGGCGACGAACACGTCCGCGCCTGCAGCCGCGATCCGCCCGATGGTCGCACGCGACACGCCGCCGTCCACCTGGATCCGCACCGGGGCGCCGGACACGGCGATCGCGGCGCGCGTCCGGCGGATCTTCGGCAGCATCCCCTCGATGAACGACTGTCCCCCGAACCCCGGCTCGACAGTCATCACGAGCACCATGTCGAACTCCGGGAGGAGATCGACGAGCGGCTCCACGGCGGTGCCGGGCCGGAGCGCCACTCCGACCTGGACGCCGAGGCGGCGCAGCTCTCGCGCGAGCCGCACCGGTGCGCGGGCCGCCTCGAGGTGGAAGGTCACCGACTCCGCTCCCGCCTCGGCGAACGCGGGCGCCCAGCGGTCGGCGTCCGCGATCATGAGGTGCACGTCCAACGGCACGGGCGAGACCTGGGCGAGCCGCGCGACGACCGGCAACCCGATCGTGAGATTCGGGACGAAGTGGTTGTCCATGACGTCGACGTGGGCGTAGTCCGCACGCGCGATCGCGGAGAGGTCACGCTCGAGGTTGGCGAAGTCGGCCGACAGGATGCTCGGGTTGATCAGGATGCCCACGCGGTCAGCCTAGCCAGGCGCCACGGAACCGAGGATCAGGCGCGACGCCGCAGCAGCGTCAGGTGCATCGCGTCGGTGCCGTGCACGTGGGGCCAGAGCTGGACGTCGAACCTGTCCCCGAGGGGGATCTGGGCGCCGGCGACCGCGCGGATCGCGACCCGGGCGTCGAGCAGCTCCACGTCGTCACGCTTGCGCAGCACGTCGGTCACCACGAGCTGCGTCTCGGCGAGGTGCGGCGAGCAGGTCACGTAGGCGACCACGCCCCCGGGACGCACGGCGTCCAGCGCAGCGGTCAACAGCTCGCGCTGCAGTGCGCCGAGCGGCGCCAGGTCGGCCGGGGTGCGGCGCCAACGCGCCTCCGGACGCCGCCGGAGCGCACCCAGACCGGTGCACGGCGCGTCCACCAGGACACGGTCGTATGACCCTGGCTCCTGCTCCCCGACGAGGCGTCCGTCCCCGGTCCGCACCTCCTCGACCGCCTCGGGCGGCAACGACCCGAGGGCGCCGCGCACGAGCCGGGCCCGGTGCGGGGTGATCTCGTTGGCGACGATGCGCGCGCCACGCTGGCCGGCGATCGCGCCGAGGAGCGCGGCCTTGCCCCCCGGTCCGGCGCACAGGTCCAGCCAGCGCGCGTCGACGCCCTCGACCGGGACCGCGGCCAGCGCGTGCGCGACCAGCTGGCTGCCCTCGTCCTGCACTCCGGCGCGACCATCACGAACCGCCGCCAACGCTCCCGGATCCCCGCTCGGCAGCACGACCGCGGTCGGTGTCCATCGACCCTGCTCGGCACCACCGCGCGCCTGGTCGAGCACGGTTGCCACGTCGACGAGGCCAGGCCGCGCGACCAGGGTGACCAGAGGAGCCGCGTTGTCGGCGTCGAGCAGCGCCTCGAGCTCCGCGACAGGGCGACCGTTGCCCACGAGCGACTCGCGAAGCGCGCGGGTCACCCACGCCGGATGGCTCGCTGTGACGGACAGCCGGGCGACGGGGTCGTCCGCGCCCGGGTCGGCCGCGTCGCCGATCCGCGTCAGCCAGTCCTCGAGCGGGACGGCCGATACCGCCCGGAGCACCGCGTTCACGAACTGGGCGCTGCCCGCGCCGACCCTCGAACGCGCCAGGCCCACGGTCTCCGAGACGGCCGCATGAGCCGGGACACGCATCCCGAGCAGCTGGTGGACGCCGAGCCGCAGGACGTCGAGCACGGGAGGATCGACCCGATCCAGCGCCCGACCCTGCGTGCACTGCGCGATGATCGCGTCGTAGCGCCCGCGCATGCGCAACGTCCCGTAAGCGAGCTCGGTCGCGAACCCGGCGTCTCGTCCGCGGATCCCGCGCTCACGCAACAGAGGCGGGAGCACGAGGTTGGCATACGCGTCACTGCCGTCCACGGCACGCAGGACGTCGAACGCGACGGTGCGCGCCGGGTCCGCAGATCGGCGCCGATCCGCGGGGGCCACCGCC
>JAKBFW010000127.1 GCA_021833345.1 Pseudomonadota bacterium | reverse complement strand
GGCTGCGCTTCGCGGTTCATAATTGAAGCCTCAATGACCGGATAGTTGACATTTCTACTACACTGAGCGGCGTCGCGCAAGCCCGTCCGTCCAGGAGGATGAACGAGGTGACGTGTGGCCGCCCCGAACCGGAGGCGACGGGCGCCAGCCGAGAAGACGAAGAGGAACCGATGACCCTGCACGCCGTGACCGAGGACCGCGGAGCGACCGACGTCGAGCACGTCCGCTGGCTGACGTCTGACCAGCAGCGATGCTGGCGCGCCTACCTCGAGGGCAGCGCGCGACTCGCCGAGGCGCTCGGACGTCAGCTGGAGGCGGAGGCAGGGTTGTCCCTCGCCGAGTACGAGGTGCTCGTCCGTCTCTCGGAGTCCGACGGGCGCACGATGCGCATGTCGGTGCTCGCCGACTCGCTCGCCCACTCCCGCAGCCGCGTCACCCACACCGTCGCGCGGATGGAGAAGCACGGGCTCGTCGCGCGCCAGACGTGCAGCGCCGATGGGCGCGGCGTGAACTGCCACCTCACCGACGCCGGCTTCGCGCGACTCGAGGCGGCCGCGCCCGGTCACGTCGCGCAGGTCCGGGAGAGCCTCGTCGACGTGCTCGACGACGAGCAGTTCCGCATCCTCGGGGAGGCGATGGCCGCCGTGGCGGTCGCGATCGGGCGCTGACGGCTCCGAGCACCCCTCGACGTTTGCGAGACTGGAGGCATGGCTGCGACCACCGTCCACCTCATCCGTCATGGCGAGGTCCACAACCCCGACGGAGTGCTCTACGGGCGCCTCCCGGGGTACCGACTCTCCGACCGCGGGCTGGCGATGGCCCGCAAGGTTGCCGACCACCTCGCGGGCGAGGGGCTCGAGCGTGCTGACATCACCGTCGTCGTCGCGTCACCGCTCGAGCGGGCCCAGCAGACCGCGACGCCGATCGCGGAGGCCTTCGGGCTGGCGATCGTCTCCGACGAGCGCCTGATCGAGGCCGAGAACTACTTCCAAGGGCTGACGTTCGGGGTCGGCGACGGCTCGCTGCGTCACCCCCGCCACTGGCGCCACCTGATCAACCCGTTCCGGCCGTCCTGGGGCGAGCCCTACCGCGAGCAGGCCGATCGTGTCCTGGCCGCGGTGGACTCCGCACGTGCGCTCGCCGACGGCCACGAGGCCGTCCTGGTGAGCCACCAGCTCCCGATCTGGGTCACCCGGCTCTCGGTCGAGCACCGCCGGCTCTGGCACGACCCTCGACGCCGTGAGTGCTCGCTCGCCTCCATCACGTCGCTCGACTTCGACGGCGACGACCTCGTCCGGGTGCGGTACAGCGAGCCGGCGGCGGAGCTCCTGCCGGGCGCGGCTGCGGTGGCCGGAGCATGACGCGCGCCTGGACCAGGGGGAGCCGACCGGCGCGGGCGGGGGCGTCGCTCGCCCTCGCGATCGCGCTCGTGGGATCGGTCGCGGCCTGCTCGGAGTCCGGATCGATCACGTCGCCGTCGGCGCACCCGAGCGACGTCGTCGGGCAGAACTACCAGTCCGGCGACGGCAGCGTGACCACCTGGGCCGAGTCGAGCCGTGGCGCCCCGGTGGTGCTGAAGGGCACCGACTTCGAGGGCAAGACCGTCGACGTCTCCGCCTGGCGCGGTGGCGTCGTCGTCATCAACAACTGGTACGCGGGGTGCCCACCGTGCCGCGCGGAGGCGCCCGGGCTGGTGCGCCTCGCGAACCAGGGGGCGGCATCGGGCGTGCACTGGGTCGGCATCGACGGGGTCGACGACGCCGGCGCCGCGCAGGCCTTCCAGCGCACCTTCGCGGTGCCCTACCCCAGCATCGCCGACACGGACGGGCTCGCGGTCGCCGCTCTCCAGGGCTCGGTGCCCATCCAGGCCGTCCCGACCACCGTGGTGCTCGACCGTCAGGGTCGCGTCGCGGCGCGGGTGCTCGGGCAGGCCGACGAGAGCACCCTCACGGACCTGATCGCCGGCGTCCTCGCCGAGTCGCCGGGGGCGAGCGCCACCCCGTGACACTCGCCACCGGTCTCACCGCCCTCGGGGTCGCACACGTGCTTGCGCAGCAGGCCGCCGGCCTCCTCCTGCCGGGCGACTTCTGGGGAGACCTCGGCGCGAGCTTCGCGTCGACCGCGTTCTCGGGCTCGCTCCTCCTCGCCGTCCCCGTCGCGCTCCTGGCCGGTCTCGTGTCGTTCGCGTCTCCGTGCGTGCTGCCGCTCGTCCCCGGGTACCTGGGCTACCTCGGCGGGATGTCCGGGGCGACGGTGGGCACCCGTCCGCTCGGCGGTGGCACGTCTCGGGCGCGACCCGGACGTCGACGGGTGCTCGGCGGCGTGGCGCTGTTCGTCGCCGGCTTCTCCCTCGTGTTCGTCGTGTTCGGTGCACTCGCCGGTTCGCTCGGCGGCCTGCTCAAGGAGTGGCAGGACCCGATCAGCCGGGTGCTGGGCGTCGTCGTCATCCTGATGGGCGTCGCGTTCATGGGGTTCGTGCCGTTCCTGCAGCAGGAGCGCCGGATCCATGTCAGCCCGCGTGCCGGCCTGTGGGGCGCCCCGCTGCTCGGACTGGTCTTCGGCCTCGGCTGGGCGCCGTGCATCGGCCCGACCCTCACCGCGATCACGGCGCTGTCCCTCGACGGGGGTTCAGCCGGCCGCGGGGCACTGCTCTCCGTCGCGTTCTGCGTCGGGCTCGGGCTCCCGTTCGTCGTGATCGCGCTCGGGTTCGAGAGCAGCACACGGGTGCTCGGCCTGCTGCGACGCCACCGGCTCGCGGTGATGCGCGCGGGCGGTGTGATGCTGGTCATCCTCGGCGTGGCCCTCGTGACCGGCCTGTGGGGCAGCTGGGCCCATTGGCTGCAGGGCGTCGTCACGGGTCAGAACGGGTTCGTCCCGGTGGTGTGAACCGTGGCGGCAGCGGGGTGCAGGTCGGCCCGCCGTGCGCCCACAGGTCCGGGCGGCATAGTCGGCGACGGTCGCGTGGGCAGGCAGGTGACGATGGCGAGAAGGACGAGAGGAGCGGGATGAGCGGCTACCGGCCGGACGGACTCGAGGACGCATTCACGTCCGACGACCCGGAACGAGCGGGTGCCACTGCCCGTGGCGCGGCGACCGACGTCGACGCGGTGCCCGCCGGCGCGGAGACGACGCCGGACGTGCAGGTGCCGCGCATCGGCGTCGTCGGCTGGCTGCGGTGGGTCTGGCGGCAGCTGAGCAGCATGCGCGTCGCGCTCATGCTGTTGATGCTGCTCGCCGTAGCAGCCGTGCCGGGCACGATCTTCCCGCAGAACGCTCAGGACCCGGCGAAGGTCGCCGCCTATCTCGCCGACCACCAGGCGCTCGGCCCGTGGCTCCAGCGGCTCCAGCTGTTCGACGTGTACAGCTCGGTCTGGTTCTCGGCGATCTACCTGCTGCTGTTCGTCTCGCTGGTGGCGTGCATCGTGCCGCGGACCCGGGTCCACCTCACCGCCCTGCGCGCACGACCGCCGCGGGTGCCGCGCCGGTTCGACCGGTTCCCGGCGCAGGGCGGTCTCACGACCACCGCGACGCCCCAGCAGGTCGTCGACTCGGCCGCCGTGGCGTTGCGCGGGCCGTGGCGTCGGCTGCCCCGGTTCCGCGTCGACGTCAGCACCGAGGGCGGCGAGGCCACGGTGGCCGCGGAACGCGGCTACCTGCGCGAGACCGGGAACCTCGTCTTCCACCTGTCGCTCGTCGGTCTGCTCATCGCGATCGCCACCGGGCAGATGCTGCACTACCGCGGGCAGGCGCTCGTCGTGCAGGGACACGGCTTCGCCAACGCGGTCGTCGACTACGACACGTTCGAGAGAGGCACGGCGTTCAACCCGTCGAGCCTGGTCCCGTTCAGCCTGCGGCTCGACGCGTTCTCGGCGCGGTTCTCCCCGGTGAGCCTCCAGCCCCGGGACTTCACGGCGGACGTCACCGTGACGCAGCCCGACGGCTCCGCGAGCGCCCAGCAGATCAAGGTCAACCACCCGCTGGACGTCGGCGGTGCGAACATCTACCTGCAGGGCAACGGGTACGCGCCGGACGTCGTCGTGCGCGACTCGGCGGGCAACGTGGCGTTCTCCGGTCCGGTGCCGTTCCTCCCGCAGAACGCGGTCTACACGTCGCTCGGCGTGATCAAGGTGCCCGACGTGACCCGCGGCGACCAGATCGGTTTCCGCGCTGCGCTGCTCCCGACCGCGCAGCAGGACACCGACGGCGTCTGGCAGTCCGTCGCGCCACAACCGGCGAACCCGCTCATGGTGCTGACGGTCTGGACGGGAAACCTCGGTCTGGACACCGGTGTGCCGCAGAACGTGTACAAGCTGGACACCAGCCACCTGAAGCAGGTGATGGGCCCGGACGGGCAGGCGGTGTCGCTCAAGGTCCAGCCGGGAGAGACGGTCGCCCTCCCGAACGGACTGGGCACTCTCACGTTCAAGGCGCTGCCGCGCTACGTCGCGCTCGACCTCCGGTACGACCCCGCACTGACCGAGGTGCTGGTCTTCGCGCTGCTCGCGCTGGCCGGACTGGCCACCTCGCTGTTCACACCTCGGCGCCGGATCTGGCTGCGCGTCAGGATCGCCGCGGACGGCCGTACAGTGGTGACCGCTGCGGCGCTGGCGCGCGGGGACGACATCGGCCTGCAGCCTGAGCTGGACCGGGTCCTCGCCGTGGTGGGCCGAGACCTGGGTATCGCCGAGGACGAGATTGCACGCGACGCCGCGGTGGGCGACGACGCGAGTGCGGTGCGCGACGCACGCGCCGCACAGGAGAACGAGCACCCGGAGGAACACCGATGAATGCAGGTGAGCTGAGCACGTTGCTCGTCTGGGCAGCGGGGCTGACGTACACGATCGCGCTGGTGGCGTACACGACGGTGCTGGCGAGGATCGCCGAGGCCCGGCCCCGCGCGGTGCAGGCCACCGCCGCGAAGGCCACCGCGGCGACGACCGCCGCGATCGTCCCGGCACCGGTGGCCGTCGGCGCAGGCCGGACCGCCGTGCTCGAGCGCCCCGGCCGCGCAGCACCCTCTCCTGCCGCGGGTGGTGGTGCCGGCATCCGGGCGGGCGTCGACGCCGGTGCGCCCGACGCCGGCCGCCGCGCCGCCGGCATCGCACGATCCATGACGTACCTCGGTCTCGCGTTCGGGTTCGTCGCCGTCGTGCTCCGCGGCGTCGCGGCGGGTCGTTGGCCGACAGCCAACATGTACGAGTTCACCCTCGTGGGCTCGACGATGGCGGTGGCCGTGCTCGTCCTCGTGCAGCGCCGCAACCAGATCCCGTTCCTCGGCGTCCTCGTCACGGGCGCCGCCGCGCTCGCGCTGTTCCTGGGCGTCAACGTCTTCTACATCAAGGCCGAAGGTGTGCAGCCCGCGCTGCAGAGCTACTGGCTCGTCATCCACGTCGGGGTGGCGATCACGTCCTCGGGCATCTTCGCCGTCGCCGCGGCCACGAGCGTCGTCCAGCTCCTGCGCGCCCGGCGCGAGGAGGGGTCGACGCGGCTCGCGGGGCGCCGGTGGGGATGGATCGACACCGTCCCGGACTCGCGAACGCTCGAGGCGTTGTCGTTCCGGCTGAACGCGGTCGGCTTCGTGCTCTGGACGTTCACGCTCATCGCGGGAGCCATCTGGGCGGAGCACGCGTGGGGCCGGTACTGGGGGTGGGACCCCAAGGAGGTCGGCACGTTCGTCGTGTGGGTCATCTATGCCGCCTACCTGCACGCGCGGACGACGCGCGGCTGGGCCGGCAGCCGTGCCGCGTACTTCGTCCTGGTCGGCTTCACGGCGGTGATCGCGAACTTCACCGTCATCAACCTGTTCGTGGCCGGACGGCACTCGTACTCGGGGCTGTGAGCGCCGGGCGTCGTGCTTCAGCAGCCTCGGCCCACCGGGCCTGAGCCGTCTCAGCCGCGAGGCCGGTCGCCCGTGTCGGGACCGGTCTCGCGGTTCTCGGCGTCACGGTCGGCGTCACTCACCCCGGTCGCTCGGTCCTCGACGCTCTCGTCGGAGGTGGCCGTGCGGCGCGGCCCTCGCTGCGCGGCCTGACGGCGCTTCTCGTCGAGCATCCACAGGAACTCGGGGTCGTCGTCGGGGGCGACCGGTGCCGGAGCCATCGCCCGCCCGACGGCGTCGGCCGGCTGCGTTCGCGCGCGTTGCGTCCGGCTCACGGCGATCCAGACGATCGACCCGACGAGCGGCACGAGGACCAGCAGGACGACCCACACCCAGCGCGGAAGCCCGATCCGCTCGTCCTTGTCGCTTCTCAGGACGTCCACCCCCGAGTAGACGACGAGCCCGATCAGCAGGATCGCACCGAGGTTGTCCATCGCCCCAGCGTACGCATCGGTCGTCGTCGGCCGGAGCCGCTCGGCATCCCCCGACGTACCCTGGGTCCGTGCCCATCGTGATCTACTCGCTGCTCCGCCTGGGACTGTTCGGGCTCTGCGTCTGGCTGCTCTGGTGGGTCGGTCTCGGCTCGTGGCTCTCCGTGCTGCTGGCGGCGTTCCTCGCCTGGGCGCTGTCCTACGTCCTTCTCGCCGGTCCGCGCGACCGCGCGGCGCTGCAGATCGCCGAGCGCGTGCAGGCCCGCGCAGCGTCACGTGCGGCGGGCCACCGGTTCTCCCCGAACGTCGAGGAGGACGCCGCCGTGGAGGACGCGCTCGTCGACGCCGGGGCGCCCGACGAGGGGATCGGGCTCACGGCCCCAGGTGACGAGGACGGGCGGTCAGAGCGCGAGTCCGAGCCCGAGGAGCGCGCCGTAGGTGAGCTCCAGCATCCCGGTGAATCCGAGGACCTTGATCAGCAGCCGGCCCCGGGCACCCGCGACGACCGCCGTGCTGAGCAGGATCGCCGGCGCTGAGAGCAGGAGCACGAGCAGGGACCACGGTGCGACGACCGCGCACGCCGCGCCCAGCACCAGCGGGACGGTGAGCAGTGCCGCGTAGGTCCACCGCGCCCGCCGGTCGCCGATCCTGACGGCGACCGTGCGTTTGCCCGCCACGACGTCCGTCGGGATGTCCCGCAGGTTGTTGATCATCAGCAGCGCGCACGCGAGCAGGCCGACGCCCGTGGCACCCGCGAGCGCCGCCCACGAGATCCGGTCCGCCTGCGTGTACGTGGTTCCCAGCACAGCGACCAGACCGAAGAACACGAAGACGCCGACCTCGCCCAGCCCGCGGTAGCCGTAGGGGCTCCGACCTCCCGTGTAGAACCACCCGGCGGCGATCGCGACGGCCCCGACGCCGAGCAGCCACCACGACCCGGACAGTGCGACGAGGGCGACTCCGAACAGGGCGGAGACGCCGAACGCGGCGAACGCGGCGAGCCTGACGTGCCCCGGAGGTGCGAGCCCCGCGGCGGTGAGCCGGAGCGGGCCGACGCGGTCCAGGTCCGTCCCGCGCACGCCGTCGGAGTAGTCGTTCGCGTAGTTCACGCCGACCTGCATCGCGAGCGCCACGCCCAGGGCGAGCAGCGCGAGAACCGGACGCGCCGAGCCGAGCTGGGACGCCGCACCGGTGCCGACGAGGATCGGTGCGGCGGCTGCCGGGAGGGTGCGGGGGCGCGCACCGGCGACCCACTCGCCGGAGGTGGCCATCGGGCTCCGTTCGTCCTGTCAGGTGGAACTGGTCCGCGGCGCCGAGAGGTGACCGCGGTCTGTCAGTGTGCCAGCACTTCGCGCGCGAGGACCGACACCGCACGGCGGTCCGGCTTGCCCGGACCCCGGAGCGGGAGCGCGCCGACGACGACGACGCCGCGCGGCGCGGACGGCGCACCGAGCCGCTCGGCCGCCGCGGCCCGGACCGTCGCGAGCGTCGGCGCGGC
>JAKBFW010000126.1 GCA_021833345.1 Pseudomonadota bacterium | reverse complement strand
GAGCGGTCCGAACAGGGCGTCCTCCGCCGGTGTCAGCGGCAGCGCCGGCGTGGCAAGTCCGGAGAGCGAGCCACCCGAGCGCTCCTCGACGACGGTGACCGCACCCTGGTCGGCGCGCAGGTGCAGCACCGACCCCGGAATGCCGCCCGTCGCGCGCGGTTCGGCGTTGTTCTGCACCAGGACGAGGTAGTTGCGCGGCCCATCCGCCCCGAGCATCGGCGGGATGAGCTGGACGGCTCGCGCCGCCGTGGCCGTCGTCACGGCGACCTGGTTCACCTGCGCGCGCAGCGCCGTGACCGGACCCGCGACGGCGGAGACGAGCGAACGCGTGTCGATGCCCTCGAGCCGACCGGCAGCCGCCTGGACGGCGTCGTTGGCTGCGGTCACCTCCGGCGCGGCAGCCACCAGAGGCGCGAGGTTCACCTTCCCGTGCACGGGCGCGAGCGTCGCCGGGTCCACCAGGGTCGTGGCCTTCATCAGGGACGGCAGCACATTCGCCGCGAGGTCGTCGACGACGGCGCTCACGGTCTGCACCGCGCGCACGTCCGCACCCGCCCAGGGCAGGACGGCCGCCGCGCTCCACAGCGGTCCATGGGTGCGGAGGTAGGCCGTGCGTGCGTGGGCCTGGAGGCCGACCAGAGTGGTCGAGGCCCCTGCGACGTCGCTCGCCTCCACCTGGGTCTGCAGCGTGAGGACCTCCGCCTTGGCTGCGTCGGCGGCGTCGCGGGCGCGCAGCGCGTCGTACCCCAACGAGGTGACCGCCGCGAGGACCAGGAGGGCGACGACTCCGCCCAGGGTGAGCCAACGGCGCCGGTTCCTGCCGCCCCGGCGACGCGACGCCGAGTCGCGCCGACGCGTGGCGCCGGCCGCGTGCCGCGGTACCCCGTCCGACGGGTCGGGCTGCTCGAGCGGTTGTGACACGCAGCCCCCTCCGGCTCACGTCCGTGACCGTCCACAGCGCGGCCGTCGCCGCATCACGCGGCCGTCGGCGATGCTACCCGGTCGTCCTGCGCTACCGGCTCGGATCGCGGGCTCCCGCGCGCGGGCAGCCTCCGACCCCGACCGGGCCGCTGCCAGGGCAGGTGCACCGCACCTCACCGTTCACCGACCCGCCGCGTGTCGGTTGCCGGGCTACGCCCGACCGTCTCGTAAACTCGGGCACAGCAAAGGCCCCTCGGAGTAAGCGTCCGAGGGGCCTTGCTGTGCCTCACCCCGAGATCCGGTCGGGCCGCTGATAGTGACTGCCTCGACGGGTTGCCCCACCTGGCCTGTCGACGAACGACCTCTCCTGACCCGGTGCCGCCATGACGGTGCGGCTCCGTGCCCTCCGAGCGGACGAGCCGCGCGTCGAGCACGTCGTGATGCACTGATCGGCCCGCACAGGAACCTGCGTCGTCACCCGCAGCTCGTCAGGTTGCCCTGCCGATTCGCCCTGCCGTTCTCCGATCGTCTCGGTGCCGACTTCCCTGCCGTGGAGCGGGTTTCCCTGCTCTCCGACCGGTTCCTCGTGCCCCGATACGAGAGGTCTAGTCCCGTTCCGGGGCGCCCGCAATGGCTTCTCGCAACAGATTTTCCTGCACAGTTCCCTCACAGGTCCGTCCACAGGCCGACCTGCGGAATCGCGCATTACCCACAGGCCTGTGCACAGAATTTGTGGACAACCAGCGCGGCTCACGCACCGACGTCGTGGGTGTGGTGCGCGACGTCGTGCAGGTAGTACTGGCCGAGGGTCCGCGCCGTGAAGACGGAGCCGTTCGAGCGACGACCGCGCCGGTCCCACTGGTCCGCCTTCACGGCAGCGAAGCGGGCCGCGGTCGCCTCCGCCGCGGCGACCAGCGCCTCCGCCACCACGGCCGGGTCCTGGGCGTCGTACCGGCCGCTGACGGCAGCGGCGTCCTGGTCCCAGTTCGCGAACGCGGGGTCGTCCTCGTCGAGGATCAGGGCCAGTCGCCCGCCGAAGATCCGGTGCACGTCCCGCACGTGGCACGCGTACTCGAGCACGGACCAGGTGCCCGGCGCCGGGCGCACGCGCACGTCGCTGCGCGCCAGGGCGGCCCGCCACCGTGCGGCCGAGGCCAGGAGGGCCGGCGCGATCGCGGTCACCGCGACGTCCGCGGCCACGAAGCCGCACTCCGGGCACGGGCGATCGAGCACCCAGGTCCAGTCCTTGGTGTCGGGGTCGGCGGGCGGGGGGGCAGGGGTCCCGGGTTCCCGCGCGATGCTGTCGGGAGTGCGGCCGTCGGCGGTGCTGCGGTCGGGGAGCTGCTCGTCCATGGCGCCACTCTAGGGCGGAGAGCACGACCAGCCCGGGAACGCAAGGGACCTGCGGCCGGGTGACATGCTGACGGATGGTGTCAGACTGTCACCATGCCCAAGATCATCGGTGGTTCGCTGCATGAGCACCGCGAACAGACGCGACTGAAGCTGTTCAGCGCGCTCTCCACCCTGATGTCCGACCGTGGCTTCGACGCGATCACCCTCGCCGACATCGCCGCCGCCGCGGGTGTGGGCAGGACCGCCGTCTACAACCACTTCCCGGACAAGGAGTCGCTGCTCCTCGGCTTCATCACGCACGAGACCAACCTGTACGTCGCGACCATCGAGGCCGCGATCAACGAGGTCGCCGACCCGACCGACCAGCTGCGCACCTACGTCCGTCAGCAGATCGACCTGCGGCGCGTGTACCAGCTCGCGCCCGGTCCTGACCTTCGCTCGGTGCTCTCCCGCGGGACCCGGCAGCGGATGCGTGACCACGTCACCGCCGTCGAGAAGATCCTCCGCCACGTGCTCGCCGCCGGCATCGAGGCCGGCGCGTTCCCGGCCCAGGACCTCGACACCACGGTGCCGCTCGTCAACGCGTGCCTCTCCGGTCGCGGCGTGCCCAACGACGGGCCCGAGCGCGAGCAGGCGATCCTCGCCACCGAGACGTTCGTGCTGCGCGCGGTGGGGGCCGACCTGGACCCGACGCCGCACGGTCCGCACGACGACGCGGAGCTCGTCTCGGCCTGAACGGCGCGGGTGAGCCTGGGCGTCGGGCGGTCGCCCGGCCACTGCTACCGGCCTGCGCGCGACCGCTCCGCGAGGTCGTCGGCGGCGATCACGAACCCGCCCTCGTCGACCACAGTCCCGCCGGCCACGCCTGCGAGCGCGAGGACCGCGCGGGCCATCGACGGCGCCACGCGCGCCCGGGCGATCGCGTGCAACGGCAGACCGGCGTCCGCCTCCACGCCGTCGACCCGAGGCGGTGACCAGGCCACCCGGTAGCCGAAGACCCCGAACGCGCCGGGGTCCACCGCCGCGAGCACGAGCGGCAGCTCGGTCGAGCGGGCGAGGGCCACCCGGACCGAGCCGTCGTACTCGTAGACCGCCGCGCAGGCCCAGGCCTCGGACCCGGCCGTCGGGGTCACCGCGAGCCGCGAACCGGACAGCACCGGGCGGAGCGCCGCCAGACCGGCCTCCGCGTCGATCGGGCGCGGCGACCACAGGGTCATCGTCAGCGCGGAGCCCGGATCCGGCACCATCACGCCACCCGCCGGGAGCACCACCGCTCCCCCGGCCCGCCGCGCCGCCGCCGCCAACCACGCCATCACCACCGGGTCGGACGGGCCGTCGCCCTGCACGAGGTAGACGTCGACGTCCTGCGGGGGAAGCCCACCGGCACGGGCGACCGCGGCCGTCAGGGGGTGCGGCCCCTCGAGCAGCGTCTCGGCGGCGAGCCGCAGCCGACCGGGCACCGCTGAGGGCTCCTCCGGGACCGCACCTCGGCCGCGCCCCACCGCCGCCGCGCGAGGACGGAGCCGGGCGTGCGCGGCCGACACGGGGACCTGCTCCCAGGCCGCCTCCGGGAACCACGCACGCGCGAGGTCGAGCACGGCGGAGCCGGGGGCGAGCGCGAGGAGCGGCACGCCGGCGAGGCGGTTCGGGAACGCGGGGCGAGCCGTGCTCATGGGATGAACCTAGCCGGTGGACGGGGGGACCGTGGGGCACAGGGCTGGAGGCGCCCGGCGGTCCTACCAGATCGTGCCGGCGGTCAGTCGGCAGGTGGGCAATGCAGCCAGCATCCGCAATACGAGAGCGCGGTCCCCGGCGTCCAGCCGTGCGACTGTGCTCTCGTCGGGGCTCAGGTCCCCGAGGAAGCTGTAACCGGCTACCAGGTCGGCGGCCAGCTCGTCGATGTCCGGTGCGGGCACGGACAACTGCCCGATGTCCTCGGAGTCGAACTCCTGAGTCGAACGCGTCCGCAGCCAGGAGCCAGGGTTGAACGCGAACGCTTCGTGACCTGGCTTCCAGGCGAGAGAGCCCACCGCGGACAGACCGTAGGCGTCCACCCACATCTTGAGCACCGCCAGGCGGCGCACCAGCTCTGTGTCCAGCCCGCCGTCGTCGCGGTAGTGCTTCCACAGCCACACCAGGTCGTACGCGTCGCGGGCGGTGGTCGTGCGGTTGAGACGCGCGATCTTCTCGGCGACGTTCTCCTCCAGCCGCACGACAGTCAGCAGCGGCAGCGGCCCGCCGTACCGGGCGTGGATGTCCAGCGGCACCCATCCGCGCCGTATCGGTTCCAGCCACGGCGGAGGGTTGACGTCGAGCTTCGATGACAGCGTTCCCGTGGAGGTGAGGTCGGTGGAGATCGTCAGGTGCGTCTTGCCGCGCCGCTCGAGGGTCCCGAAGCGGAACGGTCCGAGCTGGAGGTCGTCAACCGCCTCGACCAACAACGCCAGGATGACCGGGGCGTCGCCGTCCAGGTCACGCACGGAGAAGTCCAGGTCCAGAGAGAAGCGGCCCTGGGCGCCGGCGTACAGCTTGCGCAGGGAGGTGCCGCCCTTGAACGCCAGCTCGTCGAGCAGGCCGATCTCGTGCAGGTGGCGCAGCAGGAGGTCCTGAGCGACGTCCACGGCGGCGGCCTCGAGACCTTGGCCGGGAGCCGGTGCGTGCCGCAGCAGACGGGCTCGCGTGATCGAGACCTCGTGGCCGCTCACCGGACCGGCGCCCAGGACGTCGGGTCGCTCGGCAGGAGGTAGTCGATGACCTGCCAGGCCGCGACGTGGCGGCGCGGAACTTGGGCGCGCGGACCGAAGCGCACGACGTCGGTCGCCAGGGCGGAGAGCGGACCGGCGAGGTCCGGACGCATTCCGGAGAGCAGGTAGCCGGCGCGCACCGCCACGGCCCGCGGTCGGGAGGAGAGCTCCGCACTCAGGACGTCTGGTTCCGCGTCGGCAGCGAGGTCGGGTAGCCACTCCAGGACGGAGCCCCACGAACCTGGCGCGTCCGGTGAGGCGGCCAGATGGACGAGCACCGACTCGGGCCGGTGGCACGGGACCGACTTGGCCGTGATGTATCCCACCCGGGTGGTGAAGGTGGTCACCGCTGCGGCTCGTCTCAGCACCGGCGTCACCCGGCTCCCGACCGGGACAGCGACGTCCACGGTGGCAGGCACCCTGTCGGCATACCCGAGGGCCCACGCTGCGGATGCGAGCGCGAGCGCGGCTGGCAGGTTCGGGTCCGCCGCGAGCATTGCGCGCAGTGCCAGGGTCGGGTCGCCGTGGCCGACCGGTCCGGCGTGCGCGCCGGGGGCGAACTCCCACACGCCGCGCCGGGTGGTCGCCAGCAGCCACCCGGCGTGGCGCAACCGGGCGGCGATGACGTTGGGGCTGGTGCCCAGTCCGCGGCGCACGGCGATGTCCCTGATGAGCGCGGGAGTGACCACGACGGGCTGATCGAGCTCAAGCTCTTCGACGACGTCGGCGAGCGTGGGCGACAGCGTTCGTCCTGCCATGGAACACCTCCCAGTATCTCATTCGGATACCAACGTGGTCGCCGTGGCAGCACGTCGCTGTTCCACGTGGTGGCATCTACTACATCGAAGTATCTATTACAGATACTAACCCGTCCAGATTGGCAAGAGGGGGCAATCGCGGCGCCCGCGGAGACGAGCGGCGTGACGGCGGTCCACGACTGAGAGACTGGCGACATGTCCACCCGATCCGCACGGCCCAGCCGGCCACGTCCACCGGATCGACCCGCCGCCACGTACGAGCTGACGTTCCTGCCGGGCCTGGCCGACGTCGTGCAGTCCGAGGTCGCGGACGTCCTCGGCGCTCGCACCCCGGTGCTGATCGTCCCCGGACGCGAGGACTCGATGCTCGTCCGGCACAGCGGGCGGCCCGACGCCCTGCTCGCGCTCCGCACCGTCGTCGCCTCGTCGCAGGTGCTGAGCTTCCCGGTGCCGCGACCGCGGTCGCTCGCGAGCGGTGAGTACTTCCCGGCGATCGTCGACGCGGTGGTGCTGTCCGCGCGGATCGACGGGGCGCGGGCGTTCCGGTTCGAGGCCGCGGGCAGCGACTCGAGCGTGTTCCAGCGGCTCGGCGTGCAGCTCGCGCACGCCACCGGGCTCCGGCAGGAGCACGACCCCACCGAGGACGTCGGCGCCGTCGTGCTCCGGTTCCGCCGCACGCCGCAGGTCGACCCTGCCGGACCTCGACCCGAGGGGTGGGACGTGCTGGTCCGCCTCGGGTCGCGGCCGTCCTCCGCGCGGGCCTGGCGCGTCGCCGACTACCCCGGCGCCGTCAACGCCACGATCGCCGCCGCGATCGTCCGGCTCGCCGGGGTCGGCGCCGGTGATCGCGTCGTGAACCTCATGTGCGGCTCGGGGACGCTGCTCATCGAACGGCTGCTGGCCGGCCCGGCCGCGAGCGCCGTCGGCGTCGACGTCTCGGCCGAGGCAGTCGCGGCCGCTCGGGCGAACGTCGCGGCCGCGGGGCTCGGCGACCGGCTCTCTCTCGTCACGGCCGACATCGCGGACGAGACCTGGTGGCCGTCGGTCCCGGCCGACCTCGTGCTCGCCGACCCGCCGTGGGGGACGCTCACCGGTTCGCACGCGAACAACGAGGACGCGCACCAGGAGGTCCTCCGCGTCGCGCACGCGATCACCCGGCCCGGCGCCCGGCTCGCCGTCCTCACGCACGAGGTCAAGGTCATGGACCGGGTGCTGCGCGGCACGGCGCTGTGGCGCGAACGCGCCGAGGTGCGGGTGTTCCAGAAGGGGCACCACCCGCGGATCTACCTGCTCGCGCGGGCGGACTGACCGCCGGCCGGCCCAGCCACGCGCTCGCCCGGTCGAGGGACTCCTGCCGCCAGCACTGTCGCGGATCGCCCGGCACGCCGATGATGGTCTCGTGGGTCAATCGGACAAAACGCTCACAGCGGACCGCCGGGCCTCCGCTGATCGGACGGATGTCCAGAAGCTGCTCGACGCGGCGATCCGCCTCGAGGGCTGCGCCGAGGTGTCCGACCTCGTCGTGACCGCCGCGCGGCTCGCCCGCAGCCTCACCGACTCGACCGTCGCCAGCCTCGGCCGGGTCGACCAGGACACGTTCCGCGCCATCACCGTCGACCCCCCGATCCAGGACGGGACGCGGACCGGGCTCGCCGCGTCCGAGTACCGCGCCTCGACGCGACCGGCGTTGCGCGCCCTCATCCGGGACCGCCGCGGCTGGGTCGTCGACGCGAGCAACCCCGACGGCGACCAGACCGAGATCGAGGCGCTCCTTGCCAACGGGATGTCCGTCGCGGTCGCCGTCCCGGTCCTCGCGCACGGCAGCGTCTGGGGCCAGCTGTACCTCGCGCGCCGCGAACCCGTCCCGTACACCAGCGACGAGGTCGAGCTCCTCGAGGTCTTCGCCAACCTCGTCGCCGGCGCACTCACCCGCATCGACATCGCCACCCAGGTCGAGCGCCTCGTGATGGCCGACCCCCTGACCGGCTTGCCGAACCGCCGCGCCGCCGACACCGCCGTCGCCGCCGCGCTCGCGTCCGGGG
>JAKBFW010000125.1 GCA_021833345.1 Pseudomonadota bacterium | reverse complement strand
GTCGACGAGGCCCCGTGGGCCGACGAACGCTGAGGTTGCTCCGCGAACCACCCCGGCGCTGGTGACGAACCCCTGGTGACCGGATCGCGACGCTGACCGGGCTGCGACATCGCAGTCCGGTCATCGTCGTTCATCGCCCTGTTCGCCGCCGGAGCCCGGTCCACGGCACCGCTCACGCCGTCCGGTAGGACCCGATCATCCGCACCGCGCCACCGTGCACGCCCTTGGTGTTCTGCACGAGGTCACCGGCTGCGGCCGCCGCGTCCTCGGCACCCGCCTCGCGAACCCGGCCGAGGACCCACGCCGGGAGCCCGAGCCGCTCGAGCTCGGCGAGGGCGGCACCGGCACCGTCGGCCGCGACGACGGCAACCATGCCCACGCCGAGGTTCAACGTGTTCGCGAGGTCGTGCCACGGCACGCCGCCGAGGGAACGGACGACGTCGAACACCGGCGGGACGGCCCAGCTCGAGCGGTCGACCTCGGCGACCAGCCCCGCCGGGAGGACCCGCGCCAGGTTCGCCGCGAGCCCGCCACCGGTGATGTGGCTGAAGACGCGCACGCCGGTCGACGGCACCGCCGCGAGCGCCAGGCAGTCGGCCGCGTAGACGCGCGTCGGGGTGAGGATCTCCTCGCCGATCGTGCGGCCCAGCTCGTCGACGTGGCGCTCCAGCCCCCAGCCGGCGACCTCGAGAACCTTGCGGACCAGGGAGAACCCGTTGGAGTGCAGACCGCTCGAGGCGAGACCGATCAGCACGTCGCCGGCACGCACCCGCTCCGGGCCGAGCAGCGCGTCCGCCTCGACGACGCCCGTCGCGGCACCGGCGACGTCGTACTCGTCCGCACCGAGGAGGCCCGGGTGCTCGGCCGTCTCCCCACCGACGAGCGCCGTGCCCGCGACCGCGCACGCCTGCGCGATGCCCCGCACGATCGCCGCGATCCGCTCCGGCACGACGCGCCCGCAGGCGATGTAGTCGGTCATGAAGAGTGGTGTCGCACCGACCACGACGATGTCGTCGACCACCATGCCGACCAGGTCGAACCCGATCGTGTCGTGGATGTCCATCGCCTGGGCGATCGCGACCTTCGTGCCGACGCCGTCCGTCGAGGTCGCGAGCAGCGGCCGGCGGTAGGTCGTGAGCACGCTCGCGTCGTAGAGCCCGGCGAACCCGCCGACCCCGCCGAGCACCTGAGGACCGTGGGTCGCGCGGACGGCGTCCTTCATCAGCTCGACCGCGCGGTCCCCCGCCTCCGTGTCGACGCCGGCCGCCGCGTACGTGACCGAGGGCGTGCCGTCGCTCACGGGTGGTCCAGCGCGTCGCCGCCGCCGATGGCGACCGTGAGCGTCGGCAGGTTGTCCGCCGGGGCGCCCAGCGGCAGCTCGTTCTGCTCGAGGAGGGTCTTGCCGATCCGGTCCGCCGGCGGGAGCTCGATCGGGTAGTGACCGGTGAAGCAGGCGGCGCAGAGCTGTGCGGCCGGCTGCTCCGTCGCCTCGATCATCCCCTCGAGGGAGATGTAGCCGAGGGTGTCCGCACCGAGCGACGCGCCGATCGCCTGCGCGTCGAGACCGTTCGCGATCAGCTCCGCGCGCGACGCGAAGTCGATGCCGTAGAAGCACGGCCACTTCACCGGTGGTGAGCTGATCCGCACGTGGACCTCGGCCGCCCCGGCCTCCCGGAGCATCCGGATCAGGGCACGCTGGGTGTTCCCGCGCACGATCGAGTCGTCGACGACCACGAGCCGCTTGCCGCGGATCACCTCGCGCAGCGGGTTGAGCTTGAGGCGGATCCCGAGCTGCCGCAGCGTCTGCGACGGTTGGATGAAGGTGCGGCCGACGTACGCGTTCTTCGTCAGGCCCTGCCCGAACGGGATCCCCGACTCGGCCGCGTAGCCGACGGCCGCCGGGGTGCCCGACTCCGGGACCGGGATGACGAGGTCGGCGTCGACCGGGTGCTCCTTCGCGAGGCGACGGCCCATGTCGACCCGCGCCGCATGCACCGACCGTCCGGCGATCGACGTGTCGGGACGGGCCAGGTAGACGTACTCGAAGACGCACCCGGCGCGCTCGACCGCAGCGAACCGGCTCGAGCGCAGACCGTCCGAGTCGATCGCGATGAGCTCGCCCGGCTCGACCTCTCGGACGAACGACGCACCGACGATGTCGAGCGCGGAGGTCTCGCTCGCGACGACCCAGCCGCGCTCGAGACGGCCGAGGACGAGCGGATGCACGCCCTGCGCGTCGCGTGCGGCGTACAAGGTGTGCTCGTCCATGAAGACCAGGCAGAACGCGCCGCGGAGCCGCGGCAGGACCTCGAGGGCGGTGGCCTCGAGCGTGCGGTCCGGGTCGCCGGCGAACAGGGCGGTGATGAGGGCGGTGTCCGTCGTGTTGCCGCGGGCGAGCTCGCCGCGACGCTGCGCACCGTGACGCTCGGCCACGAGGTCGACGAGGTCGGCCGTGTTCGTCAGGTTCCCGTTGTGCGCGAGGGCCACCGTGCCGCCGGCCGTCGGGCCCAGCGTCGGCTGCGCGTTCTCCCAGGTGCTGCCGCCCGTGGTCGAGTACCGCGTGTGCCCGATCGCGATGTGCCCGTGCAGGGCGTTGAGCGCGGTCTCGTCGAAGACCTGGGAGACGAGGCCCATGTCCTTGTACACGAGGAGCTGCTCCCCGTTCGAGGTCGCGATCCCGGCCGACTCCTGGCCACGGTGCTGGAGCGCGTACAACCCGAAGTAGGTGAGCTTCGCGACCTCCTCGCCGGGTGCCCAGACGCCGAAGACCCCGCAGGCGTCCTGCGGGCCCTTCTCGCCGGGAAGGAGGTCGTGCGACAGAAGTCCGTCTCCGCGGGAGGCCACAGGACTATGGTCGCACACCGGTCACGACGGGTCGCAGGGCCGTCAGGGCCTCGGACGACGCGGGGTGCTCCGGCTGTCGCTCCAGACCGCGACGCCGGCGCCCGCGAGCGCACCGAAGCCGCCGACACCGATCGCGCTGATCACGACGGACGGGGTCCGGTCCTGCAGGAGCCCCGCCGGTCCGACCGCGCCGAGGAACGCCCCGATCGCGATCCCGATCAGGGCGCCGACCACGATGAACGCACGGAACTTCGGTGCGCGGCGCACGGTCGCCGGACGTGCGACCAGGCGCAGCTCGGCCTCGCTCGGCGGCGCGGTCGGACCGCGCGTCGGTTCGGGGGAGGCGGGAGGCGTCACGATCTGAGAGTAGCCGGGCCGGGGAGATGAGGTCACGCGTCTGATCCCGGCGTTCGCGCGACCGGGTGCGCACGCCTGCCCGTCGCGGGCGACGGCCGCGTCACGGGCGCTCGCGGGTTGCGTGCAGCGGCAGCAGACCCGACAGGTCCGCTCGTTCTCCCGAGGCCGAGACGCGTCCGGCCTCGACCGCGTCGAGCCAGGTCAGCATGCCCGTCGCGAGTGCGAGCCAGGTCTGCGGGTCCGTCTCGACGACGTTCGGCGGCGTCCCGCGCGTGTGCCGGGGGCCGTCGACCGCCTGCACCGCACCGTCCGGCGGGACCCGGACCTCGACGGCATGCCCGGGCGCGACCTCGGCGAGCTCCTCGAGCGTGTAGCGCACCGCGACGCGGACCACGGCGCGCGGCGCGTCCGTCGGCGAGACCCGCCAGGCCGCGACGGCAGCGCGCCCGTCGACCGGGTCCGTGCGACGGCGTGCTGACATGCGTCGACTGTGGCAGACCCCGCCGCCGATCACGGCACGCGACGCGGGCCGGCCGGCCGGTCAGCCGAAGTGGCTCGGGAGCGTCGCGTCGAACACGGTGCGCGCCTCGGCGAGGGGCACGGTGAACAGACCCTGGACCTCGAGCGCGGGCTCGTGCTCGTGGTCCTCGTCGGGAGCGCCGGCCACACCGGCACCGGGCTGGCACACGTCGTCCGTGACGCCGATCCGCAGCGCCGGGTAGCCGCGCGCGGTGCACAGGTCCACGAACCGGACCTCCTCGCTGCGCGGCACGGCGACGAGCACCCGCCCGGTCGACTCGGAGAACAGTGCCTCGAACGCCGACACGCCGTCGCGCGCGCAGACGGCGTCGAGCGACACGCGCGCGCCGACACCGAACCGCAGGCACGACTCCACGAGCGCCTGGGCGAGCCCGCCCTCGGAGAGGTCGTGCGCCGCATCGACGAGGTGGTCGCGCGCGGCGTTGATCAGGATCTCCGCGAGCGTGCGCTCGGCCGCGAGGTCGACCCTCGGCGGGAGGCCGCCGAGGTGGGAGTGCACGACGTCGGCCCACGCGGAGCCGTCCAGCTCGCCGCGCGTGGTCCCGAGCAGGTAGATCGACAGGCCCGGGACGGTCCAGCCCGACGGCGTCGCGCGGGTGACGTCGTCGATCACGCCGAGGACGCCGACGACCGGCGTCGGGTGGATCGAGGAGTCGATCTGCCCCGGCTCGCCGGTGCCGTTGTAGAGCGACACGTTCCCCCCGGTGACCGGGACGCCGAGGGTCTGGCACGCGTCCGCGAGACCCTCGATGGCCTGCACGAGCTGCCACATCGAGTCCGGGTCCTCGGGCGAGCCGAAGTTCAGGCAGTCGGTGACCGCGAGCGGGCGCGCGCCCGTGGTGGCCACGTTGCGGTACGCCTCGGCGAGAGCGAGCTGGGCCCCGGCGTACGGGTCGAGCTTCGTCCACCGGCCGTTCGCGTCGGTCGAGAGCGCGACGCCGAGCCCGGTGGTCTCGTCGACGCGGATCACGCCGCCGTCGTCCGGCTGGGCCAGGCTCGTGTTGCCCTGCACGAACCGGTCGTACTGGTTGGTGACCCACGCCTTCGAGGAGAGGTTCGGCGAGCCGAGCAGGCGCAGTAGCGTGGCCCGCAGCTCCTCCGGGGTCGACGGGCGCACGTGCTGCGGGTCGGCGTCGGGCCCGCTGAGGGTCGCGGCGTTGAGGCCGTCCTGCCACGCCGGGCGCGCGTACGGCCGGTGGTACACGGGGCCCTCGTGGGCGACGGTGCGCGGCAGGACGTCGACGATCTTCACGCCGTGGTGGTCGATCACCAGCCGGCCCGTGTCGGTGACCTCACCGATGACCGCGGTCTCGACGTCCCACTTGCGGGTGATCGCGAGGAACTCGTCGAGCTTGGCCGGGGTGACGACGGCCATCATGCGCTCCTGCGACTCCGACATGAGGATCTCGCCGGGCGTGAGGCTCGGGTCGCGCAGCAGCACCTTGTCGAGCTCGACGTACATGCCGCCGTCGCCGTTGCTCGCGAGCTCGCTCGTCGCGCAGGAGATGCCGGCGGCCCCGAGGTCCTGGATGCCCTCGACGACGTGCGCCGCGAAGAGCTCGAGGCAGCACTCGATGAGCACCTTCTCCATGAAGGGGTCGCCGACCTGGACGCTCGGCCGCTTGGACGGCTTGGTGTCGTCGAAGGTCTCGCTCGCCAGGATCGACGCGCCGCCGATGCCGTCGCCACCCGTGCGCGCACCGAACAGCACGACCTTGTTCCCGACGCCCGACGCGTTCGCGAGGTGGATGTCCTCGTGGCGCAGGACCCCGACGCACAGCGCGTTCACGAGCGGGTTGCCCTGGTAGGAGGGGTCGAAGACGACCTCGCCGCCGATGTTCGGGAGCCCGAGGCAGTTGCCGTACCCGCCGACCCCGGCGACCACGCCGTGCACGACGCGGGCGGTGTCCGGGTGGTCGATCGCACCGAACCGGAGCTGGTCCATGACCGCCACCGGCCGTGCGCCCATCGAGATGATGTCGCGGACGATCCCGCCGACCCCGGTCGCGGCACCCTGGTACGGCTCGACGAAGCTCGGGTGGTTGTGGGACTCGACCTTGAACGTGACGGCCCAGCCGTCGCCGATGTCGACGACGCCCGCGTTCTCGCCGATGCCGACGAGCAGGTGCTCCTTCATCGCCGGCGTCGTCTTGTCGCCGAACGTGCTGAGGTGCACCTTCGAGGACTTGTACGAGCAGTGCTCGGACCACATCACCGAGTACATCGCGAGCTCGGCGGCGGTCGGGCGGCGGCCGAGGAGGTCGTGGATCTGCTGGTACTCCTCGGGCTTGAGACCGAGCTCCGCGTACGGCATCTCCTGGTCGGGAGTGGCCTCGGCGTTCGCGACGGTGTCGAAGGACACGGTCTCGGGGGACGGAGTGGTGGGCGACGTGGTCATCGAATCCCTCACGAGAGGCCAGCGCAGACGACACCCAGGATACCGGCGCGACCGGCACCGCCCGCCCACCCCGCTCGTTCCGCGGGGCGCGGCCGGGCTCGTGCGTCGTCGGCGCTCCCACCTGGGATGCTGGACCGGCGCAGGCGTCCTCTCGCCTGCCGGGACGAGGGAGCCCCGTGGCAACGGAACGCGAGATCACCGCCGCCGTCGAGCTCTGCCTCCCGGGTGGCCGGCTGAACCGGGACGCCGTCGGGTGGTCACGCCGACCGCTGCACGGGACGCGTCTGCCTCGGTCGCTGCGGCAGGGCTGGGGCCGCACCAAGCGCTGGGAGTACTGGGGCGTCGTCACCCCGACGCACGTGGTCACCCTCACCGTGGCCCACCTCGACTACGCGGCCCAGCACCAGGTCTGGGTGCTGGACCGGCGCACCGACGAAGAGATCGACACGACCGCCGTGGTGCCGTTCGGCGCGGGCTGCCTGCTCCCGGACAGCAGCGGGACGGGTCCGTCCCGGGCTCACGCACGCGGGCTGGACGTCGCGATCGACGAGGGTGACCGACGAACCCGCCTCCGGGCCCGGACCTCACGCGTCGAGGTGGACGTCGTCGTCGAGGTGCCCGACGGTCACGAGTCGCTGGGCGTCGTCGTGCCGTGGAGCGACACCCGGTACCAGTACACGCTCAAGGACGTCGCGCGACCGGCCTCCGGGCACGTGGTCGTCGACGGGACGCGCCACGACGTCCCGGCCGGCGGGGCGTGGGCCGTGCTCGACCACGGGCGCGGTCGGTGGCCGTACTCGATGCGCTGGAACTGGGGCGCCGGCAGCGGGTTCGTCGACGGCCGCACGGTCGGGGTCCAGGTCGGCGGGGCGTGGACGGACGGCACCGGCTCGACCGAGAACGCCCTGCTGCTCGACGGTCGGTTGCACAAGAACAGTGACGAGCTCGTGTGGGAGTACGACCGCACCGACTGGCTGGCCCCGTGGCGCGTGCACGACGCGGACCGTGCACGGGTGGACCTCACGTTCACGCCGTTCCACGAGCGCGCCGCTCGGACGAACCTGCTGGTCGTCGCGAGCGAGACCCACCAGTGCTTCGGCACGTGGACGGGCTGGATGGCGGACGACAGCGGTGCGCGGGTCCCCGTCGACGGCGCCGTCGGCTGGGCCGAGGAGGCCCGCAACCGCTGGTGACCCGGCTCCGGCCGGGCGGAGCGTTCCCTGCGCACCGTCGGGCTGCACCCGGAGGTTTGTCCACAACCCGGGACATTGGGCCGATGCGCGGTACCGCGTAGTTGGTAGGTTCCGATCGGACAAATCGGACAGCGGGCACACAGCGCGTGCACAGGAGCGCACGGAGGCGCGGTGGCAGACAGGGGCACGGTGGGACCGATCGCGAGACGACGACACGGCTGGGTGGCCAGGACGTGCGCGGGTGCCATGACCCTCGGGGTCGGCCTCGCACTGGCGGGGTGCACCACGACGGCGCGACCGACGCCGACCGCGAGCGCGGGTCCGACGGGTGCACCGAGCGCGACACCGTCACCGAGCGTCCGGCCGACCCGCCCGGCGCCGACCCGCCCGGCCGCGATGTCCACGATGGACGGCAAGGGTGCCGCCGCGGCAGCGGTGTACTTCATCGAGCTCTACGGGTACGTGCTCCAGACCGGCGACCTCACCGAGTGGAACG
>JAKBFW010000009.1 GCA_021833345.1 Pseudomonadota bacterium | reverse complement strand
CACTGCCCCTCGAGGGCTGTCAGTGCCCTCACGACGTCCAGACCTGTCGACTTGTCCCACGCCACGATGCCCCCCCGCGTCAGGACGACCGTCCCGGGCGTCGACGTCGCGTCCTGGTCGCTCGAGCCTCAACCTACCGCCGGCTGATGCGCCCCGAGGTGCCACGGGGTCCACCGGTCTGCCCATCCCGGCGCACACCATGGACGGCGTCGGCGCTCGGTGCCCGGCGATTGAGTGAACGAGTCCACCAGGACTCTTCCGCGCGGCTCCCCCACGAGATCTCGACCACCGGGAATGTCAGCACCGGCCTGCAGACTTGTCACGGTGGTGGGCCGCAGGGCGCGGCAGCGGAAGGGTCGGGATGAGCAGCGACGGCGTCGGCTTCAGGTCGGAACGCGGACCGATCCTCATCGCCGTCATGGTGACGACGGGTCTGGTCGCGATCGACTCGACGATCCTCGCGACGGCCGTGCCCACGATCGTCAAGGACCTCGGCGGCTTCTCGAGCTTCCCCTGGCTGTTCTCGATCTACCTGCTCACGCAGGCCGTCGCCGTGCCGATCTACTCGAAGGTCGCGGACTCCGTCGGCCGCAAGCCCGTCGTGCTCCTCGGCGTCGGCCTTTTCCTGATCGGCTCGGTGGCCTCGGGGTTCGCGTGGAGCATGCCCGTGCTCATCGCGTTCCGCGCCGTCCAGGGTCTGGGCGCGGGCGCGGTGCAGCCGATGGCCATGACGATCGTCGGCGACATCTACACGCTCGAGGAGCGCGCGAAGGCGCAGGGCTACCTCGCAAGCGTGTGGGCGGTCTCCGCGATCGTCGGTCCGACGCTCGGCGGCGTGTTCTCCGAGTTCACCTCGTGGCGCTGGATCTTCTTCGTCAACGTGCCGCTCTGCCTGGCAGCGGTGTGGCTGCTGGTCCGGCACCTGCACGAGACGGTCACGCGCAGCCGACACAGGATCGACTGGCTCGGCGGCACCCTGCTGACCGGCGCGCTCAGCCTCCTGATCCTCGCGATGCTCGAGGGTGGCAGCGCCTGGGCGTGGATCTCGGCGCCCAGCATCGGCGCATTCGCTCTGGGGGCAACCCTCCTGGTCGCCTTTGCGCGCGTCGAGCGCCGGGCCGCCGAGCCGGTGCTCCCCCTCACGATGCTGACCCGGCGCATCGTGCTCACGACGTCCCTCGTGTCGATCGGCGTCGGCGCGATCATGATCGGCCTGACGTCGTACGTGCCGAGCTATCTCGAGGCGCTCCTGCACGCGTCGCCGCTGACGTCCGGGCTCACGCTCGCGGTCCTGACGATCGGATGGCCCATCGCCGCGACGCTGTCGGGCCGCGTCTACCTTCGGGTCGGGTTCCGCACCACCGTGCTGCTGGGGTCGGCGATCGTGATCCTCGGCACGGTCGAGCTCGCCGCGACGTCGACGCACCCCGCGCTGGTCGCCGTCGGGATCGGTTGCTTCGTCGTCGGGCTCGGGCTGGGCCTCGTCGCGGCGCCGAGCCTGATCGCCGCGCAGTCGAGCGTGGCGTGGGGCGAGCGCGCCGTCGTCACCGGCACCAACATGTTCGCCCGGTCGGTCGGCAGCGCGGTCGGTGTCGCCATCCTCGGTGCCGTCGTCAACGGGATGCTGCGAGGTCAGGACGCGACCAGCAACCCGCACCGGTTCGGGCTCGCCGTGACGTGGGTCTTCGTGGCGCTCGCCGCCACCGCCGTGATGCTCGTGGTCGCCGGCCTCGCGATGCCACGCCGCACGACGGAGGCAGCGCGTGGTGCGGTCGAGGTGCCGAGCAGGGCGAGCAGCGACGCGGTCGGCGCTCCGGAGCCGGTCGACGGCGGCCTCCGGCGAGGCGAGGAGCTCGCACGGCACGCGATGGTGGAGCACCCGCGTCTCGACTGAGACATCCCGGCACGACAGCGCCTGCGCGGGCCTGCGCGGGCCTGCGCAGGCCCCTGCACGCTCATACCCCGGGAACCGCCGCGAGGTCCTCGTCGAGATGCCGCGCGAACCACGCGTCGAACACCTCCGCCGGCACCGGGCGCGACAGGTAGTACCCCTGTCCCGCGTGGCAGCCCAGCATCGCGAGCCGGTCCCACGTCGACCGGTCCTCGACACCCTCTGCGATCACGTGCAGGCCGAGGCTGCGGGCCAGGTCGATGCTCGACGAGACGATGACCTCGTTGACGTCGCCGCTCAGATCCGTCACGAAGCTCCGGTCGATCTTCAGCCCGTGCACCGGCAACCGCTGCAGGTACGCCATCGACGAGTAGCCGGTGCCGAAGTCGTCGATCGACACCGTCACCCCGAGGTCCGTCAGGGACCTCAGCACGACCAGCGCACGCTCAGGATCGGCCATGACCGTGCTCTCGGTGATCTCGAGCTCGAGCATGCTGCCCGGGACACCGTGCCGGGCGAGCGCCCCAGCGACGTCGTCGTGGAGGGTGAGCTCGAGGAGCGAACGGGCCGAGAGGTTGACCGCGACGGCCAGCGGACGCCCGGCCGTGGCCCACCGCGCGGCCTGCGCGAGCGCCTGGTCGAGCACCGCGAGGGTCAACGGACGGATCAGACCGGTCCGTTCCGCGAGCGGGATGAACTCGTCCGGGAACAGCAGCCCGCGGGTCGGGTGGTCCCAGCGGACCAGGGCCTCGGCCCCGGTGACCTCGCCGCTGTCCATGTCGACCTGGGGCTGGTAGTGCAGCACGAGCTGCCCGGCCTCGATCCCGCGTCGCAGCTCGCCGAGCATGGCGAGCCGCGCGGGGCTGTTCGCGTCGTACGCGGGGTCGTAGACCGTCGCCCCGGTCTGGTTGGTCTTCGCGGCGTACATCGCGACGTCGGCGTGCCGGAGCAGCGTCTCGAAGTCCTCGCCGTGCGCCGGGCTCACGGCGATCCCGACGCTGCCGCCGACGTCGAGCTCGACCCCGTCGACCGCGAACACCTCGTCGAGCGCGCGGAGCACCGAGCGAGCGGCCAGCAGCGCCTCGGTGGCGTCGACGACCTCGCGCAGCAGGATGACGAACTCGTCGCCGCCCAGCCGCGCGATCGTGTCGCCCGGCCGCAACGCCGGTTGCAGACGCGGGCCGATCAGGGCCAGCAGGAGGTCGCCATGGTGATGCCCGAGCGTGTCGTTGATCTCCTTGAACCGGTCGAGGTCCAGGAGGAGCAGTGCGACGTGGTCGTCGTGCCGTCGGGCCGCCGCGAGCGCCTGGGTCACCTGGTCGCGGAGCAGGCTGCGGTTCGCGAGCCCGGTGAGGGTGTCGTGCAGCGCAAGGTCGCGGTTCACCGCGGACTGGTGTCGGATGCGACGGCTCGCGGTCGCGACGACGCGGAACAGGGCGAGGTACAGCACCAGGAGCCCACCGGCGAGCCAGCCGTACACGATCGACGTGTCGTGGCGGATCGCCGCCTCCGTGTGGACATAGTCCTGGGTGATCTCGACGACCACAGCCGGCGTCGATCGTCCACCGATCGAGAGCGGCATGTCGACGAACATGACCTGCTCGCTCGCGTGCTGCCCGACGTCGTACGCATCGCTCCGCACCCGGCTCGCGTCGGCGGTCCCGGAGACCGTCTCACCTGCCAGCGCCTTCTTCGCCGAGGCGGGAAGGACCTCACGCGACCCGATCTCGCCCCGGGCGGTCGAGAACACGACCAAGCCGTCCGCGAGCCAGGCCGTCGCGGAGAGCACCTGCTGCCGCACGACGGGATCCTCGGTGAGCTGCTCGGACAACGAGAGCTGATGGGGCGTGGCGACGGCGCCCGTGGACGGGCTCTGCGTGTCGGGGGTGAAGAACGCGCGTTGGACGAGCTGGAGGTAGACCGCCGCCGAGGCACGCGCGTTCGCCTGGGCGCGCTCGGCGATCAGCGCGTGGAGCTGCTGGCCGATCACCAGGCCGAGGACGGCGACGACGACGAGCGACAGGCTGCCGAACTGCACCAGGAGGGAGGGCCGCGCGGTCGGACGACGCATCCACGCAGGGCGCGGAACGGTCATCACCCCTCCATCGGTCGTGGCGGCCTGCGCGGACGGTCCGGTCTGTCCCGATCCGCCCCGGTCGATCATCCTGTCACTGCCGGGCGGCATCCCCGGTGCGCGGCCCGCCGTCCGCGCGGCGCTCGCTCTCCTGGCGGATCGCGACACGACGGATCTTTCCCGAGATCGTCGTCGGCATCCGCTCGACGAACTCGATCACCCGGGGGTACTTGTACGGCGCGGTCCGGTGCTTGACGAACGACTGGATGTCCTTCGCGAGCGCGCCCGTCGGCTCGGCGCCGGGGGCCAGCACGATCGTCGCCTTGACGACGGTGCCACGCACCTCGTCCGGCGCACCGGTGATCGCGCACTCGATCACCGCAGGATGGGCCATGACGACGCTCTCGACCTCGAACGGCCCCACGCGGTACCCCGAGGTCTTGATCATGTCGTCGGTGCGGCCGACGTACCAGAAGTAGCCGTCCTCGTCCCGTCGAGCGAGGTCGTGCGTGTGGTAGTACCCGTCGTGCCAGACGGATCGCGTGGTCTCCAGGTCGTTGTCGTACCCGATGAACAGCCCGATCGGCCGGGTGCCGTCCGGCAGCCGGAGGCAGATCTCGCCGTCCTCGCCGACGGCCGCCTCGGTCCCGTCCTCGGTGAGCAGGACCACGTCGTAGCCGGGTGACGGCGTGCCCATGGAGCCGGCCTTGGTCTCCTGCCAGTAGTTGGTCACGACGGCGAGGGTCATCTCGGTCTGGCCGTACCCCTCCTTCAGGTCCAGACCGGTCTTCTCGCGGAACGTCTCGTAGACGACCGGGTTCATCGCCTCACCCGCGATCGTGCAGTGCTGCAGCGCCGAGAGGTCGTAGGCGGCGAGGTCGTGGGTGATGAGGAACCGGTACACGGTCGGTGCCGCGCAGAAGGTCGTGACCCGCGCGTCCTGCAGGTGCTCGAGCAGGCGGACCGGGTCGAACCGGTCGAAGTCGTAGACGTCGACGCACGTCTCCATGAGCCACTGGCCGTAGAGCTTGCCCCACACCGACTTGGCCCACCCGGTCTCCGACACCGTCAGGTGCAGCCCGTCCGGGTCCACCTTGTGCCAGTACTTGGCGGTCGGGATGTGCGCGATCGGGTAGGAGAAGTCGTGGACGACCATCTTCGGTTGCGCCGTCGTCCCGGACGTGAAGTACAGCAGCATCGGGTCGTCGACCGCCGGCAGGTCCGCGGCACCGGGCCGGACGAACCCCGGCGCGGCGACCATGCCCTCGTCGAGGTCGGCCCAGCCGTGCCGCGCACCACGCACACCGATCTTCACGAGCGGGCGACCGAGCTCCTGCTCGGCCGCCTCGACCTCCCCGGCGACGTCCCCCTCGAGCGTGCAGACGACCGCGGTGACGTTCGCCTCGGCTATGCGGAACACCAGGTCGTACTTCAGGAGCTGGTTGGTGGCCGGCACCGCCACGGCGCCGATCTTGTGCAGCCCGGTGATCGCCCACCAGAACTGCGCGTGCCGCTTGAGGATCAGCAGCACCCGGTCACCCTTGCGGATGCCCCGGGACAGGAAGTACGACGCCGCCTGGTCGCTCAGGCGGCTCATCTCGCCGAAGGTGTAGGTGCGGTGCTCGCCGTCGTCGTTGCACCAGCGCAGCGCCCGACGCTCGGGGCCCTCGGACCCGAGCCGGTCCACGACGTCGTACGCGAAGTTGAACCCCGGCGGGCAGTGGAGCGTGAACGCACGGGGGTGACCCGCCTCGTCGAGCTCTTCGGTCAGGTACCTCGCATGCATCGCGGTCACGGATCCTCGCCCTCTCTCCGCGCGGCCGCACGTCGCGGCGCCCCCGAGCGACCATAGCGCCGGCGACACCGCAGCTCACAGGACCTGGGGACCGGAGCACGCCGAGTCGTCGGTGGCGCGACGCCTCACGAACGCGCCGGGGTCCGCACCTCCTGAAGGCTGAGCGCCAACCGTGGGCACAGGGCGACGGCGTCGCGCGCATCGGCGACGAACGAGCCCGGGATCGGCACGTCCGACCCGTACCCTGCGGCCCGCGGGTAGCCCCACTCGTCGCGTACCAGCAGGGGGCCGAGCAGCTCGGTGCACAGGCCGCGCCCGTCGCACGCGGTCCAGTCGATGTGCAAGGACTGCCGGGTCATGGGTGGGTCACCTCGCAGTACCCCGCGAGGTGGGCGCGGACGTCCGACTCGAACGCCTCCAAGGTGCTCAGCACGAACCGCGCCGTGCCGTCGGGATGACGGCACGCCCCGCGTCCGGTGACGACGGCCGCCAGGCGGCGGACCTCGTCGGGCAGGCGTGCGCTGCCCCCGCCCGCGGCAAGCCGGGCGAGGACCTCCGCCATCGCCGGCAGACCGTTGACGCACGGACCGCACTGGCGGGCCGACTGCGCGGCGAGGTAGCGGGCGATCCCGACCGACGCCGCGAGCCCGCAGTGCTGCTCGCCGAGCGCCACGAGGATCCCCGCGCCCGGACGTGTGCCGTACGGCTCGAGCTCCCGGTTCGACAGCCGCACCCACAGGTCCGACGCCGGCACCCACGCGCCGTGGTACCCGCCGACCAGGACGGCACGCAGCCGGGACGTGTCGATGCCGACCGCGCCGAGCGCCTCGGCGAGGGGAAGACCGCCCGTCGCCTCGATGACCTTCCGGTCGACGGCGTCACCGCTGACCGTCAGCAGACGGGTCCCGGGAGAGTCGTCGGTCCCGACCGAACGGAACCAGGCTGCACCGAACCGCGCCACGAGGGCGACGTGGGCGAGCGTCTCGACGTTGCTCACGACGGTCGGGCGGCCGCCCAGTCCGGACACGGCGAGCCGCACCCGCCGGTCCCGTGGGATCGCGACGCCCGTCTCGATCGCGCTGACGACCGCCGACGCCTCCCCGGACACGAAGTAGTCAGGAGCCTCGTGCAGGATCACGCCACGGGCGTCGGATCGCTCGGCGATCGCTCGGCGCACCGACGCGAGCTGCACCGGCCCGCTGTACAGGTGGACCTCCCGCGCGCCGGTGACCGCGGCGGCGAGCAGGAGCCCGTCGAGCACGAGGTGCGGCGCGTGCCGCAACAGGATCTCGTCCTTCGCGCTCATCGGCTCGCCCTCGGCGCCGTTCGCGATCACGACCGGCGCGGAGTACGCCGTCGGACCGGCTGAGGTCCGTGCGGCCGCGAGCTTGCGCCACGTCGCGAACCCGGCTCCGCCGCGACCGTCCAGACCGGACGCCTCAAGCTCGCCGAGGAGCTGTCCCGGCGTGAGGCCCAGCGGCGCCGGTCCGAACCGCGCGAGATGGCTCGCCAGGTCGGGGGCGCCGGCGGCGAACAGCCGGTTCACCCCCATCGGAGGCGCGACCGCCGCTCGCGGGATGGTCATCTCCACGGTGCTCATCGACGTGCCTCCTCGAACCGGGTGTGCTGGTACTCGATGAACGTCGCGGACATCCGCCAGGCGAGGGAGACCAGCACGGACCCCACGCACAGCACCAGGAGCAGGACGAGCCAGGACTTCCCGACGTCGCTGCCGTCACCGAGCGTGTGCAGGACCGCGACGGGCCACATCGCGTAGCTGAACCAGTGGACGAACCGGAAGGCGCGTTGCCCGAGGCGTTGGCGCAGCAGCCCGGTGACCACCAGCGCGAGCACCAGGTCGAACGCGAACGTGCCGAGCCCGAGCCAGAACGGCTTCGCGGTCCCGAGGAACGGGACCACGACGTCGACGAGCCGCAGCTGCGCATAGGGATCCGCGAGCAGCGAGGCCACGTGGATGATCACGAGGACCGTGGCCAGCAGCGAGACGTTCCGGTGCACCAGGGTCACCGCGAAGCGCGGCAGACCCAGTGCCGGGCGACCCGAGCGGGTGAGGATCCCGAGCAGGACGGTCACCGTGAACAGGACGAGCGACACCACGCCGGTGGCGCGCCCGAGGGCCCAGAACGCCTCAGCCACGACCGATCACCTCGCAGCGTCGTGCGGAACTCGGTGCGGGACACCGTGCCGCACGCGGCGCGTCGGTCGCGTGGACGCGGGACGTGGTCACGTCACGACCCGGCCGAGAAGCCGTGCGGGACGCTGCCCGTGCCCGGCTGGACCGGGTTCGCGCCCGACGACGTCCCGGACTGCGACGAGGTCCCCGGCTGGGAGGAGCTCCCGGGCAGCCCCAGACCGAACGTTCCGTCATCCGAGCTGCTGCGCCGCTGCGGGAGCTGCGTCGTCCCCGACGACGTCGACGTCCCCGCACTCGCCGCGGCCGCCTTGGTGGCGGCGATGTCGGCAGCGGCCACGCCGAAGACCGTGCCGACGCCCAGGACGCTCCCGATGGCGACGAGCGTCGTCGCCTGCCTCGTCCGTTCCCGGCCGAACTCTCTGATGTCCATCGCGTCGCTCCTCTCCGTCGTCGTCGACACCACCCTGTCGTGCGAATCTGGATGTTGCGTGTGAGAACGCCGTACGGTGGGCTGGATCTTCTACGGTCGCCGCCGTGTCAACGCGGCAGAACCGGCGCCCCGGTCCCGCGCCTGGAGCTCGAGAGCCGAGTCACGTCGACGGCCGCGACGTCCTCCACGAGGTCGGAGAGCCGTCGGAGCGCGACGGCGACCCGGACGGTCGCGAACCCGGACGCCGGGTGCGGCACGCACGGCCACGCGTCGCCCTGCCTGGTCGCGACGAGGTCGTTCGCCATCCGGTCCAACGCGCGCCGGACGGCCGGATGCTCCGACAGCCCGAACCGGACGAGCACCTCCGTGATCGCGTACGTGTCGCACAGCAGCGCTCCCCAGACGGGCGACGGCGACGCACGACTCGTGCCGAACGTCGGGAACCGGCCCGTGGGTTCCTGATGCGCGAGGAACGCGTCGAGGATGCGCCCGATCCTGTCGTCCGCGTCGGGCGTCATGCCCGTGTCCGCGAGAAGTCCGAGCAGGTTCCGGGCGAACGCGGGACTGGCGTGACCAGACTGGTGGTTGTCCGCCTCCCAGCCCCGCACACGCTCGAGCAGCGCACGCGTGCCGGGGTCCGCGACGACGGCGGCGTGGGCTGCCACGACATCCGGGTCGCCGGGCGCCTGGTCGAGCAGCTCGGAGAGCACGATCCACCGCGCGGCGGGCTCGTCGCACCCCAGGAGCCACGCGCGCGGGTCGCCGCCCATGATCGCCGTCCAGGGCTCGGGCGCCGGCACCGTCCCCACGAGGTCACGCCACTGCGGAGCCGGTCGGACCGCGTGGGCACCCAGGCGACCCCGACGCGTCCGCGAGCTCCGTCGACCGGCGTCTCGCGACGGCCCGCGCAGTAGCGTGACCCCATGCGACTGGGTGTGCTGGACGTCGGTTCGAACACCGTGCACCTGCTGGTCGTGGACGCCCACCCCGGTGGACCGCCGGTTCCCCAGTCCTCGCACAAGTCCGTCCTGCGCCTCATGCGGTACCTCGAGCCGTCCGGGACGATCCGCCCCGAGGGCGTGCGCGCCGTCGTGGACGCCGTCACGGCCGCCGCCCGGCAGGCCAAGGACGCCGGGATCGACGAGCTCCTCCCCTTCGCGACCTCCGCCCTGCGCGAGGCACCCAACGGCGCCGAGGTGCTCGACCGGGTCGCCGCCGAGACGGGCGTGCGGCTCCAGGTGCTCACCGGCGAGGAGGAGGCCCGCGTCACGTTCCTCGCGGTGCGCCGCTGGTACGGGTGGTCGGCTGGCGACGTGCTGCTGCTCGACATCGGTGGAGGTTCGCTCGAGATCGCCGCCGGCGGGAGCGAGGACCCGGACGTCGCGGTGTCGTTGCCGCTCGGTGCCGGGCGCTCGACGATCGGGTTCCTGCCCGACGACCCACCGAGCAGCGCGCAGGTGGCGGCGTTGCGCGCGCACGCGTCCCACCTGCTGGCCGAGGTCGTGGACCGCTTCGCGGCCTCCCCGAAGCCGGCCCACGTCGTCGGGTCCTCCAAGACGATCCGCTCGCTCGCGCGACTGGCCGGGTCGGTGGCGGACGGGGTCGGGCCGCAGGACCGGTTCCTGCTGCGCAGGTCCGCGCTCGAGGACTGGATCCCGCGGCTGGCGAAGATCCCCGCCGACGCCCGGCCCGCGCTGCCGGGCATCACCGCGGATCGCACCTTTCAGATCGTCGCAGGTGCCGTCGTGCTCGCGGCGACCATGCGGACGTTCGGGCTCGCCGAGCTCGAGGTCTCGCCCTGGGCGCTCCGCGAGGGTCTGATCCTGCGGTTCCTCGACCACCTGGGCTGACCCGCCCGCCGTCGCCGGCGACCGGGTCGGCGCGCCCCGTAGACGACCGCCGATCGGTCAGGGCGCCAGCGACGCCGCGAGCTCGGCGGGGTCCGTCGTCGGACGGTCGCACACGAAGCCCCGGCAGACGTACGCGGTCGGCCGTCCACCGACCATCGGCCGTTCCTCGAGGAGAGGCACGGCATCCCAGATCCGCGGTGCCGCACGACGGCCTCCCGTCGCCGCGTGGCCGGTGCCGACCGCACGAACCGCACCGGGTGCCGTCGAGAGCACCGCGACCCGACGGAGCGCCTCGGTCCCCGGGTCGCCCGAAGGTCCGACGACGGCGACCTCGCGCGGCCCGTCCAGCAGGGCCTCGGCGACCGCCAGCGCCCACCCCGCCGCCTGCGGGTGCGCCTCGGCGAGCAGCAGCGGCTCGCGCAGCGCACGCTCGGCAGCGCCCCTGTCCTGGTCCGAGCCCGTCAACGCGGCGTAGGTCAGGAGAGCACCGGACGCCGCCGCCTGCCCGGACGGTATCGGTCCGTCGGCGATCTCGCGCGGCCGACCGATCCTCTCCAGGACGGCGTCGGTCTCGTCGTGCGCGGTGTCGTAGAACCCGCCCCTCCCGTCGGAGAAGCGACTGAGGACCTCACCGAGGAGCTCGCCCGCGCGCGTCAGCCACCGCGCCGCACCCGTCGCCTGGCACAGCGTGAGCAGGCCGTCCGCCAGGTTCGCATAGTCCTCGAGGACGCCGGGTGCGGTCCCGGCAGCGCCGTCTCGCGACGTGCGCGAGAGCCGCACGCCTGACGCGTCGTGCCGCAGGTGCACGCGGGTGACGTGCTCCGCGGCCTCCACGGCCGCGCGCACCCACTCCGGTCGCTCGAACAGGTCGCCCGCGTCGGCCAGCGCAGCGATCGCGAGACCGTTCCACGACGCAACGACCTTGTCGTCGCGCGCCGGGAGCGGCCGGGTGCCACGGGCGGCGAGCAGCCGGGACCGCACGGCCTCGTAGCGACCGACATCCGCGGGGTCGTGCGGCAGCTGCAGCACCGACGCGCCGCGCTCGAAGGTCCCGCGCGCCGTGACGCCCCACGTCATCGCGGCCCAGGTGGCGTCCTCGGCTCCGAGCGCCGCGACGAGGTCCTCCCGATCCCAGACGTAGAAGGCGCCCTCGAGCGGGGTTGCGGCGTGGGCCGGGGCGTGACCGATGTCGCGGTCGGCGGCGGACGTGTCGGCGTCGAGAGAGTCGGCATCGAGAGACGACGCGAAGCCGCCCTCAGGCGTGCGGAGCTCGCGAAGCAGCCACGACGCGGTCTCCTCGGCGATGCGGCGCGCGAGCGGTGACCGGGTCGCGCGCCACCAGTGCGCGTACACGCGCAGCAGCAGGGCGTTGTCGTAGAGCATCTTCTCGAAGTGCGGCACGAGCCACGCCGCATCGACCGAGTACCGCGCGAAGCCGCCTCCGAGCTGGTCGTAGATCCCGCCGCGGGCCATCGCTTCGAGTGTCCGCTCGGCCATCGCGAGGGCGTCCCGGGCACCCGGACGCTCGTGCGACGCACCGTACCGAAGGAGCCACTCGAGCAGCATCGACGGGGGGAACTTGGGTGCTCCGCCGAACCCGCCGCGCACGCCGTCGTAGTCCCGCGCCACCGCCGCGAGCGCGCGACGCGGTACGGCGGGGTCGACCACGGGAGCGGCGGACGCCGGCGCAGGTCCGCGAGCGCCGCCGCTCGAGGCGGGAGCGTCCCCACCGTCGCCGTCCCGAGGCATCGTGGCGCTCTCGCCTGCAAGCGCAGCACGGATGCTCAGCACGCTCCGCTCGACCTCGTCGCGCCGGGTCGTCCACGCGTCGTGCATCGCGTCGAGCACCTGACCGAACGACGGGAGTCCGTGCGACGGGCTCGGTGGGAAGTACGTACCGGCGTAGAACGGCTCGCCGTCCGGCGTCGCGAACACGGTCATCGGCCAGCCGCCGCTCCCGGTCGTCGCCCGCGTCACGTCCATGTACACGGCGTCGACGTCGGGCCGCTCCTCGCGGTCGACCTTCACCGCGATGACGCGCGCGTTCATCGCGGCCGCCGTGGCAGGGTCCTCGAAGGACTCGTGCGCCATCACGTGGCACCAGTGGCACGCTGCGTACCCGATCGAGATCAGCAGCGGGACGTCCCGGCGGCGCGCCTCGGCGAACGCCTCCTCGCCCCACTCGTACCAGTCGACCGGGTTCTCGGCGTGCTGCTGGAGGTACGGACTGGTCGCGCGCGCGAGGCGGTTCGTCATGGCGACCACCCTGACTCATGCGTCGGCACGGAGCGAGCGGACGGGCGGGCGGGAAGGGTCTCCGGCCCACGTCGCGCGGTCCCGTCACCCGCCGGCTCAGACTGCGCCCTGCTCGCTCCCGCCCCGACCTCGGCCGCTCCGCGCGATCAGGAGGACGGCGACCAGCGAGGCAACCATCCACGCGGCGGCGTACCCGAACGCAAGTCCGGGGGCGACCGTCGCCCAGATCACGCCGACGACGAGAGACGCCCCCAGGTCCCCGACGGACTGGACGAGGCCGAGGACGCCGTACCCGTTGCCGCGCAGCCGGTCGGGAAGCATCACGGCCACCATCGTCGACTCGGCGGTCTCGGCGAGGCCGATCCCCACCCCGGCCGACGCGAACGCCGCGAGAAGGAAGAGCCAGGAGTGCACTCCCGAGGCGAAGGCCGCGTACGCGATGACGTACACGGCCACCCCGCCCGCAAACACGAGCCGCGGGCTGGTGCGGTCGATCATCCGACCTCCGCCGAGGGCGGCGATGGTCGCGGCACCGTTGTGCGCGGCGTACAGGAGGATCGCGAGGCTCGTCGCCGCCGCCGCGCCGCGACCGTCGACCTGGAGCAGGTCCGTGGCACGGAGGATGAGCAGCGTCGTCGCGACGTGGCCCAGCTCGAAGAGAGCCACCGGCAGGAAGGCCCGCACGAGCCCCGCCTCGCGCAGCTCCCGCAGGTTGAACGACAACGTGCGCCGGCCGTCGGGCACCCGCAGGGTGCGGCGTGCCTCTCGGGCCGCGATGGTGATCCCCGCCACCGCGAAGACCGACGGGATGAACGCGAGCAGGATCACGTGCCGGACGCCGAGGACCCCGACGAGAGCGGCGGCCAGGAGCGGGCCGACGACGGCGCCGGCGTTGTCACCGGCACGCTCGACCCCGGCCGCGCGACCGTAGGCCTCGCGCGGGACCAGTGACACGAGCAGCGTGTCGCGTGCCGGCGAGCGGATGCCGCGGGACATCCAGGCGAGCGCACGCAGCCCGGCGACCTGCCAGACGGCGGTGGTCAACCCGATCGCCGCCGTCGCCACCGCGGTCACGAGATACCCGCCCCGAGCGAGCCGCGCACGTCGGTGCGGGTCGTTCGAGAGCGGGCCGCCGGCGAGCTTGCTCAGGCCGATCAGCGCATCGGAGACTCCCTCGATCGCGCCGAGCGCGCCGGGACCGGCCCCGAGGGTCGCGCTGAGGAACGTCGGGAGCACGCTCGTGGCCATCTCGTGGCCTGCATCGGAGAAGAACGACGCCGCGCCGACGCTCGCGACACCCGGGGTCAACCATCGGGCGGCGTCCGGCCGGGCCTCCGGCACCGCGGAGCCGTCGTCGGGACCGTCAGGACCGTCGTCGAGAGGCACCCTCAGGTCCCGCCCTCCGCCGCGATCAGCTCGGCGCCCGCGCGCGCGGCCTCCGGGTCGAGGTACTGCCCTCCGCGGGGCGTGCACCACCCGTCCGCGGTCACGGCGTACCGCAGAGGCTGGCCCGCCGGCAGGTTGAGCGCCTCGAGCTCGTCCTCGTCGAGCTCGTCGATCAAGGCGCACAGCGCACGCAGGCTGTTCCCATGAGCGACGACGAGCACGCACAGACCGGTCAGCAGCCTGCTCCGGATCTCCCGCTCCCAGCACGGACGCACCCGCTCGATGACGTCGTGCAAGGACTCTCCCGATCCGGGCACCGGCAGCTCCGGCGGACGGGTGCTGACCAGGCCCCAGGTCGCGACCTCCGCCGGCTCGGCCGCCGGAGGTCGCCCGTGCAGCGTGCGTCGCCAGGCAAAGAACAGGTCATGCCCGTACCGCTCCGCCACCGTCCGCTTGGGGACACCGGTGAGGATGCCGTAGTCACGCTCCTCGAGCCGCCAGTCCTCGACGAGCGGGACCGTGAGCCGCAGCTCGGCGACCACGGCGTCCGCGGTGCGGCGGGCACGTCGCAACGGCGACGAGAGGACGACGTCCGGGATCGCGCCGCGCTCCGCGAGCACCTGACCGGCCGCGCGGGCCTGGCGCTCCCCCCGCGGAGACAGGTCGACATCCAGCAGACCCGTGAAGACCTGGGCCGCGTTGTACGTGCTCTCGCCGTGCCGCAGGAGCGTCAGGGTCCCCGAGCCGTCCATCGAGCGCCCTCCCTCCGTCACCGCGGCGACTATAGCCACGAGCCATCGGCGTCCGCGCGGTCGTCCGATCCGTCCGCGACCTCACCCGGGATCTGAGTCGAAGGTCACACGCACGTCATGGGGCTTCGGCCTAGCGTGGCTGTGTCATAGCAAGGTCGCTATCCAGTAAAGCCAGAGGCAATCGTGAGCGCTGCCCGACCCGAGGGACGCGCCGTCACCGGTGCATCCGCACGTTTCGCCGACCCACGTCACCATGCTCCCGGTGGGGGCCCGCGCCGCGACACGATCCCGCCCGTCGCCCAGGAGCGACGCCGATCCCGACGCGGGGTCGCGGTGCGGGCAGCCGGGCTCGCGGCAGCCGCCGTCCTCGTCCTCTCCGGATGCGCGTCGTCGACGACGAGCGACACCACGATCAAGGGCGGAGAGGCGAGCCTGGTCCTTCCGGACCTCGGCTCCGTGACGATCCTGGGCGGGATCTCCGGTCGCGTGCTCCTGATCCTCGGCCTGGTCGTGTGCCTCGCCGGCATCGCGTTCGGCGCGCGCAGCTACGCCGAGCTCCGCAACATGCCGGTGCACTCCTCGATGCTCGAGATCTCCGAGCTGATCTACTCCACCTGCAAGGCGTACCTGATCCAGCAGGGTCGGTTCCTGCTCATGCTCTGGGTGTCGATCGCGGCCGTGATCGTCGCCTACTACGGCTTCCTCGTCGGTTTCCCGTGGGGCAGGGTGGCGATCGTCATCGCCTTCAGCCTCGTCGGCATGGCCGGCTCGTACTCGGTGGCGTGGTACGGGATCCGGGTCAACACCTTCGCGAACTCGCGCGTCGCGTTCGCGTCCCTGCGCGGCAAGCCGCTGCCGATGCACCGCATCCCGATGAAGTCCGGCATGTCGATCGGGATGGTGCTGATCAGCATCGAGCTGATCATGATGCTGATCATCCTGCTGTTCCTCCCGCGGGACCTCGCGGGTGCGTGCTTCATCGGGTTCGCGATCGGCGAGTCCCTGGGGGCCTCCGTGCTCCGCATCGCGGGAGGCATCTTCACGAAGATCGCCGACATCGGCGCGGACCTCATGAAGATCGCATTCAAGATCAAGGAGGACGACGCCCGCAACCCCGGCGTGATCGCGGACTGCACGGGCGACAACGCGGGCGACTCCGTGGGCCCGAGCGCCGACGGCTTCGAGACCTACGGCGTCACCGGCGTCGCGCTCATCACGTTCGTGCTGCTCGCGGTGCACGACCCGGCGACCCAGGCCAGCTTGCTCGTCTGGATCTTCGCCGTCCGGGTCGCGATGCTCATCGCCTCGGCGGTGTCCTACCTCGCGAACGACCTGTGGACCAGGTCCCGCTACGCGCAGGCCGACCGGTTCAACTTCGAGGACCCGCTCAGCTCGCTCGTGTGGATCACCTCCGCCGTGTGCGTCGTCACCACGTTCGTGACGAGCTACGCGGTGCTCAGCCAGTCGCTCGAGCACGGCCTCTGGTGGAAGCTCGCGACGATCATCTCCTTCGGCACGATCGCCGGCGCGATCATCCCCGAGCTCGTCAAGGTCTTCACCTCGACCCACAGCAAGCACGTCCGCGAGGTCGTCAAGAGCTCGCGTCAGGGTGGGGCCTCGCTCAACATCCTCTCCGGACTGGTCGCCGGGAACATGTCGGCGTACTGGCTGGGCATCGCGATCGTCAGCCTCATGGGCGGCGCGTTCCTGATGAGCGGACTCGGGCTCGACACCCTCATGATCGCCCCCGCGGTGTTCGCCTTCGGCCTCGTCGCGTTCGGGTTCCTCGGCATGGGGCCGGTCACGATCGCGGTGGACTCGTACGGGCCGGTGACCGACAACGCCCAGAGCGTCTACGAGCTGTCCCTGATCGAGGACATCGACGGGATCGAGGAGGAGCTCGAACGCGACCACGGGTTCACCCCCGAGTGGACCAAGGGCAAGCAGATGCTCGAGGAGAACGACGGCGCGGGCAACACCTTCAAGGCGACCGCCAAGCCGGTGCTGATCGGCACGGCGGTGGTCGGCGCGACCACCATGATCTTCTCGATCATCATGAGCCTGACGAACGGGCTCACCACCGGCATGCAGAACCTCTCCCTGCTGCACGCCCCGCTGCTGCTCGGGCTCATCACCGGCGGTGCCGTGATCTTCTGGTTCACCGGCGCCTCGATCCAGGCGGTCACGACCGGCGCCTACCGGGCGGTCGAGTTCATCAAGAACACGATCAAGCTCGACGGCGAGACGAAGGCCAGCGAGGCCGACTCCCGCCGCGTCGTCGAGATCTGCACGCAGTACGCGCAGCAGGGCATGCTCAACATGTTCCTGGGCGTGTTCTTCGCGACCCTCGCGTTCGCGTTCGTCGAGCCGTACTTCTTCATCGGCTACCTGATCTCGATCGCGATCTTCGGCCTCTACCAGGCGATCTTCATGGCCAACGCGGGTGGCGCGTGGGACAACGCGAAGAAGATCGTGGAGGTCGACCTCCACGCGAAGGGCACGGCGCTGCACGACGCGACGATCGTCGGCGACACCGTCGGCGACCCGTACAAGGACACCTCGTCGGTCGCCCTGAACCCGGTCATCAAGTTCACGACCCTCTTCGGCCTGCTCGCCGTCGAGCTGGCCGTCAGCCTGACCGACAAGGGTGACCACACGCTCGTCGTCATCCTCGCGGCGGTGTTCTTCCTGGTCTCGGCGTTCTTCGTGCACCGGTCCTTCTACGGCATGCGGATCCGCACGACCCTCGAGGACACCGGGATGGATGCCGAGGTGCACGGGCTTCCCGACGGGAACGGTGCGACCGCGGCCGACGCGGCGCGTCGAGATGCCGAGCTGACGCAGTCAGGAGTGGGTGACGAACGATGAAGGTCGCGATCCAGTACGCAGCGACGCTGGTCGACTCCGACGGGCACGTCGCCGGTCACGATGCCGGCGCGACGCTGGTCCGACGCCTCCTGCGGGTGTTCCCCGGTGCCGAGCTGATCGGCCCCGGACCGCGCCACTGCGCCGGGTTCAACATGATCCCGCTCGAGTTCGTGGACGGCGACGACACCGTCGTCATCGCGATGGACGTGATCGACTCCCTCAGCACGTGGCGCACGCTCAAGGCGAACTGCGACGAGCCGAAGATCATGAACTTCATCTGGTGGAACACGTCGCAGTACACCCATCCGGTCGAGCGGGCCGCGCTCGCGCTCTCGTGCGCCCTGTTCCCGACGTTCGCCAACTCCGAGCGCACCGCCATCGAGGTCCGCGAGATCGTCTCGAGCTGGACCATCTCGCCGATCGCGGAGAAGGCCAAGATCGCCTGGGTCAACCTCGGCATCCGGCTCGAGCACGTGCGGCCCCGCCATGAGCCGGCGGTCCCCGTCGTGCTCTACCCGGCGATCTACCTGTCCGAGCGCAAGCAGCCGAAGCTGTTCTTCGACGTCGTCGAGCGCGTGGTCAAGCGCACACCGATCCGGGTCGAGGCCCGCCTGCACGAGTCGCACCTGATCTCCGAGTGGGCGATGGCGCTGTCCCGCAAGGACTGGACCTGGGTCGGCCCGCTCACCGCGAGCCGCGAGGACTACTGGGAGGCGCTCGCCCGAACCACTGCGTTCCTTGCGACCGCGACCGACGAGTCGTACGGCCTGGAGTACATCGAGGCGCTCGTCGCCGGTGCGGTCGGGGTGTTCCCCGACCGTCCGTGGGTGCGCGCGATCCTGCCAGCCTCGTACCCGTTCCTCTACCGCACCCCGACCGACGCCGAGGAGATGCTGTACCGGGCGGTGACCGAGACGGCCGCGTGCCGACGCGAGCTCGACGAGGCCGCGGGCGGCAACTTCGCCCAGTGGCTGCGCGCCCGGCACGACGACGACCAGTTCGAGAAGGCGATCGCCGATCGCGTCACGGAGTGGTTCGGCGTCTGACACCAGGAGACGGGACGCACCTGCCCGCCGAGCACGACGCTCGGCGGGCAGGTGCGTTCGTGTGACGACGGCGACTACTTGGTGTAGCCCTCCAGCTTGTTCGCGGCGATCACGTAGTCGTTGGTGTACGTCGACGGGAGATCGATCGTCTTCTTGATGTTCCCGGCACCCTTCTCGACGGCAAGGACCGTCTCCGGTCCGTTCGCCGGCATCATGCCGTCCGGGAGGAACTGCCCCTTGTCGGTGTCGAGAGCCTTGATGTAGTCGGCCTTGGTGACCAGGCTGTTCGACACGAAGCCCGGCGGCAGGTGGTCCGCGATGTCGGACGCGCTGTGCGTCGCGATGTAGTGCATGGTTGCGACCAGCGCGTCCACGACCTTCTGCGCGGTGTCCTTGTTCGCGTCGAGCCACGACTTCTGGACGAGGACCGAAGCGGCCGGGAACGGCCCGCCGAGAGCCTTCGTCGCACCGGCCGTCGAGGCCAGGTCGATCGCGGAGTAGGCGAGGCCCTTGGACTCGAGAGCCGCGACCGTCGGCTGCGTGGTCATCCCGCACACGATCGTGTGGTGCTGGAGGGCAGCGACGAGCGTGTCGCCGGCACCGACGCCCTGGCGGTGGAACTGCTGGGACGTCACGCCGGCCTTCGAGGCCATGTACAGCGTCAGGTCGTCGGTGCCCGACCCGAGGTCGGTCACGCCGACCGTCTTCCCGGCCCAGTCGGCGGCGGACGTGACGTTCGACCCGGTCGAGCACATCTCGCGCTCGCCCGGCGCACCCGCCAGCTGGGCGATGCCGATGACGTCCTTGCCCGCCTGCTGGAAGTCGATCGTGTGCACGTACCAGGCGCCGGCCATGTCGACCTGGCCCGACGCGACCGCGTCCTCGGCGCCGACACCGCCCGACTCCTCGGTGCTCAGCACCATGTTGACGCCGTACTTCGTGTAGTACCCGAGCCCCGCGGCGAGCTGGTACGGCAGGTAGATCTGCTTGTCGATCCCGCCGACCATCATGGTCACGGTCGGCATGGAGGCGAAGGCCGCGTTGCCGTTGGTGGCGGCCGTCGTGCCGCCACCGCTACCGCTCGCAGCGCTGCTGCAGGCGGCGAGGGACGTCGCCACCGCTGCGGCCAGGATCCCCGTCATCGTTCGGGTGAGCACTCGTCTGGTCATGTCTCGCTTCTCCTCGTTGAGAGCTGATGTGCGTGTGCACAGGGGTGCGATCGGGTCAGGGTCTGGTGGTGCGGCACCTCCCGGTGTCGGTGGTCACCTCGGTGCTGGCGGGCACCGGGTGTGGGTCTGGGCGGCGGTCCCGGTGGGCACAGCTGTCGCCGGGGTCCGAGCGGTGGCGGTCCGGGACTAGAGCCCGGCGGTCTCGACGTGGGTGCCGGGACGCCAGCTGAGCAGGCGCTTCTCGAGCTGGCTGATGAGGCCCTCGGCGGTGAGGGCGATCACCGCGATGATGAGCATCGCGGTGAAGATGCCGTCGGGGAGGAAGTGGTTCTGCGAGTACGAGATGAGCAGGCCGAGCCCCTCCTGCGAGCCCAGGAACTCCCCCACGATCGCCCCGATGATCGCGAAGCCGAAGGCGACGTGCAGGCTCGCGATGATCCACACGACGGCCGAGGGGAGCACGACGTCCCGGATCACCTGGGACCGCGACGCACCGAGCACCCGCACGTTCGCGAGCAGGTTGCGGTCGACCTCACGGACGCCCTGGAACGCGTTGAAGAAGACCACGAAGAACACCAGGACGGATGCGAGCAGGATCTTCGACGTCGGACCGAAACCGAGCCACACCACGAAGATCGAGCCGAGCACGATGCGCGGGACCGCGTTGAGCACCTTGATGAACGGCCCGAGCACGTCGGCGAGGAACGGCACCTGACCGAGCAGCACGCCGAGCACGATGCCGGCGAGGGTGCCGTAGACGAAGCCCCCGAGCGCCTCCTTCATCGTGACCTCGATCTGCAACCACAACGAGCCGTAGGGCGTGCCGTTCTGGACCCAGTCCACGAGCTGGTGCGCGATCCCGGTCGGCTGCCCGAAGAAGAACGGGTCGACGACCTTCAGGGCGGTGAACAGCTGCCACCCCCCGACGATCACGATCACGGCGGCGACCCGCGCCGCCTGGACCTGGATCCGTCGTCGCCGGCGCCGTGCACGGGCGGCGTCGGCGATCGACGCCTCGTCGCCGGGAGGCGTCTGGCGGAGGTCCTCCTGGATCGCGGCGAGCGCCTTCGCGTCGCTCACGGTCGAGATCTGGTGGTTCACTGCCGTCCTCCTCGGGTCTCGGTGGTGCGTCCGGTTCGGGCGTACGCGCGCTCGACCTCCTCGCGCAGCGACTCCCAGATCTGCTGGTGGAGCTCGAGGAACCGCGGCTCGAAGCGGATCTCCTGCACGGCGCCACGCGGGCGCGGGAGGTCGATGTCGTAGACGGCCTTGACCGTCCCGGGACCCGCGGTCATGACGACCACCCGGTCCGCAAGCGCGACCGCTTCCTCGAGGTCGTGCGTGATGAAGAGGACCGACGGCCTGGTCCGCTCCCAGAGGGTCAGGAGCTCGTTCGACATGATCGCCTTGGTCTGGACGTCGAGGGCGCCGAACGGCTCGTCCATGAGCAGGATCGAGGGCTCGCTGATCAACGACGCGGCGAGCGTCGCACGCTTGCGCATGCCGCCGGACAGCTGGTGCGGGTGGTGGTCCTCGAACCCGGACAGCCCGACGACGCGGATCCACTCGCGGGCCTTCGCGAGCGCCTCCGACTTCGGGACACCGCGGAACCGCGGACCGAGGGCGACGTTCTGCAGGACGCTCTTCCAGGGCAGCAGGGCATCGCTCTGGAACATGAAGCTCATGTGGTCCGCGATGCCGTCGACCGCCTGGCCGCCGACCCGCACGACGCCGGCGGACGGCCGCTCGAGGCCGGCGACCATGGTCAAGGTCGTCGACTTCCCGCAGCCGGTCGGTCCGACGACCGCGCAGAACTGCCCCGGCTCGACCGAGAAGCTCACGTCCCGCAGGGCGGTCATCGCGGTCCCCGTCGGCGAGACGAACCTCTTCGTGACGCCGACGATCTCGATGCGCGATCGTTCCTGCGCCTCGTTCGCACCGGCGGCTCGGGTCGCCGCGTGCGGCGCCGGGAGGGCGCCGGCGGCCTCACGGGCTGCGCCCGTCGGGGTCTGGCTGATGGGGGTCATGCCTGGTGGTCCTCTCATCTCGTGGTGCGATCACCGGGTGAGACGACTGTGAGCGAGGTCACATGTGACGTCCAGATTTCGTCGCTAGATGGCGTCAAGTGGTCGCTGCGGCCTTTGTTGACGATTGCGGTCGCGGATCTCTGGGACCTAGGTCGCACTACGATCCAGCAATGGCACTCATCGGTGAACGCCAGCGGCTCTCGACGCAGATCTTCGTGCTGCAGATCGTGATCATCCTGCTGACCGTCATCGCCGGGTTCGCCGTGTCGGTCGCCCAGGCCAGGCGCGTGCTCGACCAGCGCACCGGGGAGACCTCGCTCGCGATCGCCCGCACGATCGCCTCGATGCCCGACATCGTCTCGGGGCTGACGGCGCCCGAGCCGGCCTACGTGATCGACCCGATCGCCGAACACGTCCGGGCCGCGACCGGTGCGGCGTTCATCGTCGTCGCAGACCGCCACGGGATCCGGTACTCGCACCCGAACCCGCAGCTCATCGGCACGTCCCTGCTCTCCGACCCGGACGAGTCCGTGAAGTCGGTGCTGGCCGGGAACACGTTCGTCGGCGTGCAGAGCGGCTCGCTCGGCAGGTCGATGCGCGCCAAGGTGCCCATCCGTGCGGCCGACGGCTCGATCGTGGGGCTCGTCTCGGTCGGCGTGCTCGAGGCCAAGGTCAGCTCGGAGCTGGCCGCGCGGCTGCCCGAGTCGTCGGTCCCGCCGCTGCTCGGCCTCGCTCTCGGGGCGCTCGGGTCGCTCCTGCTGGCGCGGCGGGTCAAGCGGCAGACCTTCGGGCTCGAGCCGCACGACATCGCGGCGCTGCTGGAGCAGCGCGAGGCGATGCTGCACAGCGTGCGCGAGGGCGCGCTGACGATCGACTCCGCCGGACGGGTCACCCTCGTGAACGACGAGGCGACGCGCCTGATCGGGATCGACTCGACGGCGCTCGGGCGCGACCTCTCCGCGGTGGCGCCACCCGGGCGGCTCCGCGACGTGCTGACCGGTCAGGTGACCGGCCGCGACGAGGTCGTGCTCGTCGGCGACCGCATCGTGGTCGTGAACCGGATGCCCGTCGAGGTGCACGGACACCCGGTGGGCGCCGTCGTGACGCTCCGCGACCGCACCGAGCTCGACGGGCTGCTGCACGAGCTGAACGACGTCCGTACCCTCGCCGACGCCCTGCGTGCGCAGGAGCACGAGTTCGCGAACCGTCTGCACGTGATCGGCGGCCTCCTCGAGCTCGGTCGCCACGCGGAGGCCGTCCAGTTCGTCAACCTGAACTCGTCGCTGCACCAGGAGCTCGCGGCGGCGCTCGTCGACCAGATCGGTGACCCGATCGTGTCCGCGCTGCTGCTCGGCAAGGCGTCGGTCGCGAGCGAGCGGGGCATCACCCTCCGGGTCTCGATGCTCACGGACCTCCCCGAGGGCCTGGTCGACCCACGGAGCCTCGTGACGATCCTCGGCAACCTGATCGACAACGCGCTCGACTCCGCGGCGCAGGGCGGCACCGGCGGTCACGTGGACGTCTCGCTCGGGGTGCAGGACTCCGAGCTCACCCTGCGCGTGCACGACTCCGGGCCGGGGATCGACCCGTCGATGTCCGCCGAGATCTTCCGCGAGGGATTCACCACCAAGGTCGCCAACGGGAAGGGCCGTCGCCGAGGCCTGGGCCTCGCCCTCGTGACGCAGGCCGTCCGACGTCACGACGGCCGCGTCGTCGTCGACAACATCGACGGTGCCGTCTTCACCGTCACCCTTCCCGTCCTCCACCAGCAGGGGATCCAGGAGGTCCTCACACCATGATCCGCACCGTCATCGTGGACGACGACTTCATGGCCGTCTCGATACATCGGCAGTTCACCGAGCGGGTGCCCGGCTTCGAGATCGTCGGTACGGCGAGCACCGGCGCGGCCGCGCTCGCCCTCGTCGCCGAACAGCTCCCGGACCTGGTGCTGCTCGACGTGTACCTCCCGGACCTCAACGGCGTCGAGGTCCTCCGACGGCTCCGCGCAACCCCCGGGCTCGAGATCGACGTCATCGCGATCACGTCGGCGAAGGACGTCGACATCCTGCGCGGCGCGATGCACCTCGGCGTCGCGCACTACCTCGTCAAGCCGTTCACGTTCGAGATCTTCCGCGAGCGCCTGGAGACCTACGCCGTCGCGCGCCAACGCCTGCAGCACATGGCCGAGGCCGACCAGCGGAGCGTCGACCGCGTCTACGGCACGCTTCGATCTGCCGGCGTCGACTCGCTGCCGAAGAACATCTCGGCGCCGACGCTCGCGCTCGTCGTTCAGGTGCTGCGGGAGTCGTCGAGCGGCATCTCCGCCGGCGACGTCGCGAGCGACGCCGAGATCAGCCCAGGGGTAGCACGCCGCTACCTGCGTTACCTGTCCGACGCCGGAACGGTCGACTACCGGCTGCGCTACGGCGCCGCCGGTCGACCGGAGCACCTCTACCGGTGGGTGGGCCCGTCCGACGGTGTCGAACGCCGCCCGGCGGCTCCGCGCTCGGGCGGCACCCGGTGACCCGTGGCGGCGACCGCTGCGATCCGACCCTCCGGCGCCGACGCGACAGCGCGGAGATCCGGGACCACAGCGCGGAGCCGACGCCGCGCTGTCGGTGCGATCGTCAGCGCGCGATCGTGAGGACCAACCGACCGGCGACGCCGCCGGTCGCCTGCCGTCTCCACGCGTCCGCGACGGAGTGCAGGGGCTGGGTCTCGTATGCCACGGTGAGCCGACCCGAAGCGGCGTGAGCGAGGACTGCCGCCAGCGCGTCCCGGCGCTGACCGAGCGCGAGGGAGTTGTTGGTGTAGCCGAGGATCTGGGCGGAGCGACCCCGCAGGACCGCGGAGGAGAACGTCGCCTCGTCGCCCGACGCTCCCCCGATGTTCACCAGCCGACCGCCGTCCGCCAGGATCCGCGATGCGGCCGTCGCCGCGACCCCGAACACCGGATCGATGACCACGTCCACGGAGCCGCCGGTGACCTCGCGCAGCAGGGCGGTGAGCTCGTCGACGTCGGAGGCCATCGGCACGACCTCGTCGGCCCCGGCTCTGCGGGCGCGATCCTGCGCCTCGACGGAGCGGCAGACCGCCGTGACCCGACCGGCGCCGAGCGCGCGCGCCGCACCGATGGACGCCTGACCGACGGCCCCACCGGCGCCCAGGACGAGGACGTGCTCCGTCGGCCGCAGCCGCGCCCGCCAGCTGAGCGCCATCCACGCGGCGACGGCCGACAGACCGAGGGCGGCGACCGCCGCGTCCGGAACCGGGGCCTCGAGCGCGACCAGATCGGCATCCGGCACCGCGCACAGCTCGGCGAGGCTGCCGTCGCCCGGCCTCATGCCCGCCGAGGTCGCGAACCATACGCGGGTACCGGGGGCCATCACGTCGGACTCCTCGACCGTGCCCACCCCCTGCACGCCCGGGACGTACGGCACGTCGGGTCGCCCCAGGTAGGACGTCCCGGACGCGCAGAGCAGGTCGAGAGGAACGACAGGCGCCGCCGCGACCCGCACGAGCGTGTGCTCCGGCGCCCGCACCGGGTCAGGACGAGCTCCGTACGTCGGCGCCTCGCCATGGGTGTGCAGCAGAGCAGCGAACACGCAGACCCTCCTCGGTCGGGGCAACCCTCGCCCCGGATCGATGTGCCGGTGCTTGCGGTGACCGGGCGAGCACCCGCGGTGGTCAGGTGGCGATGTCCGGATAAGGCATCGAGATGTGCTGCATCGCCCGGCCGTAGGCCCGCTGGTACTCGAGAGGGCCGTGATCGCGCTCGAACATCGCGATGAAGAGCGTCAGTGTGAGGAACGGGTGCGCACCGAGCTCGAACAGGGCGACGTGGTCGTGCTCGCTCAGCGCCCGGCGCTCCTCGGGGGTGAAGGCCAGCCAGGTGGTCTTCTCGGCAGGGATGCAGTGGAGCAGCGTGTTCGCCATCTCCTGCTCCCACCACGTCACCGTGCCGACGGGGTCCTCGCGGTAGCGCTCGACGAGCGCCGGGTCGCGGTCGACCGTGAAGAGGAACTTGTCCAGCAGGTACGTGCTCATGCCGGGACCCCGTTCGGGTACCAGGTGAAGTACGCCTCCATGGTGTGGAACAGGTCGAGGGAGTCGACGTAGTCGGCCTTCGCCCCGTCGCCGGCCACGCCCATCATGAGCATGAAGTCCATGAAGCCGTGGGTGGCGTTGCCGGGGTGGTGCAGGCTGTCGAGCGTCACCTCGGCGAGGCAGCCCTCGATGTCGCCGCTCGCGATCCAGTCGACCGCCTTGCGGTCGAACTCGGGGTCGGGACCGTGCTCGCCGAACTGACGCGGACCTCCGAGCTCGAGCGACAGGTGCCCGGTGCCGATGATCGCGACCCGCTTGTCCTCGGGCCACGACTCCACGAGCTCGCGCAGCGTCCGGCCGAGCTGGACGAACCGCTTCGGCTGCGGCAACGGCGGGGCGAAGATGTTCGTGTAGATCGGCACGATCGGCAGGTCGGCCTGCGGGCGCAGCGTGATGATCGGGCACGTGATGGAGTGGTCGATCCGCAGCTCGTTGCTGAACGCCAGGTCGAAGTCCGCGTCGAGCCCCTGGCGCAGGATGTGCGCGGCGAGGTCCTCCTGCCCGCGGAGGGTCATCCGCGGCAGCCCGAACTCCCGCTCCTCGTTGTAGAAGTTCGCGTCGAAGAACGGCGCCTTCCCGACGAGGAACTGCGGCATGTTGTCGAGCCACAGCTGGTGGAAGTGGTCGCTCCCGACCATCACCAGGACGTCGGGCTCGGCCCGGGTGAGCGTCTCGCGGAACGCCTCGATCTTGGTGACCCACTCGTCGGCGAAGGGTGGTCGGTCGTCACCGGTCGCCGTGCTGGCTCGGTAGTAGAACGGGTGGTGCGTCGAGGCGATGACCGCAGCGACGGTGGCCATGGGGATGCTCCTTTGCGTCCGGCGGGATCAGGGCGACGGCGGGTCGGCGGGCGGCCCGGCGTGCTGTCAGGTGGGTTGGTCGCTGGGCGGCCCGCCCAGGGCGTCGACCGGCAGGTCGGTGGGGACGGCGTGGCGGTCGACGGCCAGGTACAGGTCCATCGCCATCGGGTCGAGGCGCTCCTCGGCGATCTGCCCGAGCAGCCCGGCGGCCCGCGCGAGCAGGGCGAACCCGCGCAGCAGCTCGACCGGCAGGTCGAGGTCGGCCAGCGCGGCCCCGCAGACGCCGGCGCCGTTGAGCGGGAGCCGTCGGCCGAGGACCTGCTCGTGCACCCGACCGATCGCCTCGAAGAGGCGCAGGTGCGGACCGCGGAGCCCCTCCTCGTCGGCGATGCGGAGCAGCGCGGTGGTCCGGGGGTCCCGCTCCTTGTGCACGGGGTGCCCGAGACCGGGGACGAACCTCCGGGCCGCCCGTGTCCGGGTCACCGCGTCGAGGGCGAGGGCGTCCCAGCCGGCGTCGTCGGTCGGCAGGTCGCCCTCGTGGCGGGCGAGGACGTCGTGGAGGTAGGCGCCGCAGTCCTCGGTCACCCCGAGGAACCGCGAGCCGCCACCGAGGAGCCCGGCCGCGAGCGCTCCCTGGAGGGAGTCCGGGGCCGACAGGTACGTCAGTCGGGCGGCGATCGCGGTCGGGGTGAACCCGTGGTCGGCGAGCGCGACGAGCACCGCCTCGAAGACCCGCGTCTGCGCCGGGGTGGGGCGGCGGCGGGCGACGAGCCAGAAGGCGAGCTCGCCGAAGCCCACCTTCCCCATGAGGTCGTCGGCGAGGTCGTGGCCCAGCAGTCGGATCTCGGTGGCCGTGGACGCCCCGAGGGACGTGCGGAACGCGAGGGGTTCGCCGGTGTCGCTCATGCGGTTCGCTCCTGCTGCTCGGTGGCCAGCCAGCGGCGGATCTCCGCGCCGTGCTCGTCGAGCATCGGTGGTCGACGCCGGTACTCGGGCACCGTCTCGGAGAACGTGATCGGGTTCCGCACCGAGGGGATCGCGTCGGAGCCCTCCCCGATCGTCACGACGGGGTCCAGGCCGAGCTCCTCGGCGAACGCGATCCCGCCGTCGATCGTGTTGATCGGTCCGCACGCGACGCCGGCGGCGCTGAGGTCGTGGAACCACTCGGTCGTCGTCCGGGTGCGCAACCGCTCGACGAGCAGCGGCCGCAGCTCCTCGCGCCGCGCGGTGCGGTCCTCGTTGCGGGCGAACCGCGGGTCGTCCGCGAGCTCGGGGACGCCGAGCGCCGTGACGAGAGCGCGGAACTGCCCGTTGTTGCCGGCCGTGACGATCAGGTCGCCGTCGGAGCAGGGCAGCGGCTCGTACGGGAAGAGGCTCGGGTGGCTGTTGCCCATCCGGAAGGGGACCACGCCGCCGGCGACGTACGCGCTCGACTGGTTGACCAGCCCGGACAGCGCCGACGACAGCAGGTTGACCTCGACGTGCTGCCCCCGCCCGGTCGTGTGCCGGGAGCTCAGCGCGGCGAGGATCCCGATGGTCGCGTGCAGCCCGGCCATCACGTCGAACACGGAGATGCCGGCGCGGAACGGCTCTCCCGAGGGGCTCCCGGTGAGGCTCATGAGGCCCGAGACGGCCTGGACGATCAGGTCGTAGCCCGGGAGCGACGCGCCCGTGGGACCGCTGCCGAATCCGCTGATCGACGCGTAGACGACGCCGGGGTTGGCCGCTGTGACGGTGTCGTAGTCGAGGCCGAACCGGGCCAGCCCCCCGGGCTTGAAGTTCTCGACGACGACGTCGGCGCGACGCGCGAGCTCCTGGGCCGCCTCGCGGTCGACCGGGTCCTTGAGGTCGAGCGCGACCGAGCGCTTGTTCCGGTTCACGGCGAGGTAGTACGTCGAGACGCCGTCGCGGACGGGCGGCAGCCATGAGCGGGTGTCGTCGCCGCTCGGGCTCTCCACCTTGATGACCTCCGCTCCGAGATCCGCGAGCAGCATGGTCGCATACGGGCCCGCGAGGATCCGGGAGAAGTCGGCGACGACGATGCCGGAGAGCGCACCGGGGCCCGCCGCCGCACCGGGACCTGACTGGTGTTCGACCATGAAGGGAGGCCACTTTCACGAGGAGCCAGACGCGATACGGACACTCGTCCGCGTTTCCACGACCCAGTCTGTTTCGGGCAAGGCGACCTGTCAAGGCCACGAATCGTGCCTATCAAAGATGGACCCGCGGCGCGCTACACCCCCCTTGACATGTGACGCGGGTCACCTCACAGTGGGCGTGTCGACACAGCGGTCGACATGGTGACCGGCAGACGGACGCCGGTCCGCAGCGAGACGCCCCTGGAGGAGAACATGTCCGACCGTGACAACGAGGTCCCGGCCGCTGGCCGTCCCGTCGTCTTGCGTGGCGGGACGGTGCTGACGATGGACGACGCGCACACCGTCCTGACCGACGCGGACGTCCTGGTCGTGGGCGACCGCATCGCGGCCGTCGGCACGGCCCTCGAGGTTCCCGACGGGACGCAGGAGATCGACGCCCGCGGCGGCATCGTGATGCCGGGGATGATCGACACCCACCGCCACATGTGGCAGACCGCGATGCGCGGCTACGGCGCCGACTGGACCCTGACCCAGTACTTCGTCTGGTACTACCTCGAGCACGGCAAGACCTTCCGACCCGAGGACGTGCACGCCGGCAACCTGCTCTCGGCGTGGGACGCGCTCGAGGCCGGCGTGACGACCACGGTCGACTGGTCACACGGCTTGCAGACCATCGACCACGCCGAGGCCGCTGTCGATGCGCTCCAAGCGGTACCGGGCAGGTTCGTGCTCGCCTACGGCAACATCCAGGCAGGCCCCTGGGAGTGGACGGCCGACCCCGCCGTCCGCGCGTTCCTCGAGCGACGTCGGCGCGGGTCCGGCGACCTCCTGGGCTTCCAGCTCGCGTTCGACGTGACGGGCGACCCGGCGTTCCCGGAGAAGGCGGCGTTCGAGGCCGCCCGCGACCTCGGGTTGCCGGTGACCACGCACGCCGGGGTCTGGGGCGCCACGAACGACGACGGCATCCGCCTCATGCACGAGCACGGCTTCATGACACCGGAGACCGTCTACGTCCACGCCTCGACCCTGAGCTCCGACTCCTACCAGCGGATCGCCGCGACCGGCGGCTCGGCATCCGTGTCGACGGAGTCGGAGCAGAGCGCGGGCCAGGGCTACCCCTCGACCTGGCAGCTGCGGCGCTTCGACATCCCGGTGTCGCTGTCGATGGACACCAGCGTGTGGTGGAGCAGCGACCTGTTCTCCGCGATGCGCACGACGCTCGGCGCCGACCGGTCACGCGAGCACCTCGAGGCCCACGCCGCCGGGGACACCGTCACCCACGTCCACCTGCGCGCCGAGCAGGTCGTCGACTGGGCCACGCGCGGCGGCGCCCGCGCCCTCGGCCGCGACGACCTCGGCAGGCTCGAGCCGGGAGCCAAGGCGGACGTCGTGCTGATCAAGAACGACGCCTCGCCCGTCTCGTTCCCGCTGCTGAACCCCTACGGGCATGTCGCGTTCCAGGCGCAGCGCGGCGACGTGCACACCGTGATCGTCGACGGGCGCGTGGTGAAGTACGCGCACAGGCTCGTCGGGGCCGACCTGCCGGCGCTGCGCCGGACGATCGACGCGACGGTCGAGCACCTGCGCTCGACCATGGGTGAGGAGGCCTGGGCCCAGGGCATGAACCCGGACCGACCGCATGACGAGGTCCTCGACAACCCGTACCAGTACACGGACTACAAGTCCGAGTCCACGCACGACGCCCGGCCTGCCGTGCCTGCCGAGCCCCTGCTCTGATCCCTCCCCCGCCCGGCCCGGGCGTTCGGCGTGACAGCCGTTCGGCGTGACGCTCGTCCTCGCCGGGCGCCCGGGCCATAGGCTCGCGCGTGACCACCTGCGGCGCGCCGACCGGGCGCACGCGAGGCGCGGGTCACGCTCGAGCGGGACACGAGCGATCGATGAGGAGGATCCGCCGATGGCTGGACGGGGAACCGGTCCCGACTTCGTCGAGGCCCTGGCCCGAGGGCTCGACGTCCTCACCTGCTTCGATGCCGACCACCCGACGATGTCCTTGACGGACGTGGCCTCGGCCACCGGGCTCGCCCGGCCGACGGCGCGCCGGCTGCTGCTGACGCTCCAGGAGCTCGGCTTCGTCCGGTCGGTCGATGGCGCGTTCCGGCTGACACCCCAGGTGCTCACGCTCGGCATGGCCTACGTCGGCGCCCTCGGCCTCTGGGAGATCGCGCGTCCCCACCTCGAGGCACTCGTCGCTCGCACCGGCGAGTCGTCGTCCATGGCTCAGCTCGACGGGTCGGACATCGTCTACATCGCGCGGGTCGCGGTGCCGAAGATCATCGCGCTCCGCGTGGAGATCGGCACCCGGTTCCCCGCGACGCGAACCTCGCAGGGCAAGGTGCTGCTCGCCGCCCTGACCCCCGCCGAGCTGTCGGCGACGCTCGCACACCCCAGCCGCGCCGGTCTGCCGCCGCACGCCGAGCCCTCGGCCGAGGAGCTGCGCGACGAGCTCACCGAGGTCCGCGCGCGCGGGTGGGCGCTCGCCGACGAGGAGCTCGCACCCGGGGTGCGTTCCGTCGCGGTACCCGTGCGAGACGGGACCGGGACGGTCCGCGCCGCGATGAACGTCACGGTGCACGCGGCCGAGACGACGACGGAACGACTCGTCGAGGAGCACCTCCCGCTCCTGCTGCGCACCGCGGGCGACGTGAGCGCCGAGTGGGCCCTGTGGCAGTCCCGTCCCCACGTCGACCTCGACCGTCGCACTGTGCCGGCCACGGAGCGAGGAGGATGGCTCCCATGACGATCGACAGCACCGAGACCGGCCGCCGCCTGCGATGCGCACTCTTCGTGGACTTCGACAACGTGTACATCGGGCTGCAACGCCTCGACCCGCGTGCCGCCGAGGCGTTCGCGAGCGCACCGGGGCACTGGCTCACCGCGCTCGAGACCGGGAGCGACGCCGACGGCGAGTTCACGCGACGGTTCCTCGTGCGCGCGTGCTACCTGAACCCGTCGGTCTTCTCGCAGTTCAGGCCGAACTTCACCCGCGCAGGCTTCAGCGTCGTCGACTGCCCGTCGTTGACCCAGCAGGGCAAGAGCAGCGCCGACATCAACCTCGTGCTCGACGCGGTGGACGCGCTGAGCGCCGAGACCCGGTACGACGAGTTCGTGATCCTGTCCGCCGACGCCGACTTCACCCCGCTCGCGCTGCGGTGCCGGGCGGCGGACCGTCGCGTCACGATCATCACCGCGGGCCCCGCGGCGAGCGCGTACCGGGCGGTCGCGGACACCGTCGTGACCGCCGACGAGCTCGCCGAGTTGGTCAAGAACCCCGAGGCAGCTGCTCTCGAGGATGCCGCGGCGCCGGTCGGCGACGCCGCGACCGAGGCGCCCGCGACCGGAGTCGAGCGCAGCCGCACCGCGCCCCGGTCGTCTGCCCGATCGGGCGGACCGGCCGGAGCAGCAGGGTCTTCTGGGGCAGCGGGGTCGGCAGCGTCGCCGACAGCGGCGGCGCCCGGCCAGGCTCCCGCCGGCCCCGCCCGCAAGGCCGTGCTGCGGCAGGTGAGATCGGCGGACAAGCCGCTGACCGGCGGCGTCGTCGCCCAGGCCGCCCAGAAGGCGGACCCCACGCTGCTCACGTCGGGCTGGGACGGCGCCGGGAGCTTCTTCCCCTGGCTCGCGCGTGCGGTCCCCGAGCTGGGCGCCGCCTCGCGACCCGCGCCCGGGTTCGTCTGGGACCCGAAGCGGTTCAGCGAGGCCGACCTCACGAGCTCCTCGGGGGTGGACCTCCCACCGCTGCAGCGTCAGGTCGTCGAGGTCACGGACATCCCGAACCTGCCCACCGAGCGGTACCGCATCCTGCTGACCGCGCTCGCCGACGACGTCCGCGCCACCACGTTCGACCGCCCGGAGACGTCGCGCCGCGTCCGGGACGCATGCCAGGCGGCCGGCGCGGCGGTCGGCCGGGCGTCGGTGAACACGGTGATCTCCGGCGTGCTGTACGCGGGACTGGACCTCGCGGCCAGGCCCACCGCGAAGAAGGTCGCCGAGACGTGGGCGGACAACGTCATCGGGCTGTGCCGCGGCGCTCGGATGGAGCTCGGTCCCCAGGACGTCGCCGCGATCCGCACCTGGGTGAGTGGTGGGCTCCTCACCCGGTAGCGGGCACCGGTCGAGCACCGCCATCGGGCGGTCATCGCCGCGATGACGCGCTCCCCCGAACGCGACGACCCGCTCGTCCGGCTGCTCGCCGCCCCTCCGGACCTCCCGGTCGTCGCGGGCCTCGCGGCACTCACCGACGCCGTGCGCGCGCGCGGAGCGGCGGTGCTGCACGCGCCACCCGGAGCGGGCAAGACGACCCTCGTCCCACCGGCGCTCGCGGTGCTCGACGGCGGCCGGGTCGTCGTCACCCAACCGCGACGCATCGCGGCACGCGCGGCCGCCCGACACCTGGCGGACCTGCTCGGTGAACCGGTCGGGCAGACCGTCGGGTATGCGGTGCGCGGCGAGAGCCGGACGAGCGCGGCGACCCGGATCGAGATGGTCACGACGGGAGTGCTGCTGCGGCGCCTGCAGCGCGACGCGGACCTTCCCGGCGTGACCGCGGTCGTCCTCGACGAGGTGCACGAGCGACAGCTCGACTCCGACCTGGCCCTCGCCCTGCTCGTCGACGTGCGGGCGAACCTGCGCGAGAACCTCACCCTGGTGGCGATGTCCGCGACGGTCGAGGCCGAGCGGACCGCCGCACTGCTGGGCGACGCGGACCCCGCGCCGGTCATCGCCGTCGCGGGCGCCCTCCACCATGTCGACGTCGTCTGGTGCCCGCCTCGGCAGGCGGCCCGGTCGGACGCGCGCGGCGTCACCCCCGGTTTCCTCGACCACGTCGCCGCTTGCGTGCGGCGCGCCCTGACCGAACGCGACGGCGACGTTCTCGTGTTCGTGCCTGGTGCGGCCGAGGTCAGCGGCGTCGTCGGTCGGCTGGGAGGGCTCGACGGCGTGGACGTCCGCCCGCTGCACGGCCGGCTCAGCCATCGGGAGCAGGACCTCGCCCTCGCCGTCGGACCCCGGAGGCGCGTCGTCGTCTCCACCGCCGTGGCCGAGTCGTCGCTCACGGTGCCGGGGGTGCGCAGCGTGGTCGACGCGGGTCTCTCGCGTCAGCCTCGGGCGGACCACCGGCGCGGGCTCGCCGGGCTCGTGACGGTGGCGGTGAGCCGTGCGGCCGCGACCCAACGCGCAGGACGAGCGGGTCGCCAGGGTCCCGGAACGGTCTATCGCTGCTGGTCGCCGACTGAGCACGCGCGCCTCACCGAGCATCCCGAGCCGGAGATCGCGACGGCCGACCTCACCTCGTTCGCCCTCGATCTCGCGTGCTGGGGGACGCCGGACGGTGCCGGTCTCGCCCTGATGGACGTCCCCCCTGAGGCCGCGATGACCTCGGCGCGCAGCACGCTCGTCGGGCTCGGCGCGGTCCGGGCGGACGGGAGCGTGACGGCGCGCGGCCGCCGGATCGCGGCCGTCGCCACGGATCCCCGACTGGCACGGGCCTTGCTCGATGGCGCCGCCCTGGTCGGTGCGCGCCGGGCCGCCGAGGTCGTCGCCCTGCTCTCGGAGGACGTCCGCGTCCCCGGCGGCGACCTCGTCGCGGCGCTCCGCGCGGCCAGACGCGGTGGCCCGGAGGCTCGCAGCTGGGCGTCCCAGACGACACGCCTGCTCGCGTCCGTGCGGGAGGCGGACCGGATCGTCCGCACCGACGCGCGCGGCACCCCGACCGACCTCACCGACGACCTCGCGGTCGGCCTCGTCGTCGCCCTGGCGCATCCCGACCGGATCGCGCGACGGCGTCCCTCGGGCACCGCGTACCTGATGACCTCGGGGACCGGCGCGGTGCTGAGCGACCAGGACGTCGCGCTCGCCGGGATCCCGTGGCTCGCGGTGGCGGACGCGGACCGGCCGCCCGGACGACGCGACG
>JAKBFW010000124.1 GCA_021833345.1 Pseudomonadota bacterium | reverse complement strand
CGCCGATGTGGCTGTGGGCTCCGGGCCCGATCCCCCACCAGTCGGCACCGCGCCAGTAGGCGAGGTTGTGCCGGCACGCGTCCGCCGGTGTGCGCGCCCAGTTGCTGACCTCGTACCAGTGCAGCCCTGCGGCGGCCAGCAGCTCGTCGGCGATCTCGTACTTGGTCGCCTGGTCGTCCTCGCTCGGGAGGGCGAGCTCGCCCCGATGCACCTGACTCGCCATCCGCGTGCCGTTCTCGACGACGAGGGCGTAGGCGGACACGTGATCGACGCCGGTCGCGAGCGCCGCCTCGACGCTCGCGCGCCAGTCGTCGACCGACTCCCCCGGCGTCCCGTAGATCAGGTCGACGGAGACCGCGAGCCCGGCCTCCCGGGCCCACCGCACGACGTCGGGCACACGCCGCGGGTCGTGCGTGCGTTCGAGCGTCGCCAGCACGTGCGGGACAGCCGACTGCATGCCGAAGGACACCCGGGTGAACCCGGCCGCCTTGAGCGCCGCGAGCTCGCCCGGACCTACGGAGTCCGGGTTGGCCTCCGTCGTCACCTCGGCGCCGTCCGCGAGCCCCCACGTGTCACGGACCCCGTCGAGCAGCCTCGCGAGGTCGACGACGGGCAGGACCGTCGGCGTCCCTCCCCCGACGAACACCGTGGCGGCGGGCCGGTCCGGGAGCCCCGCGCGGCCCATGACCTCGCCCCCGAGGGCGATCTCGCGCAACGCCGTCGACGCGTACGCGTCCTGGCTCGCGCCACCGCCGAGCTCGGTCGCGGTGTACGTGTTGAAGTCGCAGTAGCCGCACCGCACCGTGCAGAACGGCACGTGCAGGTAGACGCCGAAGTCGCGGTCCGACGCGCCGTCGCGCACCGTCGCCGGGAGCGTGCCGTCGTCGGGCGCGGGCTCGCCGTCGGGCAGCGCCGGGCTCACTTCTTCTCCTTGGCGTCCTTGCCGCCCGAGGCGTCGGAGGAGAGCGCCGCGATGAAGGCTTCCTGGGGGACGTCGACGCGACCGATGGTCTTCATGCGCTTCTTGCCCTCCTTCTGCTTCTCGAGGAGCTTGCGCTTGCGCGTGATGTCCCCGCCGTAGCACTTGGCGAGCACGTCCTTGCGCATGGCCCTGATCGTCTCGCGCGCGATCACCCGTGCGCCGATCGCCGCCTGGATCGGCACCTCGAACTGCTGCCGTGGGATCAGCACCCGCAGCTTGCCGGTCATCATCACGCCGTACGCGTAGGCCTTGTCCTTGTGCACGATCGAGCTGAACGCGTCGACCTGCTCGCCCTGGAGCAGGATGTCCACCTTGACGAGGTCGGCGGCCTGCTCGCCGGACGGCTCGTAGTCGAGCGACGCGTAGCCGCGGGTCCTGGACTTGAGCTGGTCGAAGAAGTCGAAGACGATCTCGGCGAGCGGCAGCACGTACCGCAGCTCGACGCGGTCGGCGGACAGGTAGTCCATCCCCTGCATGGTGCCGCGGCGTTCCTGACAGAGCTCCATGATCGATCCGATGAACTCGCTCGGCGCCAGGATCGTCGCCTTCACGATCGGCTCGCGCACCTCGACGATCTTGCCGGTGGGGAACTCGCTCGGGTTGGTGACCGTGGTCACCGACCGGTCCTCGAGCGTGACCTCGTACACGACGTTCGGGGCGGTCGAGATCAGGTCGAGGTTGAACTCGCGCTCGAGCCGCTCGCGCACGATCTCCAGGTGCAGCAGGCCGAGGAACCCGACGCGGAACCCGAAGCCGAGGGCGACGGAGGTCTCGGGCTCGTAGTGCAGCGCGGCATCGTTCAGCTTGAGGCGGTCGAGGGCGTCGCGCAGCAGCGGGTAGTCGGAGCCGTCGATCGGGTACAGGCCCGAGAAGACCATCGGCCGAGGGTCGTGGTACTCCGCGAGCGCCGTCTCGGCGGGCTTGCTCGCGTTGGTGACCGTGTCTCCGACCTTGGACTGTCGCACGTCCTTCACGCCGGTGATGAGGTAGCCGACCTCGCCGATCCCGAGCCCGTCCGTCGGGATCGGCTCGGGCGAGATCACGCCGATCTCGAGCAGCTCGTGCGTCGCACGCGTGGACATCATCACGATGCGCTCGCGCGGGCTGAGCTGACCGTCGACGACGCGCACGTAGGTCACCACACCGCGGTACGTGTCGTAGACCGAGTCGAAGATCATCGCCCGCGCCGCCGCGTCGGGGTCGCCACCGGGGGCCGGGACGCGCTCGACGATCCGGTCGAGCAGCTCGAGGACACCGGCGCCGGTCTTCCCGGAGACGCGGAGCACGTCGGCCGGGTCGCCGCCGACCAGGCCCGCGATCTCGTCCGCGTACTTCTCCGGCTGCGCGGCCGGCAGGTCGATCTTGTTGAGCACCGGGATGATGGTGAGGTCGTTCTCCATCGCGAGGTAGAGGTTCGCGAGGGTCTGCGCCTCGATGCCCTGCGCCGCGTCGACGAGCAGCACCGCGCCCTCGCAGGCCGCGAGCGAGCGTGAGACCTCGTAGGTGAAGTCGACGTGGCCCGGGGTGTCGATCATGTTGAGGGCGTACGGCGTCGACGTGCCCGACTCGTCCGTGACCGCCCAGGGCATGCGCACGGCCTGGGACTTGATGGTGATGCCGCGCTCGCGCTCGATGTCCATCCGGTCGAGGTACTGGGCCCGCATCGACCGCGCGTCGACGACCCCGGTGAGCTGGAGCATGCGGTCCGCGAGCGTCGACTTCCCGTGGTCGATGTGCGCGATGATGCAGAAGTTGCGCAACAGCTCGGGCGCCGTGGCCGACGGGCGGATGCGGCCGAGCTGGTCGGCGCTGGGGATCGGGGACACGCGAAGAAGCTCCGGAGGGTCGAGGTCGGCGGCGGGTTCGTCGCGGGGTGACGCCGGGTTCACCGCGGCGGTACGGGTCGTGACGACTGACCGCACCGCCGGCTGCCGGGACGGCCTGGCCCATGATCCCACGGCCGGGCCGTCCCGACGTCACCTCGTCGACTCAGAGCCCGCGGCCCGACGGTGAGACGAGGATCTTCACCGCCGTCTCGTTGTGGTGGATCAGGGTGTCGAAGCCCTGGTCGACCAGGTGGTCGAGCCCGATCCTCCCGGTGATGAACGGCGACAGGTCGATCTTGCCCGCCTCGACCAGCGCGATCACCGCCGGATGGGAGTTGACGTAGGCGATCGTGCCGCGCACGTCGAGCTCCTTGAGCACGATCTTCTGCATGTCGAACGTGCCCGGGTGGCCCCAGATGGACACGACCACGAGCACGCCGTGCGGCTTGAGCGCGTCGACGAGGGTGTCGAGCGCCGGCTGCACCGAGGTGCACTCGAACCCGACGTCGGCACCCGTGCCGCCGGTGAGCTCACGGACCTGTGCGACGACGTCGCCTGCCAACGGGTCCAGGACGTGCTGCGCGACGCCCGAGTCGAGCGCCTTCTGCCGACGCAACGGGCTCGGCTCGCTCACGATCACCGTCGCACCGAGCGCCTTGACGATCGCCGAGGTGAGCAGCCCGATCGGCCCTGCTCCGGTGACGAGCACCGTGTCGCCGGCCTTGACCCCGCTGCGCTCGGCGGCGTGGTAGCCGACCGAGAGCGGTTCGATGAGTGCCGCCTGGTCGAGGGGCACCGAGTCCGCGACCCGGTGCGCCCAGCGCCGCTTGACCACGATCTTCTCCCCGAGCCCGCCGCCGCCACCACCGAGACCGATGAAGTTCATGTCCCGTGAGAGGTGGTAGTCGCGGCTCTCCGGCCCGGTGTCGACGTCGTCGTGCAGGATGTACGGCTCGACCACGACGTGGTCGCCGGGCGACAGGTCCGTGACCCCCTCGCCGACGGCGTAGACCACGCCGGACATCTCGTGCCCCATCGTGACGGGCGCGCTCTCGCCGCTGATCGGGTGCGGGTGCCCCGCGGGCGGGATGAAGATCGGCCCCTCGATGTACTCGTGCAGATCGCTGCCGCAGATGCCGCACCAGGCGACATCGATGCCGACGGTTCCCGGCGTGACGACGGGTTCCGCGATCTCGTCGATGCGGATGTCCCCGCGGTCGTAGTAGCGCGCTGCTCTCATGGCACTTCTCCCTTGATGGCGACGACCGGGCACGTGGCGCCCGATCGACTCGATCCTTCTCGCCTTCGCAGGAGTTGTCCTGACGTGCAGCGTCAGCACGCGTCCGCCGCACGTCGTCGGGAGCGGGGAGCCGCCTCAGGCCTCCTGGGTGATGTGCACCTGGACGTCGAGCGCGTCCGTGCTCGTGCCCGCGTAGATCCCCCGCAACGGGGCGACGTCCTGGTACTCCCGACCCCGCGCGATCACGACGTGGTGCTCGCCCGCCGGCCCGCGGTTCGTCGGGTCGAAGCCCGTCCACTGCCCCGCCCACCACTCGACCCAGGCGTGCGACTCGCCGGTGACCGTCTGGCCGGGCTCGGCGCCCCGCGCCGGGTGAAGGTACCCGGACACGTAGCGGGCCGGGATCCCGACGCTGCGCAGCGCACCAACCGCGAGGTGCGCCATGTCCTGGCACACCCCCGTTCGCGCATCCCACGCCTCGGCTGCCGGGGTGTGCACCGCGGTGGCTCCGGGCACGTAGTCGAGCTCGTCACGCAGCAGGAGGCAGATCGCCTCGGCCGCTCGGGACGGCCCGAGCCCGCGCGCCGCGTCCGCCGCGAGCGCGACGACCTCCGCCGGGGCGGCCGTCGTCGGCGTGTCGGCAAGGAGCTCGGCGAACCGGTCGGTCACCTGGGTGCCGCGGAGGTCGTCCCAGCCGAGGTCGGGCGCCGCCGCACGAGGGGGGTGCACGTCGACGCGGGAGCCGGCGGTGATCGTGAGGGTCGGGTGTGGCGTCGAGACCTCGAACGCGGTCACGGCGGTGCCCCAGTAGTCCCGGTAGTCGTGCCGCCATGTGCACGGAGCCACGTCGAGCGTCGCCGTGAGCACCGTCTGGCCGTGGTCGGACACCGGCGTCAGCCGCGCCTCGTTGAACGAGGCCGTCACGGCACCCGCGTACCGGAACGTCGTCGTGTGCACCACGCGCAGGCGTGTCATGCGCGCTCCTCCGTCACAGCGCCTCTCCCACCCAGGTCGTCGTGGCACGCGACGGGAAGTAGCGGGCCCGCACGTCGTCGCTCGCCGCCGAGCACGCACGCTGGACCGTCTCCATCTTGGCCGGCAGCCGGTCGAGGACGTCCCGCAGCGGACGGTACTCGAGGCTCGTGCGGGCGTGGCCGAGCCGCATCCGCGCGGCGTCCTCGGTCGCCCGCTCCCCGGGCGGCCCGAGGACGGCGAGGCACGCCTCGGCCTCGGCGAGCGCGTGCACGATCGAGCGCGGGAAGAGCTGGTCCCGGAGCAGGAACCCGGCCGCGCTGTCGTCCGAGTCGATGCCGCGGTAGCGCCGCAGGTAGGCCTCGTGGGCCCCGCAGGACCGCAGGAGCGTCGACCACGTCGGGCCGCCGGCGCCGGCGAGCGCGCGCATCGTCAGGAGCCGCGCGGTCATGTCCGCGCGTTCGATCGACCGTCCGAGCACGAGGAACCTCCAGGTGTCGTCACGTGCGGTGGCGGAGTCGACGATCCCGGCGACGACCGCCGCGCGCTCGCGCACCCAGCGGAAGTACTCGTGGGGCTGGGACAGGTCGAGATGGGACGGGAGCTGGTTCCAGGTCGCGTTGACCGCCTCCCAGAGCTCGGTCGAGATCACCTCGCGGGCCCGACGGGCGTTCTCGCGCGCGGCGAGCAGAGCACCCGCGATGGCAGCCGGCGACTCGCGGTCGTACGCGAGGATCGCGAGCACCTGCGCGCGCCCCACCGCCTCGGTCGGCGGCGGCGCGGGCGAGTCCATGACCGAGAGAAGCGACCGGCACGCGAGGTCCTCCTCGGCCCAGGGGTCCTCGAGGAGGCTCTGCACGTGCACGTCCAGCAGCCGGGCGGTGTCGTCGGCCCGCTCGATGTAGCGGCCGATCCAGAAGAGGGACTCCGCGATGCGGCTCAGCACGGTGCCACCGCCGCACCGTCGAGGCCCGATGACGGGGTCGTCGACCGGGACTGCTGCTGCTGCATCGACTGGGCGCGCGTGTCGTCCGGGTTCGCGTCGATGGGCACCGACGAGCCGACGGGCACGGACTGCGGGTGCTCCGCGGCCCGGCTGGACCTGGCCGGCGGCACACCACCGAGCACCCAGGTGTCCTTGGAGCCGCCGCCCTGCGAGCTGTTGACCACGAGCTCTCCCTCCGGGAGCGCGACCCGGGTCAGGCCGCCGGGGAGCACCCAGACGTTCTCCCCGTCGTTCACGGCGAACGGGCGCAGGTCGACGTGCCGCGGTCGCAGCCCGTCCTCGACGAGCGTGGGGACCGTCGAGAGCTGGACGACGGGCTGGGCGATCCAGCCGCGCGGGTCACGGCGGAGCCTGTCGCGGAGCCGGTCCAGCTCGGCCGCCGACGCCGCGGGGCCGATCACCAGTCCCTTGCCGCCCGAGCCGTCGACCGGCTTGACGACGAGCTCGTCCAGTCGGTCGAGCACCTCCTCGAGCGCGCCCGGGTCCTCCAGGCGCCAGGTGTCGACGTTCGCGATCAGCGGCTCCTCGCCGAGGAAGTACCGGATGAGCTCCGGGACGTACGTGTAGACGAGCTTGTCGTCGGCGACGCCGTTGCCCACCGCATTCGCGATCGTCACGGTGCCGAGCCGCGCGCAGGTCATCAGCCCGGGGCTGCCGAGCAGCGAGTCCTGGCGGAACGCGACCGGGTCGAGGTACTCGTCGTCGACCCGCCGGTAGATCACGTCGACCCGGCGTCGTCCCTGCGTCGTCCGCATCCACACCCGGCCGCCGGAGCAGAACAGGTCGCGCCCCTCGACGAGCTCGACACCCATCGTGCGGGCGAGCAGCGAGTGCTCGAAGTACGCGCTGTTGAAGACGCCCGGCGTCAGGACGACGACCGTGGGGTCGTCGACACCCGCAGGGGCCGCGGCCGTGAGCGCGGCGAGCAGCCGACGCGGGTAGTCGGACACCGGCCGGATCCGCAGCGCCGCGAAGAGCTCGGGGAAGGTCTGGGCCATCGCCCGGCGGTTGGACAGGACGTAGCTGACGCCGCTCGGGACCCGGACGTTGTCCTCCAGCACGCGGAAGTCACCGGCCTCGTCGCGCACCAGGTCGATGCCGGCCACCTGGACCCGGACGCCGTTCGGCGGTTCGATCCCGTGAGCCGCACGGTGGAAGTGGGTGGACGACGTGATGAGCGCGTGGGGCACGACCCCGTCGGCCACCGCGCGCTGCGCGCCGTAGACGTCCGCCAGGAACGCCTCCAGCGCGCGCACCCGCTGCGCCACCCCGGGCGCGACGGTGTCCCAGACGTCGCCGTCGATCACCCGCGGGGCGACGTCGAGAGGGAACGGTCGCTCCTCGCCCGCGAAGTCGAACGTCACACCCTGGTTCAGGTAGGACCGTGCGAGCGCGTCGGCGCGCCCGCGGAGCTCGGTCTCCGACATCTGCACGAGGGTGTCGCGCACGTGCGCGTACGCCGGTCGCACCGCTCCGGTGCGATCGAACACCTCGTCCCACGCCGCACCCGCGGGGTAGTCGTCGAAGAGGTCCGCCATGCCGGGACCATAGTGCGCGCGTGCTACGGGGACGTTACGGGAGACGACGCCGGAGTGCTATCACATTTCGCACCGCGGACCGCCCTCGGTAGGGTGCGCGGGTGGCGACGACCTCCTGGACCCGACGCGTCGCGACGCTCGTGCGGCGTGCGCTGTCACCCGGACGGGCGACGCCGGGCCCCCACGGCACCGCGGCCCGTCCGGCGCAGACCGCCACGGGACGGGCGCCGGCCGACTTCACCGGCACGGTGCGCACGTCCTACGCGCCCCACCTGGACGGCGTGGCGGACCCGGG
>JAKBFW010000123.1 GCA_021833345.1 Pseudomonadota bacterium | reverse complement strand
CGGGCCGTCGACCGCGAACGGGGTCGGAGCGGGGAAACCGGCCGCGCTGACGTGGCGGAGCAGCTCGACCTCGCGCTCGCTCACGTCGTGGTGACGGTTGCGGCGCAGCAGGCGCCCATGGTCGAGGATGAAGATGTCAGACCAGCTGCCGGACGCGAGCAGGGGCCCCGGCGCCCCGCTGGGATCGGTGAGGTCGGTGGTCCCGGAGACGCTTGTCATCTTGTGACGATAGGACGAAGTCACGACCATGTCACGCCCGCTGTGGCAAAGTCTTTGCCGATTTGCGACGATATCCGGGGGATCGCGATGCGTGCGTCATCGATTCGTGGTGATGCTGCGGTCAGCCCCGGACGTGCATCAGGAGCATGGTGACGGCGTCGTGGGTCGACGGCAGGCTCTCGATCCAGATGCGTGCGGGGTTCCGCATCAGCTCCTGGATGTCGAACAGGGTCGCCTGGTCACGGACCCGATCGCGCAGGAGCGTGGTGTGGGCGCCGAGGTCGTCGTCCCGCTCGACCACGACGGCGAACAGACCCGCGCCGAGCGACGCCATCGGGCGGCCCTCTCCGTAGGCGTCGCCGAGTGCGGCACCGATGGCCGCCGCGCACGCCATCCGGGTCCAGGGGGACACGCCCGCCGTGCTCACGTCGATGAGGATGAGCGCGTGGGTGGTCGACGGCGTGGTGCCCGAGCAGGCGGCGGCACCGTAGAGCTCGCCGAGCCGCACGATCAGGTACTCACGCGTCGGCAGGCCGGACTCCGGGTCGATGCACGTCCCGAGAACGACGGTCGAGGCCTGCGCGGACGCCCACCCGGCGCACAGCGCGCGGACCAGGGCGAGCGGAGGCTCTGCGCTCCCGAGCGATCGGTACAGGCAGGTGAGGTCATCGATCGCCTCGTTGATCCCGACCCCGTCGGCCGCGCGAACCTCGCCGAGACGCTCGGCCACCGCGACCGGCACCACGCCCCGTTCCACGGCCTCGACCAGGGCGTCGACCGCGGGGTGGTACCAGTCGGCGGGCCGGAGCCACACCGACTCGGTGCTCTCGAGCCGCCACTGCTCGCGCAGCTGCGGTGGACGCGCCGACGTCCCGGGCCCCGAAATGGTCACGTGCGATGAGAGGGGGCTGGGCACCCGCCATGACGCGAGATCCTCCCAGACTTCCGAAAATCACCCGCTCGGGGGACCATAGGTGACCAGGACATGCGGGATGGCCCCCGAGATCCCGCGCGAAGGAGACACCAGTAGTGACCAGCGACGCTCGCGTCGGTGGCGAGGTGCTCGGAGACGCCGAGTTGATCGCTGCTGCGCGCGGAGGGGAGTCCGCTGCCTTCGCCGCGCTCTACGAGCGTCACGCCGGTGCCGCGCTCGTCGTCGCGAGACAGTACTCCACGTCGGTCGCGGACGCCGAGGACGTCGTGTCCGAGGCGTTCACCAAGGTCTTCTCGGTGTTCCAGTACGGCGGCGGACCCGACGTCGCTTTCCGCGCCTACCTGTTCACGGTGGTCCGCCGGTTGGCGATGACACGCAAGGACGGACTGCGGCGGGTCGCGCCGACGGACGACGTCGAGACGTTCGAGTCGGGGCTCGGTGCGGCCGCGTCGACCGAGGAGCCCGCGATGGCGGGCTTCGAGCGCAGCGTCGTGTCGCGGGCGTACGCCACCCTCCCGGAGCGGTGGCAGGCCGTCCTCTGGTACACCGAGGTCGAGAGCCTGACGCCGGCCCAGATCGCTCCGCTGCTCGGCCTGACGGCCAACGGCGTGGCGGCGCTGTCCTACCGTGCCCGCGAGGGCCTGCGCCAGGCCTACCTCCAGCAGCACCTGCAGGCACCGCCGACCGACGCCTGCCGACCCTGCGCGGACAAGCTCGGCGCCTACGTCCGCGGTGGCCTCGCGAGGCGCGAGACGGCGCAGGTGCAGGAGCACCTTGACTCGTGCGCGGACTGCCGCGCGTTGCTGCTCGAGCTCGGCGACGTCAACCACGGCATGCGGACGATCATCGCGCCGCTCGTCCTCGGGCTCGCCGGGCTCGCAGCCCTCGCGCACGAGCTCCCGCTCGCGGGCGGCTTGGCGGCAGGCGCAGGTGCGGTCGGTGGTGGTGCGGCGGCTGGTGGTGCGGCGTCAACCGGCCTCGCCTCCGGCACGGCGTCGACCGGCGTCATCGGCGGAGCGGCGACCGGTGCTGTCGGTGCGGGTGCCCTCACCTCGTCGGCCGTCGCGACCGGCGGTGGGCTGCTCGCCTTCCTCGGCGCGTTGTCCGGCGGCGCAGTGGCAGCTGCCGTGGCGGCCGTGCTTGTCGTCGGTGGGGTCGCGACCGCGGCTCTGATGGGCGCATGGTCGGCGCCTGGGACGAGCACGGGAGCAGAGCCTCAGGCGGGCAGCACCTCCACGTCCACGACGGCGGCGCGCCCAGGGGCGGCGCCCACCGCGCCCATCACGAGTGGCCCGGGATCGGTTTCCGACTCGCCGGGCCTTTCCGTCGCCGGGGTCCCGGCGGTCGACGCCGCGCTGCCCAGGTCGACGGACCCGTCGCCGGTGCCGAGCCCCGAACCGGGCCCGTCGCCCCAGCCGACATCCGACCCGACCCCGAGCTCCACGGCCGGACCTACCGTGCCGACAACCAGCATTCAGGTCGCGGCCTTCACGCCGACGGTGACGCTGGCGGCAGGAAGCACCAGCACAGTCGGATTCACCCTGCAGAACGCAGGGGCGTCGCCCGCCAGCGACCTCCTCGCCGCCCTCACCCTGCCTCCGGGAGTGACGCTCTCCTCGACGCAGTCGGGACTTGCGATCTTCGGCGGTGGAGGCCGCTCGTACCGGGTCGGCACGCTCGCCTCGCCGTCCGGGTGGACCTGCGCGACCACCGGCGGCACCGGGTCGACGGTGACCTGCCGGCTCGCCGAGCTCCCGGCCGGTCAGTCCACGGTCCTCACCGTGTCCCTGAGCATCGCGCGGACCGCGGACGGCGGGGACGCCGAGATCGGCCTCGACCTCTCCGGTACCGGGGTCGCCGCGACGCAGCTCCGGGTGCCGGCCCACGTCACGGCGCTCGACGCGATCGTCGGGCTCGTCGCGCCGGAGGACCAGGACGTCACGGCCACCGAACCGAGCGCGCTGAGCTGGGTCATCGACAACACCGGCGGTCAGCCGGCGCGCGACGTCACACTTCAGCTCACTCTCCCGGCGGGGCTGGCGTGGGACCCGACGGTCCCCGTCTCGGCCGGGTGGTCGTGCACGCCGGGTGGTGGTGCCGGCGACGGCGGTGCGAGCGGGCTCCGGTGCACGCTCGCCTCGCTCGCGCCTGAGGCGAGCGCCACGCTGCGCCCCACGTTCACCGCGGCGACCGAAGCGCTGAACGAACCGATGCTCCCGCTCGGCTACGGCTTGAGCTGGAGCGGCGCGTCCGCGCCCACCTCAGGGGTCACGACGCTCACCGTGGTGCCGTCCCCGGGCACGCTCGCGGTCGACGGACCGAGCGGCGCGACCTTCGTCGTCGGGACCCCGCACACCGTCACCTGGACCGTCGGCAACCCCTCCACGTCGACGATGCGCGGGCTCGACGTGACGGTCACCCCGCCGCCCGGTGTCGTCCTCGCCCCTGACGCGGCCGTCGACGGCTGGGCCTGCACCGAGGGCACGGACGGCACGATCGACTGCACCCGGCCCGCCCTCGACCCCGGCGCGACGGCGGACCTCGCCCTCGCGCTCACCGCGACGGCGACCTCGCTCGACCCGCCGACCGGCGTGCTCCTCGTCGACGCCCGGCGCGACGGGTCCCTCGCGATGACCTCGTTCTCCACGACGACCACGCAGCTCCCGAGCACGGCGGTGCTGACCATCGACCCGATTGCGCCTGCGCGCGTGGTCGTGGGCGAGCAGACGACGGTCGCCGTGTCCTGGCGGAACGACGGCGGCGTCGACGCCGTCGGAGCCGTCGCCACGGTCACCCTCCCGGTCGGCGTCCACGCCACCGTCACCGGTGGACCCGCGAGCACGTGCGCGCCCTCGAAGCCTGCCGAGAACGGCGCCGACGTCTGGGCGTGCACCTACCCACGGACGGTCCCGGGCGACGGCGGGCAGCTCACGCTGACGCTCAGCGCAGATCCCTCCGCGCACGGCGTGACCGGACTGGCGGCCACGATCGCGGTCACCGCGGAGAGCGGCGCCGTCGCCGCCGGCGCGACGATGCCGATCACGGTGGCCTCGGCGGTGCTCGAGACCCAGCCGTCGGCACCGCTCGTGGCCCTCGCCGCGGGCAAGACGGGGACCCTCAGCTTCACCGTCGCCAACACCGGCGACGCCGACGCGCACGGTGTGCGTGCGGAGGTCGACCTTCCGGCCGGGGTCGACTTCGACGCCACGAAGGACGGTGCGACCGCGTGCACGACCTCCGACGGCATCGGTGGGACCACCCGCACGGTCAGCTGCCCGATCGGCTACCTGCCCGCGGGGACGACGGCTCCGGTGCTGATCGGCCTCAGGGCCGAGGGCGCGGCGGCCGCGAACCTCCTCCTCACGCTGAGCGCCGACGGCCTGGCACCGGTCGAGATCTCCGTACCTGCCACGATCGCCACGAACGGGCTCTCCCCGCGCTACACGAGCGGTGCGACACCGTCCACGGTCACGGAGATCGGTGCGCCGCTCCTCACGTGCGCCACGACGGGCGCGACAGCGGAGAAGTGCGCCAAGATCCTCGCCGGCAGCTCCTCGGCCAACAACAACGACGTGACCATGGTGCCGCTCGATGCTGCCGGGGGTGAGCGCACGTCGTCCTCGGCGACGCTGGCCATCCCGGAGGGCAGCACCGTGACGTTCGCGGGGCTGTACTGGTCGGCCAACGCGGGCCCGTCGGACTCCTTCGACGGTCCGCGGACCACCGCGAGGCTGCGCGCGCCTGGCGCTGACAGCTATCAGACGGTCACCGGGACGGTGCTGAGCGACCTGCGCGACAACAGTGCGCGCCACTACTACCAGTCCTTCGCCGACGTCACGGATCTGGTCGCAGCCGCGGGCGGTGGCACCTGGTCGGTGGCGGACATCGCCGTCGCGAAGGGGCGATCGGACCCGTCCCCGACGTACTACGCCGGTTGGTCGTTGGTGGTCGTCTACACCGGCGGCCCGTCCGCTGGGAACGTCACCGTCTACGACGGCGGCGCCTGGGTGGCGTCGAACGGCTCTGTGCCGTTCGCCTTCCAGGGCGCGGCTGACCACACGGCACGACTGGGTGCCGTGGCGTGGGAGGGCGACCAGGGGACGAGCGGGGACAAGCTGAGCCTCAACGGCACGGCGTTGACGCCGCTGCGCTGGGACCACACCGACGGGTCGTCCACGAACGCGTTCGACTCGACGGCGACCGGCTCCGGGTACGCCAACTCGCTCGGCGTGGACGCCAAGGGCTTCGTGCCACAGCCTCTCGTCGACGGCGTCAACACCGTCGTCGCCTCGACATCGGGAGATCAGTACCTGATCGGCGTGCTCACGGTCACCACAACGGGCGAAGGGTGAGGGTCACGACCGTCGGCGAGGGGTGAAGAACCTCGCCGTCCGTGGTCCGAGGTAGGTCAGGAGCTGCTCGGGGGTCATGGGTCGCGCGAGGAAGAACCCCTGCGCGCAGTCGCAGCCCAGCAGCTTCACCGTCTCGACGGTCGCGGACGTCTCGACGCCCTTCGCGACGACGGTCATCCCGAGCGTGTGGCCCAGGAGCGCAGCTGCCCGCACGACCATCGGATCGCCGCCGGTGCTCTCCGCGGCGGTGGTCGCCAGACCGGTGACGAAGCCCTGGTCGATCTTCAGCTCGTCCACCGGCAGGTCGCGCAGGTGGGTCAGCGAGGAGTACCCCGCCCCGAAGTCGTCGATCGACACCTTGACGCCGTGGTCGGTCAGCCGGTGCAGCACGGCGCGAGCGCCGAAGGGGTCGGTGTGCAGCCCCGACTCGGTGATCTCGAGTCGCAGCATCGCGGGGGACACCGCGTGCCGCTCGATCGCCTCGAGGACGTGCGCGGCGAACCCGGTGGTGAGCAGCGTTCGCGGTGAGACGTTCACGGAGATCTCGACGGCCCGCCCGGTCGCGCTCAGCACGGCGGACTGCGCGAGCGCGAGGTCGAGGACCAGGTCGGTGAGCGGACCGTTGAGGGCGGTGGCCTCGGCGATGGGGAGGAACTCCCGAGGTGCCAGGAGGCCGCGCGTCGGGTGCTGCCAGTGCACGAGCGCCTCGACGCTGCGCACGTGCGAGCCCTCGAGGTCGAGCACCGGCTGGTACCGCAACGCGAGGGATCGGGTGTCGATCGCCTCGCGCAGGTCGGCGAGGAGCTCGAGCCGGTCGGCGCTGTGCACCTCGACGGCGACGTCGTAGACCGCGGCGGGGGCGAGCTGGCTCCTGGCCTCGTGGAGCGCGATCTCCGCCTGACGCAGCAGGTCGCCGACGACGCGATCGGGGCGCACCGCCGGCGCGCCCGGGGGAGGCGTCGACCATTGCGCGATCCCGACGTTCGCCTCGACGTCGACGTCGACGCCGCCGAGGCACATCGTGGTGGTGACCTGCCGGCGGACGGCGTCGACGATCGACCGCGCGAACGGGAGCGTGGCGTCGGGAAGCAGGATGGCGAACTGGCTCGGCCCGAGCCGCGCGACGACGTCCTGGGGGCGGACCGCGCGCGCGATCCGGGTGGCGATCTCGACGATCAGGTCGTCGCCGAGGTCACGCCCGAGCGTCCGGCTGATCTCGACGAACCTGTCGAGGTCGACGAGCGCGAGCGTCAGCGAGGTGGCGACCTCGGGGACGAGCTCGGTCGCGACGCTCCGCAGCCGGGAGCGCACCGGTAGCCCGGTGAGCTCGTCGTGCGTCGCCAGGTGCTCGATCTCGGCGTGGCGCCGGCGCTGGCGCTCGTTCACCCGCTCGCTGTATCGCCAAGCCGCGAAGGCGACCGCGCACGCGGCCAGGAGCCAGGCGGTGTACGTGCCGTCACCGACCGCGGCGTACCGCACCACGATGTAGCCGATCAGCACCGTGAACGTGCTCCAGCGTGCGACGAAGCCGATCCCGGTGATGACCAGGAATGCTGCGAGGTATGCCTGGGGTGCCCGATCGGTCCAGGCGACGAGGACGTCCGTGGAGACCATGAGGGCGAGGACGACCACCCAGCCTCGCAGGAGCGTGCGCAGACGCGCGCGTGCCTCGGGCGGCAGCGTGCCGCCGCGCACGAGCCCAGGACTGATGGTCACCACTGCCCTCGATCGTGGACGCTGAGACGTTCTGCCTCGAGCGTTACCGCCTCATCGGCAGGTCTGGCCCAGAACTTCGTGGATCGACGGGGTGAGACTGGGCGCGCTCAGCTACCGGACCGCGCGTTGACCTCGTAGGACGTGTTGGTCGCTTCGAAGAAGTTCACGAGCTGCAGGGTGTCGTTGGCCGCGGCCATCCACTTCGCGGGGTTCGAGACCTTGTAGTGCGGTTCGAAGCCGAGCTCCTCGAGCCGACGGTCGGCCAGGTACGTGACGTACTGGTTCACGTAGTCGGCGTTGAGGCCGAGGATCCCGGTCGGGAGGAGGTCGCGGTTGTACTGCTCCTCCAGCGCGACGCCGTCGAGGATCATCTGGCGGATCTCCTCGGCGAACTCGGGGGTCTGCAGGTCCTCGTTCTCGTCGAGCACGGTGAGGATCAGGTTGATGCCGAACTTCAGGTGCAGCGACTCGTCCCGCACCACCCAGTCCATCAGGGAGCCGAAGTTCCGCAGCAGGTTCCGCTGCCGGAAGCTCAGCGCGACCATGAAGCCGGAGTAGAACCAGATCCCCTCGAGGATGATGTTGTAGGCCACGAGGTTCCGGATGAAGTCCCGCTTGCCCTCGGTGGTCGTGATGTCGAGGGTCTGCTCGGTCATCCGCTTGATGTAGTGGACCTCGAACGCCTCCTTCGCGGCCATCGACGGCACCGTCACGTGCGAGGAGTACGCCTCGGTGCGGTCGATCGGGAACGTCTCGAGGACGTACTCGAACGACATGCAGTGGTTGGCCTCCTCCCACATCTGCTTCGCGAGGTACAGGTGCGCCTCGGGGGCGTTGATGTAGGGGTAGACGCCGAACGCGAGGGCCTTGTTGACGAGCAGCTCGTTCGGGTTGAAGTACGACATGAGGAACGTGACGGCGTGCTTCTCCTCGTCGGTCATCCGCTTGAAGTCCGCGAGGTCCTCGCCGAGCTGGATCTCGT
>JAKBFW010000122.1 GCA_021833345.1 Pseudomonadota bacterium | reverse complement strand
AGCGGCCACGCGTGCGCGAGCAGGTGGTGCGCGAGCAGGACGGGCTGGGCGTGCTGGAGGTGCGTACGGCCTGGCATCGGGGCGCCCGGGTGGGCGTCAGCCTGGTCGATGAGCGCGTCGACCACGTTCAGCACGAGACCGGCGATCACGCGGGACTCCGCACGCAGGTACATCCGCACGAGCGTCGCGATCTGGTCGTTGCGCGACCGGCCGGCCCGGAGCTTGCCCCCGATCTCCGCCCCCGCGCGATCGATCAGACCTCGCTCGAGGGCCGTGTGCACGTCCTCGTCCGCGAGCACCGGCAGGAAGGCGCCGCTGGCGACGTCGACCCGCAGCCGCTCGAGGCCGTCGAGCATCCCCGCCAGCTCGGCGTCGTCGAGCAGGCCTGCACCGTGCAGCACGCGGGCGTGCGCCGAGGACCCGGCGATGTCGTACGACGCCAGGCGCCAGTCGAAATGGGTCGACTGCGAGAGCGCCGCGAGCGCCTCCGCCGGCCCGCCGCTGAACCGGCCGCCCCACAGGCTCATCGGGGCACCGGCCACCTCACGCGAGGTGGCCGGTGTCCCCGTGGAGAGCTCAGACATCGGCGTCCTCGCCGGCTGCCGGCAGGTCGCCGACACCGAAGTCCACGCCGTTGCCGAACTTGACGTCCCGCGCGGCGGACAGCTTCGCGGTCAGGCCGTAGATCGCGATGAACCCCTTGGCCTGCGACTGGTCGAAGGTGTCACCGGTGTCGTACGTCGCCAGGTTGAAGTCGTACAGGCTGGCCTCGCTACGCCGGCCCGTGACGATCGCGCGGCCGCCGTGAAGCACGAGCCGCACGTCGCCGGAGACGTAGCGCTGGGTGTCGTCGATGAACGTGTCGAGCGACCGCTTGAGCGGGGAGAACCACATGCCGTCGTAGACGAGCTCGGTCCAGCGCTGCTCGACGCCCCGCTTGAAGCGGGCCTGCTCGCGCTCGACGGTCACGTTCTCGAGCTCCTGGTGCGCTGCGATCAACGCCATCGCGCCCGGGGCCTCATAGATCTCCCGGGACTTGATGCCGACGAGCCGGTCCTCGACCATGTCGATCCGGCCGACCCCTTGGGCACCCGCACGCCGGTTCATCTCCTGGATCGCCTGCAGCGGGGTCACGGGAACACCGTCCAGAGCGACCGGGACGCCCTGCTCGAACGTGATGACGACCTCGTCGGCCACCGGCGGGAACGTTGGGTCGTCGGTGTAGCTGTAGACGTCCTTGGTCGGCGCGTTCCAGATGTCCTCGAGGAAACCGGTCTCGACAGCACGCCCCCAGACGTTCTGGTCGATCGAGAACGGGTTGTGCTTCGTCGTCGCGATCGGCAGCGCGTGGCGGGTCGCGTACTCGATCGCCTTGTCACGCGTGAGCGCAAGATCCCGGATCGGGGCGATGCACTGCATCTCGGGCGCGAGCGACGTGATCCCGACCTCGAAGCGCACCTGGTCGTTCCCCTTGCCCGTGCAGCCGTGGGCGACGGTCGTCGCACCGAACTGCCGCGCGGCGCGAACCAGGTGCTTGACGATCACGGGCCGCGAGAGCGCGGAGACCAGCGGGTACCGGTCGAGGTACAGCGCGTTGGCCCGCAGGGCCGGCATGCAGTACTCCTCGGCGAACTCGTCGCGGGCGTCCGCGACGTACGCCTCGACGGCGCCGCAGTCCAGCGCACGCTGGCGGATGACCTCGAGGTCCTCGCCACCCTGGCCGACGTCGACCGCGACAGCGATCACCTCGGCTCCGGTCGCCTCCGCGATCCAGCCGATGCCTACGGAGGTGTCCAATCCACCGGAGTAGGCGAGCACGACACGTTCAGTCATGGCAGTTCTCTTTCATCGAGGCGGGGTTCCAGTGTCCCAGCAGCATGGGTGGTACGGGTGTTGTGGTCGCGGATCGGTTCACACGCCGTCGCTGGCGAGTGCGAGGAAGCGGTCGGCGAGCTCGGCGCCCGCGGTGCTCGAGGTCGGCGAGTAGTCGCGCGCGATCACCAGGACGGTGTCGTCCCCGGCGATCGTCCCGAGGACGGCGGGCATCACGGAGTGATCGATGGCCGACGCCAGGAACTGCGCAGCACCCGGTGGTGTCCGCAGCACCACGAAGCTCCCCGACGCCTCGGCGGTCACCAACAGCTCGGCGCACAGGCGTGCCAGACGGGTGGCGAGCTGCTCGACGTCGGGCGCGCGTTGCGGTGAGCGGTCGCCGCCCTCACCGGGCAGGGCGTAGAGGAGCGAACCCGCGGTGCTGCGGATCCGGACGGCCCGGAGCTCGACGAGGTCGCGCGAGAGCGTCGCCTGGGTGACCGAGACGCCGGCCTCCGCCAACGCGTTCGCAAGCTCCGACTGCGAGTGGATCTCGTGGTGCTCGAGCAAGGAGGCGATCAGCGCGTGCCGCGCCGCCTTGGTGGCCGGGACGCCGGAGGCACCCGGCGCGGCGGCCGGGTCGCTCACGAGTGCTCCAGAAGCCACGTCAGCAGAGCCTTCTGCGCGTGCAGGCGGTTCTCGGCCTCGTCCCAGACCACCGACTGCGGTCCGTCGATCACCTCGGCGGTGATCTCCTTCCCGCGGTACGCCGGGAGGCAGTGCAGCACGATCGCGTCCGGCGCGGCGAGCGCCAGGGCCGCGCCGTCGACGCGGAACGGCACGAACGGCTGCTCGCGCACGGCAGCCTCGTCCTCCTGGCCCATCGACACCCAGGTGTCGGTGGCCACGACGTCCGCGCCGGTGACGGCCGCGCCCAGGTCGTGCACGACGCGCACCGAGCCGCCAGTCGCGCGCGCCCGCTCGGCCGCCGCCGCGAGGACCGCCGGGTCCGGCAGGTAGCCCTCGGGCGTGCCGATCCGCACGTGGAGCCCGGCCGTCGCTCCGCCGAGGAGATAGGAGTGCGCCATGTTGTTCGCGCCGTCGCCGACATAGGCCAAGGTCTGCCCCTCGAGCGCGTCGAGGCCGCCGCGGTGCTGAGCGACGGTGGTGAGGTCGGCGAGGATCTGGCACGGGTGGAACTGGTCCGTGAGCGCATTGACCACCGGCACGCCGCCGACCGCCGCCATCTCCTCGACCCGCGACTGGTCGAACGTGCGCCAGACGATCGCGGCGACCTGGCGACCGAGCACGCGTGCCGTGTCCGCGACGGACTCGCGCACCCCGATGCGCGCGAGGTTGCCGTCGACCGCGAGGGGGAAGCCGCCGAGCTCGGCGATGCCCGTCGCGAACGACACCTGGGTCCGCAGCGTCGGCTTGTCGAAGATGACCGCAACCGCGCGCGGACCCGCGAGCGGGCGACGGACGTAGCGGTCCTCGCGGAACGCCAGCGCCAGCGCGAGGACCTCGCGCTGCTCGGCAGGGCTGAGGTCGTCGTCCCGGAGGAAGTGCCGAACCATGTCAGATCTCCGTCTCGGTGGTGGACCCGGCCGACGCAGCGACGTGCTGCACGAAGTCGGCGGCCTGGTCGCGGGTCAGGATCAGGGGCGGGGCGAGCCGCAGGGTCGTGGGCGTGCAGGCGTTGATGATGAACCCGGCATCGAGCGCTCGCGCCGCGAGGTCCGCCGCGGCGGGCTGGGTGAGCTCGATGGCGATCAGAAGCCCGTCACCACGCACCTCACGCACGAGCGGATGACCCGTCGCCGCGAGACCGGCACGCAGGTAGGCCCCCATCTCCCTGACGTGCTCCAACAGCCCGTCGCGCTCGATCACGCCGATCGTCGCGAGCGCGGCGGCCGCGGCCACCGGGTTCCCGCCGAAGGTCGTCCCGTGCTGACCGCGCCCGAGCAACGTCGCCGCGCGCTCACCGAACGCGATGACCGCGCCGATCGGGAACCCGCCACCCAGCCCCTTCGCCAACGTCACGACGTCCGGCGTGATCCCGCCACCGAGGTGCGGGTGCTGGTAGGCGAACCACGCCCCGGTCCGCCCCATCCCGGTCTGCACCTCGTCGAGGACGAGGAGCGCACCGCATGCGGTGGTCAGCTCCCGCGCCCGGGCCAGGTAGCCGGGCGGCAGAGGGCGGACACCTGCCTCGCCCTGGATCGGCTCGACGACGAGGGCGGCGACGTCGTCGCCGAGAGCTGCCTCGAGCGCGTCGACGTCGCCGAACGGGAGGAACTCGACACCGCCAGGGAGCGGCTCGAACGGCTCCCGGTACGCGGCCTTGTGCGTCAGTGCCAGCGCGCCCATGGTGCGGCCGTGGAACGCGCCCTCGAGTGCCAGGATCCGCGGGCGTCCGGTCCGACGCGCCATCTTCACGACCGCTTCGTTGGCCTCGGTCCCGGAGTTCGTCAGGAACACACGCGACCCGTGGTCAGCGCCCGCGAGCTGGAGAAGTCGCTCGGCCAGCGCGATCTGCGTCGGCGTGGCGAAGAAGTTCGAGACGTGGCCGAGGGTGCCGAGCTGCGCCGAGATCGCGGCGGTCAGCGTCGGATGGGCGTGGCCGAGGGAGTTGACCGCGATCCCTGCCAGCAGGTCGAGGTAGCGCACGCCGTCCGCGTCCCAGACGTAGGCGCCCTCGCCGCGCACGAGAACCCGTTGCGGGGTCCCGAACGTGTCCATGAGCGCGTGACCGTAGCGCTCCGTCCAGGCAGCGACGCTCCCGTCGCCGCTCGGCCGGGTGACCGGCCTCGGACTCTCCACCGCTCCGGTCATGCGCCGTCCTCCGTCGTCTCGTCGGGCAGGACCATCGTGCCGATGCCCTTGGTGGTGAAGACCTCGACGAGGATCGAGTGCGGCGCGCGCCCATCGATCACGTGGGCCTGCCTGACGCCGCCGCGCACGGCACGCAGGCACGCCTCCATCTTGGGACGCATGCCCGCGTCGAGCGACGGCAGCAGTGCGGCAAGGTCGGAGGCCCGGATCTCGCTCGCGAGCGATGACGGGTCCGGCCACCGGGTGTACAGACCTTCGACGTCGGTCAATACGATGAGCTTGCGCGCGCCGAGGGCGATCGCGAGGGCGGCGGCGGCCGTGTCCGCGTTCACGTTCAGGACCTGGGACGGGTCGTCGACGTCCGGTGCCACGGTCGACACGACCGGGATCCGGCCGGCGGCAAGCAGGTCGAGGACCGCTCCCGGGTTCACCTCGACGACGTCCCCGACGAGCCCGACGTCGACGGGCTCGCCGTCGACCGTCGCGGTGCGGCGGCGGGCCCGGAGCAGACCGCCGTCCTCGCCCGAGAGACCGACCGCGTGCGGTCCGTAGGCGTTGAGCAGAGCGACGAGCTCACGGGAGACCTGCCCGGTCAGGACCATCCGGACGACGTCCATGGCCTCCGGCGTCGTGACCCGCAGCCCGCCGCGAAACTCGCTCTCGATCCCGAGTCTGTCGAGCATCGCGCTGATCTGCGGCCCACCTCCGTGGACGACCACCGGGTGCAGCCCGACGCGGCGGAGGAACACCATGTCCTGGGCGAACGCCCGCTTGAGGTCCTCGTCGATCATCGCGTTGCCGCCGTACTTCACGACCACGAGCGCTCCGGCGAAGCTCTGCAACCATGGAAGGGCCTCGATCAGGACCTCGGCCTTCTGGTCAGGGCTCAGGTCGGTCCGTGTGTCGAATGCGACGCCCTCGCTCATGACGAGTACGCGCTGTTCTCGTGGACGTAGTCGTGCGTCAGGTCGTTGGTCCACACGGTCGCCTCGGCCGAGCCCGCATGAAGGTCGACGAGGACGTGGACCTCACGGGCAACGGCCAGGTCGACGTGGGATCGGTCGTCGCCCACCCCACCGGCCCGACACACCTGGACACCGTTGATCGAGACGTCGAGGTGGTCGGCGTCGAACGCTGCGACCTCGACAGGCACGGTGCCGACCGCCGCGAGGACGCGACCCCAGTTGGGGTCGTTGCCGAAGACGGCGGCCTTGAACAGGTTCGACCGGGTCACCGCGCGAGCGACGGCGACCGCTGCGTCCTCGCTGCCCGCGTTGACCACGCGCACGGCGATGTCATGGCTCGCACCCTCGGCGTCGGCCACCAGGGCGCGGGCGAGCGCGCGGCTGACCTCGGCGACGGCGGAGTGCAGCTCCTCCGCGGACGGGCTCACGCCGCTCGCTCCGGAGGCGAGCAGGACGACCGTGTCGTTCGTCGACATGCAGCCGTCCGAGTCGACACGGTCGAACGTCGCCCGCGTCGCGGCTCGGAGAGCCTGGTCGGCGCCCTCGGCGGTCGTCACGGCGTCGGTCGTCAGGACGACGAGCATCGTCGCGAGTCCTGGGGCCAGCATGCCCGCGCCCTTCGCCATACCGCCGACCGACCAACCGTCGCGTTCGGCCACCGCCGTCTTCGGCACGGTGTCGGTCGTCATGATGGCGACGGCGGCATCGGCCCCCCCGTCCGCGGCGAGCGCAGCCACGGCGGCGTCGATGCCGGGCAGCAGCACGTCCATCGGGAGCCGCTCGCCGATCAGTCCGGTCGAGCAGACGACGACGTCACCTGCGGAGAGATCGAGGGCGGCCGCGACCTGCTCGGCGGTGCGGTGCGTGTCCGCGAAGCCCTCGGGACCGGTGCAGGCGTTCGCGCCGCCGGAGTTCAGCACGACGGCCGACGCCACGCCGTCGGTCATCACCTGGCGCGACCACACGACCGGCGCCGCGACGACGCGGTTGGTGGTGAAGACACCGGCGGCGACCTGCAGCGGTCCGTCGTTCGCCACCAGGGCGAGGTCCGGTCGGCCCGACGACTTGAGGCCAGCGGTGACACCGGCGGCCCGGAACCCCCGGGGGTGGGTGACGGTCACGGTGCGACTCCGTTCACGCTGAGCCCGGTCGTCTCGGGGAGACCGAGGGCGAGGTTGAGGGACTGCATCGCACCGCCCGCGGTGCCCTTGACGAGGTTGTCGATCGCAGTGACGGTGACGACGCGCCGGGCGCGCTCGTCGACGACCACCTGCACCAGCGCGGTGTTGGCGCCGAGGGTCATGGCCGTCGACGGCCACTGCCCCTCGGGGAGAAGCTCGACGAACGGCTCGTCCGCGTAGGCGGACCGCCACGCCTCGCGCACCGACGAGGGCGTGGCGCCGCCGGCGAGCCGGGCGGTCGCTGTCGCGAGGATCCCCCGGGACATCGGGACGAGGGTCGGGGTGAACGACAGACGAACCGGTGCACCGCCCGCGCGGGCGAGGTTCTGCTCGATCTCGGGGATGTGCCGGTGCACGCCACCGACCGCGTAGGGCTGCGCCGAGCCGAGGGCCTCGCTCGCGAGCAGGTGATGCGCGAGCGTCTTCCCGGCACCGGAGTACCCGTTCGCGAGGACCGCAACCAGGTCGAGCGGCTCGATGACCCCCGCGGCGAGGCCAGGCTGGAGCCCGAGGGTCACCGCGGTCACGTTGCACCCAGGCACCGCGATCCTCCGCGCCGTCGCCAGGATGTCCCGCTGGTCCCGGGCGACGGCCTCACCGGCGTGCAGCAGCTCGGGGAGCCCGTACGGCCAGGTCCCCGCATGGGGGCTGCCGTAGAACGACTCCCACTCGGTCGGATCGACAAGACGGTGGTCGGCGCCGAGGTCCAGCAGGATCGCCCGGTCCCCCGCCGCCTCGAGCTCTGCGGCGACCACACCGGACGCACCGTGCGGCAGCGCGAGGACGACGACGTCGTGCCCGGCGAGCACGGTCGACGTGGTCGGCTGAAGGACGCGGCCGGCCAGCGCACGAAGGTGCGGGTGGTGGCTGCCGAGCGTGGTCCCGGCACTCGCCTGGGCCGTGAGCGCGCCGACCCTCGCCTCCGGGTGCAACAGCAGGACGCGCAGGATCTCTCCGCCCGCATATCCGCTCGCGCCGGCGACCGCCACTGTGAACGACATGTGCATGAACATACACCCATGCGAGGATTCATGTGACCCCGTTCTCGGGTCGGGACTGCGCGGCGCCACCCCTCATCCCGCACCACCCCTCTGCCGGGAAGATCGCAGGCCGGCGCTGCGTTGCCCGAGCATGCGAGCCATCCACGCGATCACCTCCGGCGGGCCCGAGGTGCTGCGTCTCGTCGAGATCCCCGAGCCGTCACCGGCGCCTGACGAGGTGCTCGTCCGGGTCGACGCGGCAGGCGTCAACTTCATCGACACCTACCGGCGGAGCGGCCTCTACCCGATGCCGTTCCCGCACGTCGTCGGCGGAGAGGGCGCCGGGACGGTCATCGCGCTCGGCCGTGACGTCATCGACGTGGCGGTCGGTGATCGTGTCGCCTGGCACGCGTCACGTTCCGGCTCGTACGCCGAGGTCGTCGCCGTGCCGGCGTCGGGCAC
>JAKBFW010000121.1 GCA_021833345.1 Pseudomonadota bacterium | reverse complement strand
TCAGCACCTCGGCGATCCGCTCGGCGATGCCCTTCGTGGAACCGTGGCGGCTGGCGTAGGCGACAAGGACGGTCATGGTCGACCTCTCTGTGGGTCAGATGCGAGGACGCTAGGCGTCGGCGACGAGGACCACCAGGGTCGAACGTCCTGACCGTGCCACGACCTCGCGGCGCCACGACCCGCCGCGACCGTCACGCCACGACGCGTGGTGTTCACGCCGTCACGCCGATCACGCCGTCACGGCTTCGGGTCGAACGTGCAGTCGCGGACCACGGCGCCGTCCAGGCTCGTCGGGGCCAGCCTCGCGCCGAGGAAGCTCGACCGTGTGACCGTCGCTCCCGTGAAGCTGGCCCCCGCCAGCTGTGCTGTGTCGAAGGACGTGTCTGTGATCGCGGCCTCGTCGAGCGTCGCTCCGTCGAGCGTGGCGCCGGTCAGGTCGAGATCCGTCAGGGTGGCTCCTGCCAGGTCCGCACCGGCGAGATTCACGCCGGAGTAGTTGCCGGTGAGCGTGACCCCCTCGAGGTCGCAACCGGCGAGGTCGGCGCCGACCAGGGACCGCGACCCGGCGCGGGCCAGGTCGCACAGCACGCGCGCCTGCCGGACGGACGTCGGCGAGGGGACCGACGCCGGGGCGGGCGGCGTGGACAGCGGTGTCGCGGACAGCGGTGTCGCGGTCGTCGTCGGGAGCGACGGTCGGGCCGGCACAGGGTCCGCCGCTGGCGAGCCTGCCGTCGGCAACGCCGCGGGAGCGCTCGGACGCGTGGGGGTCGGCGGCAGGGCCGGGATCGAGGCGACAGGTACGCCGGCGCGACCCGGTCCACCAGCGATCGCACCCGCCGCCGTGGACGCTCCCGTGACGAGCCCCGTCAGCGACAGGAGGGCGCCGATCACTCCCGCGACGGCGACGGCAGCGCCCGTCGCCCCGACCGTCGTCCCTGCCCCCACGAGCGCGGCCGCACTCGGGAGCGGCGTCGACGCGAGTCCCGGCAGACCGGCCAGCAGAGAAGCCGGTCCGGCGACGCGGCGGAGGCGACCGAGACCGACGGCGAGGAACGCCCGCACGACCTCCGGGTCGAACTGCGCACCGGAGCACCGCGCCAGCTCGGCCCGCGCGGCCGACGCCGAGAGCGAGGTCTTGTACGACCGGGACGACGTGAACGCGTCGAACGCATCGGCGACCGCGACGATGCGCGCCGCGCGACTGATCTCCGTCCCCGCCAGCCCGAGCGGGTAGCCGCCGCCGTCCCACCGCTCGTGGTGCTCGCCGATGGCTTTCAACCACGGTCCGAGCCACGCGGTCAGGGGCGCGGCGATCTCCATGCCGGCGGCCGGGTGCCGTGACAGCACGCCCCACTCCGCATCGGTGGGTCGGGTCGGCTTGGTGAGGATCTCGACCGGGACGTCGATCTTGCCGACGTCGTGCAGCAGCGCGGCCCAGCTGAGCTCTGCCGCCTCCCGCGGGGTCAGTCCGAGCTCCGTCCCGATCAGGGCGGCGTAGGCCTGGACCCGCTCGGAGTGCCGCGCCGTGACGTCGTCGTGCGCGCTGATCGCCGCGACCAGGTCGAGAAGAAGGGCAGCGTGATCCTGCTGCCCGGTGCGCTCGCCGACGGGCGCTCTCGCGACACGGTGGCGAAGGACTTCCGGGGAATACCGCCGGCGTGCCACGGCGAACCGGGACGGCGCCTTGTCGGGAAAGATCATGGTCAGCCGGAGCAGCATGCTCACCGGCAGCAGTCGCCTGGTCACCTGAGTCATGGCCAGGAGGATCACCGCCGCGAGGGCGATCTCGAGCACGATCCAGAGCCAGGGCGTGATGCCGAGCCGCGCTGCGGGCGCCCACTGCGCCGCGCCGAGCCCGAAGGCCAGGGCCACGAGCGGGGGGAAGACGAGAAGCGCCACCCTCACGAGCACGGCAAGGACCGGATGGGGCCGCCATCGACCCAGCGTTGCGTCGTCGTAGTTCTGGGTCGGTCCGGACGACATGCCTCCCTATCGGCAGGAGTCGCGCCGATGTGAGCGTGTCGTCGGGTCACCGGAGCGACCCACACGGGCGTGACGCGTGCTGCTCGACGTCCTCCGCCCTGTCAGGATCGGTCGGTGCCCACCGACGGACGTCGTCAGGTCCGGTCGAGCTGCGCCAGCAGCGGGTCCCGAGCTCGCATCAGGTCGGCGTGCGCCCGCCGGTGCGGGTCGCCGGAGGCGATGAGGTCCGCGTACACGAGCGGCGACGGCACGAGCGGCGCACCGCCGGCGCTGTCGAGCCTGCCGATCGTGCCGGCGCTGCGGGTGCTGCCGTCGTCCGGCTGCCAGAAGCGCCGGCGGACGTGCAGCGTCCCGCGGTCGTCGTCGCGACGCATCCGGTGCCGCGCGACGAGGGCCGTCGGAATCCGCTCCGCGTAGAGGGTGATCGACGCGGGACCAGCAGGGTCGACGAACCCGGCCGCGAGGTCGCCTCCGACGAGCAGTCCAGCCGTGAGCGGGTCTGCGCCGTCCCACCAGTGCGGGTCCGGCACCGAGAACGACGCCAGCGGCAGCTTTCCGGCGAGCGACACGACGTACGACTCGGTCCAGCGACCCAGGAGCTCCCCGCCGCGAGTCACCGCGCGCCCACCCGGACCGGATGCGAGAAACCCCGCTCTCGTCAGGTCGTCGACGACGATCTGCGCGGTGCCGAGGGAGACACCGCTGGTGCGTGCGAGCTCGCGCAGCGGGAGGGTCGCGGCCCCGGCCCGGCTCAGCAGCACGAAGATCACCTGCGCCCCCGAGCGGGTGAAGGCACGCGCGGCCGCAGTGGGTCGTCGCGCGCGCGTCCCGCGCGGGAGACGCCGACCACGCACGTCGACGAGCACGCCCTCCCACGCGAGCCGGACGTTCCCGACGGTGTCCGCGAAGTCGATCCCGCGTGCGCGGAACACCTCCGCGGCGGCATCGCCGATGACCGGCGCGACCACGAGGAGTGGCGGCCCGGGCGGTACGTCGACAGCGGCCGCCACCGCCGCGCTCACCCGACTCCGCGTCTCGACGGAGTACGCGCGCGATCGACCGCCGACGGTCACGGTCACGGTCCGGCGCCGGTCGACCGCAGACGCGCCGCCGGCCGCACGGACCACGATCCCGCTTCCCTCGAGGGCCCGGACCGTGGCAAGGGTGACTGACGGGGAGTTCACGACGGCCTACTGTTCACGCAGGATGAACAGCCGTCAAGAATGAACACGCACGGCAGACGCCCGTGCCGCAGGAGTCCCTGGGGTCCAGCGCGGTCCCGCAGCCCGCTCGGAGACGTGCTCCGACCTGGCGCAGCACGGGCTCACCCACGGTCCAGCAGCACCAGCACCTCGTCGTGCGCGGTCTGCGGGAACATGTCGAGCACGCGCGCCCGGCGGGGCCGGAACGTCGGCATCGCCGCGAGATCACGCGCCAACGAGGCCACGTGGCAGCTCGAGTAGACCACGTGCTGCACGGGCGACGCCTCGAGCCACCGGCAGAGCTCCTGCCCCAGCCCGCGTCGGGGCGGGTTGACGATCACGAGCTCCGGCGCCGCGGCCGACCGGGTGGCGAACTCGGTCGCGTCGTCCACCAGGAACGTGACGCGCCCCAGTCCGGCGTCGCGCGCGCTCAGCTGCGCGCTCGCCACGGCGTCGGCGCTGGTCTCGATGCCGATCACCTCGCGGTCGACGCCCGCACTGTGCAGCGCGAAGCCGCCGACGCCGCAGTACAGGTCCCAGACCGACGACGGCGCCAGCTCCGACACCCAGTCGCGCGCCTGGCGGTACAGAGCGGCCGCGACCTCGGTGTTCGTCTGGAAGAAGCTCTGCGGACGCAGGTGCATGCCGACCTCGTTGACCCGCATGAGCAAGGTCTCCTGCTCGGTGAGCAGGATCTCGCGCTCGCCTTCGAGGACCGCCTTGTGCTCTGGGAGCAGGTTGACGGAGACGACCACCAGGTGCGGCACGGCCTCCTGCAGGGTCGGGAGGTGCTTGCGGATCCGCGCGACCGGCTCCTGCGACCGCGTGACGAACCGGACCATCAGGTCACCGTCGGGCGACTCCGTCACGAGGATGTTCTTGAGCTCCCCGGCACGCCCGCGGACGTCGTACGGCGTCAGGGCCGCCCGCGTGACGAACTCGGCGAGCAGCGGGAGGATGGCCCGGATCCCGGGCAGGTAGAGCCCGCACCCACGAAGGTCGACACCCTGGCCCTCGGCGTCGAGGATCCCGACGGTCGGCTGCGCGACCGTCCCGCCGACGACCATCTTCGCCTTGTTCCGGAAGCCCGACTCACGGCTCGCGACAGGGGCCAGCCACTCGAGGCCCGCACCGGCCGCGCTCGCGGCGGCGGCTCCCCCGAGAGCGCGCGCGGCGTCCCGCTGCTTCGCGTCGAGCTGCTCGTCGTAGGGGCGCCCCATCAGCGTGCACGATCGACAGCGCTCCGCAGCGACGTACGAGCAGTGCATGGGTGCGAGCCTACGCGGCGCCAGAGCGCTCCCCCCCCTGGCAGCGCCCAGCCCGACCGGTCACACGAGGACGGGAACCGGCTCCTCCGCGGTGACGACCCCGGCACGGGGGGCCGCCGGTCGGGCCGTGATGAAGGTCGCGGCGATGACGGCCGAGACCAGGAGGCACCCGACCGCCCACCAGATCGCCACCGAGAACCCGTGCACCGCGCCGGCCGCCATCGTGGCCGGGCCGGTCCCGTGCGCCGTGAGGTACCGGGCGGTCGCCGAGGTGGCGATCGTGTTCAGCAGGGCGATCCCGATCGAGCCACCGACCTGCTGGGCCGTGTTGACGCTCGCCGAGGCGACCCCGGCGTCCCGCGGCTCGACGCCGTACGTCGCGGTGCTCATCGCCGGCATGAACGTCGAGCCCATGCCGAGCCCGAGGAGGACCAGCGACGGCAGGACGTGCGTCAGGTAGCTCGAGTCCACCTGGATCCTGGTCAGCAGGACGAGGCCGGTCGCGGCGACGAGCAGACCAGGGGTCATGATCAGGCGCGCGGGCACCCGCGGGAGCAGCCTGCTCGCGATCCCGACGGCCCCGGTCATCATCCCTGCGGTCAGCGGCAGGAAGGCCAGGCCGGTGCGGACGGGTGAGTACCCGAGAGTCACCTGGAGGTAGTAGGTGAGGAACAGGAACATCCCGAACATGCCGATCGTCGTCATGCCCACGCTCAGCAGCGCACCACCCCGGTTGCGGTCACGCAGCACGCGCATCGGCAGCAGCGGGTGCCTCACACGGCCCTCAGCGATCGCGAAGAGCACGAGCAACGCCATCCCGCCGGTGAGCATGGAGAGCACGAGGCCGGAGGTCCAGCCGCGCTGCTCGGCCTCGCTCAAGCCGTAGACGACGGCCAGCAGTCCGGCGCTGGCGAGGACGGCACCGACGACGTCGAGCCGGGTCTCGCTCTGCTGCCGTTTGTCGTGCAGGAACACCATCGCGCCGATGACCGCGAGGATCGCGATCGGGGTGTTCACGAGCAGGCACCACCGCCAGCTCAGGTACTCGGTGAGAAGTCCACCGAGGATCAGGCCGACGGCGCTGCCGCCACCGGCGATGGCACCGTAGATGCCGAACGCCCGAGCCCGCTCGTGCGGCTCGGTGAAGGTGATGGTGACGAGGGACAGGGCAGCCGGCGCCAGGACGGCGGCGAAGATGCCCTGCAGCCCTCGGGCCGCAAGCAGCATGCCCCCGCTCGCCGCGGCACCGCCGAGGGCGGAGGCGCCGGCGAACCCGATGAGCCCGATGATCAGGGCACGTCGGCGGCCGATCAGGTCACCGATGCGACCGCCGAGCAGGAGGAGCCCGCCGAACGCGAGCGTGTACGCGGTGATGACCCACTGCCGGTTGGCGTCCGAGATACCGAGGTCGGCCTGCGCCGACGGGAGAGCGATGTTCACGATGGTCATGTCGAGCACCACCATGAGCTGGGCGAGAGCGATGACACCGAGACCCCACCAACGGCGGGGATCGGGTCGGTCGACGGCGGGGGCGATGGTCGCCCGGGTCGAGGGCATGGCAGAGTCCATCGAAGGACCTTCCTGGAGAAGTGGGGAGCGGCGGCGCTCGAGGTCCGGCCAGGTGCTCCCGTTCGCGTGACGGGGACGTGGGACCCACCTGCTTGCCGGCCGACTAGTTGTACCCTTGAACCGTAGGTCCACACTTGCCGGTCGTCAAGTAAGAGTGTCGATCCGGTTCAGATCCATCCCGCACGAGGAGATGACGGCACATGGCGGCGGACACCCGGCGTCGCACGGACACCCGCTCGGAGATCCAGCGCGTCGCGCTCACGCGGTTCACCCAGGACGGCTACGACAAGACGTCGCTGCGCGAGATCGCCGAGGACCTCGGCGTCACCAAGGCCGCGCTCTACTACCACTTCCGCACCAAGGAAGACATCCTCGAGAGCCTCGTGACCGATGTGGGCGCGTCGATCGAGGAATTGCTCACGTGGGTGCAGTCAGCGCCGTCCACCCGCGAGCGCCGCGTCGAGATGCTGCGACGCCTGGCCACGCTCGCCCGCGGCGGTGTCGGCGACATGATGCGCTGCGTCCAGCAGAACGAGGTCGCGCTCGCGGCCCTGCCCCGCACGGTCGACCTCGTGCACCGCTACAAGGACGACCTGTGGCGCGCCTGCATGCCCCCGGAGGCGACCCTCGAGGACCGCCTCCGCGCGCGGGTCGCGATCATGACCGTCCTCGTCGCGAACCGCGGGACGGCCGACCTCGGCGGCACGGACGACGAGCGCAGCGAGACCGCCCTGCGCATCGCGTCCGACGTGATGCCCTGACCCGTCAAACCCCTCCGCCGTCGGTCGTCATCCAGGTCAGCGGTGGCGGAGGCGGCGTCGTCGGGACGGGAGCCGGCGGCGGCGGCGGTGTGGTCGGGGCCTGCCAGCCCGCGCTCGGACCACCGCCGGCAGCGGGCGGCGGCGGCGCCGTGTGCAACGCGAACGACGTGACGGCGCCGCGCGACTCCAGGTCCTGCAGCGACTCCGTCACGCGCTGACGCTCGTCCCGGTCGGCCGGTCGACCCGTCGACTCGAGGTACGCCAGGACGCCGAGGTCGCGGAAGAGCTTCTCGGCGTCACCACCGCCCGGCGGCTTCGGCCCCGTCAGGCCCGAGCTCGCCAGCGCGGTGTCCGCCTTCGCCGCCAGGTCGGTCGCCGCGGCCTTCGCCTTGTCCAGGAAGCCCATGTCCGCTCCTCCAGCCGGTGCTGCACTGATCGCCGTCGATCCACGCATCGCTCCCTCGTTCAGACTACTCAGATCGGGGCAGATCGATAGAGTCGGAACCGGCCCGATGGAGTGCCGCGGGCCTGACGACTCCCGAGGAGACGACAGCCATGACGATCCACGGATCGCTGTTCCAGGAGTTCATGGAGAACGCGTCGCAGGACCCGTTCTCGCTGCAGAACAAGAAGCTCCTGAAGATCCTGATGCAGTACGGCCCGGTCTGGGCCAAGACGGGCTCGATGGTCGCCTACCAGGGCGACGTCCACTTCGAGAACAAGGGCGCAGGCGGCCTCGGGAAGATGCTCAAGTCGAAGGTCACCGGTGAGGGCGTCAACATGATGCAGTGCACAGGTCAGGGCGACCTCTTCGTCGCGGACCGTGCCGCCGACATCCAGATCATGTACCTCGAGAACGACGCGATCTCGGTCAACGGCAACAACGTCCTGGCGTTCTCGTCGTCGATCGACTGGGACATCCACCGCATCCAGGCGCGCGGCGCCGCCATGACGGGCGGCCTGTACAACGTCGCGCTCCGCGGCACGGGCTACGTGGCCGTGACCACCGAGGGTGAGCCGGTCGCGCTCGACGTCGCGAGCGCGCCGACCTTCGCCGACTCCCAGGCCGTCGTCCTGTGGACGGCAGGCGTGAGCATGGACCTCCGCGTCGACACGGGCGGCCTCACGTCGATGCTCCGCGGAGGCACGGGCGAGATCTTCCAGATGGCCTTCGGCGGGCAGGGCTACGTGCTCGTCCAGCCGAGCGAGTCGGTCGTCCAGGGTGGCACCCGCTCGTCCGGCAGCAGCGGCGGCGGCCTCGGTGGCCTCCTCGGCGGGTGACGTCGTGCTGTCGGGGCGCGACGGATGAAGCCGCGCCCCGGCGGTTGACGGGGCAGCCGGTGGTCAGGTCCGACGGCGGTCACGTCGTGCGCGCACTCGTCGACGTACGCGTCGACGACCTCGTCGGTGCGGGTCACGGACAGCGTCCACTCCTCCTCGCGCACGGCCTCGAGGTAACCCGGCTCGGGGCGCACGACGCCGAGGTTCGGCATCGCCGGCTCCATGATCACGCGGGCGAGCGACGCGCGGTTCTCACGGTCGCCGAC
>JAKBFW010000120.1:4170-8427 GCA_021833345.1 Pseudomonadota bacterium | reverse complement strand
GCCCACTTCTGCTCGATGTGCGGTCCGAAGTTCTGCTCGATGCGCATCTCCGCCGACGTGCGCACCTACGCCGAGGAGAACGGGCTCACGAGCCTGGAGGCGATCGAGGCGGGCATGGCGGACCGGTCCGCCGCGTTCACCCGACTCGGCAGCTCGGTGTACCTGCCCCTCGAGGAGGTGCGGCGATGACTGCGGTCACCCCCTCCGCCGGGGTGCGCGCATCCGCCGAGGACGCGATCCTCGTGCTCGACCGGCTGCGCACCCGCGGGCCCCTGGTGCACTGCATGACGAACATCGTGGTGGCGGGGTTCACCGCGAACGTCCTGCTCGCCGTCGGTGCGTCGCCGGCGATGGTGGAGAGCTCCGAGGAGTCCGCAGAGTTCGCCCAGGTCGCGGACGCGGTGCTGGTGAACCTCGGGACGGTGTCCCCCGACAAGGTCACCGCGATGCGGGCAGCGGTCGCGGCGGCAGGGCACGCGGGCACCCCCTGGGTCCTGGACCCGGTGGCCGTCGGTGCGCTCGGGTTCCGCACGCGGTTCGCGGCGGAGCTCGTGACGCACGGCCCGGCGGTCGTGCGCGGCAACGCCTCGGAGATCCTGTCACTGGCCGGCGCCGCCGGTGCCGCGGGGCGCGGGGTGGACTCGACGACCTCGTCGGTGGACGCCGTCGACGGGGCGGCCGAGCTCGCCCGACGGGTGGGGACGACGGTCGCCGTCAGCGGCGCCGTCGACTACCTCTGCGACGGGGACCATGTCCTCGAGGTGCACACCGGTCACCCGATGATGACCCGCGTGACGGGTGTCGGCTGCGCCCTGGGCGCCCTGGTGGCAGCCTGCTGCGCCGTGGAGAGCTCACCGTTGGTCGCCGCCGGCGCGGCGACGACGATCCTGACCGTGGCCGCCGAGGTCGCGGCCGCGGCGAGCCCCGGTCCGGGCAGCTTCGCCGTCTCGCTGCTCGACGCGCTGTACGCCCTGGACGCCCGGGCCCTGCGCGCCCATGTCGGCTGAGCCGTGGTCCTGGACCTGTCGGTGTACCTGGTGATCGGCACGCGGGACGTGGGTCGGGGCGAGGTCGGCGCCACGGTCCGCGCGGCGGTCGCCGGCGGGGTCAGTGCCGTCCAGCTGCGCGACAAGCACGCGTCCGCTCGCGAGCTGACGGCGCTGGCCGCGGAGCTGTGCGACGTGCTGGCCGGCACGGGTGTCCCGCTGCTCGTCAACGACCGCCTCGACGTCGCCCTGGCGTCCGGCGCGGACGGGGTGCACCTCGGCCAGTCCGACCTGGACGTCGGCCACGCGCGACGGCTGGCGGGGCCCGGTTTCCTCATCGGGCAGTCCGTCTCGCGACCCGAGGAGATCGCCGACGTGCACGCCCTGCCCGGTGGGACCGTGGACTACCTCGGCATCGGCCCGGTGTTCCCCACGCTGACCAAGACCGACGCGCGACCCGCGCTCGGGCTGGACACGCTGACCGCGCTGCGTGCTCGCACGGGTCTTCCGTGCGTCGGGATCGGGGGCATCGACGTCCGCAACGCACCGGCGGTCTGGGCGACCGGGGTGGACGGGATCGCGGTGGTCTCCGCGATCTGCGGCGCACCTGACCCGCGCGCGGCCGCCGCCGACCTGCGAGGTGGCCGATCATGATCGTCAACGCGTTGGCCATCGCCGGGACCGACCCCAGCGGCGGAGCGGGCATCCAGGCCGACCTGAAGACCTTCGCCGCCCTGGGTGTCTACGGCACCACCGTCATCACGGCCGTGGTCGCCCAGAACACCCGGGGCGTGGCCGGGATCCACCCGGTCCCCGGAGATTTCGTGACCGCCCAGCTCGAGGCCCTGTTCGACGACGTCCGCATCGATGCGGTCAAGATCGGGATGCTCGGCACCACCGAGGTGATCGAGGCCGTCGCGGCCGCGCTGCGTCGGCACCGGCCCCCGTACGTCGTGCTCGACCCCGTCATGGTCGCCAGCAGCGGAGACGTCCTGCTGGACCCTGAGGCGATCGCGACCCTCCGGACCACGCTCCTGCCCCTGGTCGACCTGGCCACACCGAACACCGCCGAGGCCGCCGTGCTGCTCGGCGAGCACCAGGCCGTGACCGCCGCCGACGCCGCCGACCAGCTCGGCCGGCTCGGGCGCCTGTGTCCCGGGGTGCTGCTCACCGGCGGCCACCTCGACGGTCCGCAGTGCGTGGACCTCCTGCTGGTCGACGGCCGGACCACCCGGATCCCCGCACCCCGCGTGCCGACCCGCAACACCCATGGCACCGGGTGCACCCTGTCCGCGGCGATCGCCGCACTGCGCCCGGGCCGACCGGACTGGACCAGCGCCGTCCGCGACGCCAAGCGCTACCTGACCGCTGCCCTCGGCGCGGCGGACGATCTCGACGTGGGCCACGGGCCGGGGCCGGTGCACCACTTCCATGCGCTGTGGCCGCAGGCACGCGCGCGCGCGGTGGCGCCGTGAGCCCGTCGGATCGGGCCGCGGTCGCGGACCCGACGCGACGAGGGCACGCCCCGGCGCGAGCGGCGCGCAGCGCGGTCCGGGGAGGGACGCTCGGCAACTTCGTCGACCAGTTCGACATCTTCCTGCCGGTGATCGCGCTGGCACCGGCCGCCGGGCGCCTGTACGGACCGCAGAACCTGACCGCGGCCGTCGGCCTGGTCTTCGTCGCGACCCTCGTCGGGCGCCCCCTCGGCGCGGCGATCTTCGGGCCGGTGGCCGATCGGATCGGCCGCACGGCCACGGCCACGCTGACCATGGGAGCCCTGGCCGCCACGACGGCCATGGTCGCCCTCGTGCCCGGACGAGGCGTGCTCGGCCCCGCCACGTTCTACGCGATCCTGGGCCTGCGCTTCCTCAGCGGCGTGTTCATCGGCGGCGGCTACACCGCGGCGGTCCCCCTGGCCATCGAGTGGGCACCCGAGCGCCGGCGCGGCCTGGTCAGCGGCCTGATCATGTGGATGTCCCCGTGGGCGAACGCCACGATCGCCGCCCTCGTCCTGGTGATGCTCCGGCTCCTGGGACCCGACGCGTACAGCTCCTGGGGATGGCGGGTGCCCTTCGCCCTGGGCGCGGTGATGGCGCTCGCGATGCTCGTCTTCTACCGCCGGCGCGTCGCGGACGCCCCCGACGCCACCCGCGGCGCTCCCGGGTCCCGACCGCTCACCCGGGTGCTGGTCGGCGCGAACGCCCGCCGGTTCCGGAGCCTGTTCGTCCTGATGACCGGCCTGTGGCTGTTCACCGACATGGCCGTCGCGGTGGTCACCGGCCAGCTGAAGACCCTCGCCCACCTCAGCGACCAGCGCGTGAGCCTCACGATGCTGTGCGCGACCGCCGCATCAGCCCTCGCGATGCTCGCCTGCGGCCACCTGTCGACGTTCACCGGCAGACGCACGTTCTTCCTCTGGTTCGGCGCCGGATCGGCCGTCGTCGCGCCGGTGGCGTACCTGGCGGTCTTCCGGCAGCACACCCCGCCCACGCTCATCCTCCTGGTCGTGCTCCTCGAGATCACGACGGTGTCGGTCTACGGACCGGTCGCGGCCTACCTGACCGAGCACTTCCCCCCGGCCGTCCGCTCGAGCGGCTACGGCCTCGCCTACAGCCTGTCGATCATCGCCCCCGCCCTGTACCCGTACTACCTCCCACCCCTGCAACGTGCCCTCGGCGCCCAGACGGCCGTCGCCGCGCTCCTCGCCCTCGCCGGAGCCCTGACAGCCCTCGGCGCCGCAGGCACCCCACGACCGGCGCCGGCCGAGGACTCCTCATCGACGAGTTGGCCCTTCCGAGGCTGACGGAACCGAGGCCGCAGCGCTGCAGCCACCCAGCACGGGCTGGCCGTCCGCGTGCACAGCGCCGCACCGCAGCCGAAGCGAACCAGCCCAGCCATCATCGGTTCGACGAAGCCCCACCAGACCCGCACGGTGCCGGTGCCGGCCGCGATCGAGGCGCACGTGCGCGACCGGGTCTCTGAGCGACGATCCAGACGGCGGGCACGAGCTGCGCTGACCTGGCGCTGACCTGGAGGCGTCGACCACCCGGGCCTCGTCGGAAGCACGGCTTTGCCGCGAAGCGGATGTCGCGTGCCGGCCGAAGGGTGGCGTGGGCGCGCCCGTTCGGATGTGTCAGAACGGCACGCCGACGTGGTCGGTCAGGAGGGCGAGCACCGCGGGGTTGGTCGTCGTCGCCTCACGGGCGGCCGTGACGTGCTCGACGACCAGCTCCTGCGCGAGGGCGGCGATGACGTGTTCGAAGGTCGGGAT
>JAKBFW010000120.1:0-4070 GCA_021833345.1 Pseudomonadota bacterium | reverse complement strand
GCGCCGGCCGGTGGGGACGTCGAACGCCTGCCGGCCGCGCGACCGTCCCCTAGCATGTGCCGGTGGCGCGCATCGAGGCGGATGACCTCCGCAAGGCCTTCCGGTCCCCGGACAAGCGACCCGGGTTGGCGGGGTCGCTGCGGCATCTCGTCGAGCGCAGGTACACCGAGAAGGTCGCGGTCGACGGCATCAGCCTGCGCGTCGACGAAGGTGAGGCGGTCGCCTACGTCGGACCCAACGGGGCCGGGAAGTCGACCACGATCAAGCTGCTGACCGGCATCCTGGTCCCCACGTCCGGTGAGGTGCGGGTCAACGGCATCGTGCCGCACCGCAACCGGGTCGAGAACGCGCGCGGGATCGGCGTCGTCTTCGGTCAGCGGACCAGCCTGTGGTGGGACCTGGCCGTACGGGACTCGCTCGAGCTCTTGCGCGACATGCACGGGTTGGGCGCGGCGGAGTACCGGGCGAACCTCGATCGTCTCGTCGAGATGCTGGGCATCGGGGACGTCCTCTCCTCGACGGCACGCCGGCTGTCGTTGGGTCAGCGGATGCGTGCCGACCTGGCCGCGGCGCTCCTGCACAACCCGCCGATCGTGTATCTGGACGAACCGACGATCGGGCTCGACATCGAGGTGAAGGATCGCCTGCGCGCGTTCCTCCGGCAGATCGTCGCCGAGGGCACCACGCTCGTCCTGACGACGCACGACCTCGGCGAGATCGAGGACGTGTGCTCCCGGCTCGTCATCATCGACCACGGGCGCATCGTCCACGACGGCGGCCTGCGCGAGGTGATCGAGACCTACGCCCGGGAGAGGGTGATGCACGTCGACCTGGCGGCCCGGCCGGCCTCGCTCGCCGGGATCGTGACCCGGCTCGCCGGCGCGACCGTCACCGAGGAGCGCGACGGTCTGGGCGTGGCGGTGACGTTCGACCCCCTGGCCCACACGGCGGGCGACGTGCTGACGGCGATCCAGTCCGAGCTGCAGGTGGTCGACATCCGCATCAAGGAGTCGGCGATCGAGGACGTCGTGCGCCGGGTGTACGCCGGCCAGCTCATCGCGGCTCCCGACGACGGCCGTGACGACAGCCCTGACGACAGCCCTGCGCGATGACGGCCGCCGTCGCGCTGCCGCCGGCACCTTCCCGGCGGACGTCCACCGTGCGGCGGGACGTCCGCGCCTACCGCGCGATGGGCAGGGCGGCGTTCCGCAGCCTCGTCGCGTACCAGACGAGCTTCCTGTTCGGGCTGCTGGCCACGACGGTGGCCGCGGTGGCGATGCTGTACCTGTGGCGGTCGGTCCTGGCCGCGGGCACGATCAACGGCTTCGACTGGCCGGCGATGAAGGCGTACCTCCTCGTCGCCTTCGTCGCAGGCTCGCTGGTCTCGAGCTATGTCGACTACCGCATGGCAGGCCGGATCCAGCAGGGTGACGTCGCGATGGATCTCGTGCGACCCGTGGACTACCAGCGGTCGCGGTTCGCCGAGGCGCTCGGCTTCGGCGGCTACGAGCTGGGCACCGGCCTGGTGGTGGCCGCCGCCGCGGCGGCCGTCTTCGGCGGCGTCCCGGCACCCGCCCGCCAGAGCCTCGCGGCATTCGCGGTGTCCGCCACCCTGGTGCTGCCGCTACGGTTCGGCATCGTCTACATCTCCGCGCTCGTCGTGTTCTGGACCCGCAACTACGTCGGCGTGCAGTCGGCACGGATCGCGCTGATCACGCTGTTCTCCGGAAGCCTGGTCCCCCTCGCGTTCTTCCCCGGGTGGTTGCAGGGGCTCGCCGCTGCGCTGCCGTTCGCCGGGATGGCATCGACGCCGGCACTGCTCTACATCGGCCGGTTGGCCGGCGCCGACGCGTGGCGTGCCGTGGGCGTCCAGGCGGCATGGACGGTGGGGCTGTGGTGGCTCGGGCGCGCGATGTGGCGCGGCGCCAGCCGACAGCTGACCGTGCACGGGGGCTGAGATGCGACGCAACATCTGGCTGTACCGCCGATGCCTCGGCGCCCAGCTGCGCGCCACCCTCGAGTACGAGGGCGACTTCTGGATCATGTCGGTCGCCGCCCTCCTCACCCAGGGCATGGGGATCGTCTTCCTGTGGGCGATATTCCGGGCGATCCCGCAGATCAACGGCTGGCGGTTCTGGGACGTCGTCCTCATCTACTCGCTCGTCGCCCTCACCGAGGGCATCGCCGTGCTGCTGGCCCAGGGGGCGTGGTCGATGGCGGTCACCGTGAATCTCGGCGGACTCGACACGATCCTGGTGCGCCCCTACTCGCCGCTGCTCCAGGTGCTCAGCTCGCAGATCGGCATGAACGGCCTGGGGAACCTTGCCCTCGGTGGCTCGCTGTTCGTCGCCGCGCTCGTGCACGTCGGCATGGCGTGGTCTCCCGGGCGGATCGCGACGGCGGCGTTCGTGTTCGCGTTCGCCCCGCTGGTGAAGATCGGGCTGAACATCTTGACCAACTGCTCCGCCTTCTGGTTGAAGACGCCGTGGTCCATGTTCCCGTTCGCCTTCCACACCCTCGGAGAGCTGGCGCGGTACCCGATCAGCATCTACGGCGTCGTGGTGCGGGTGATCCTGTCCGTCGTCCTGCCCTACGCCTTCATGAGCTTCTTCCCGGCGACGGCAGTGCTGTCACTCGGCAGCACGTCCTGGCTCGGCCTGCTGACCCCCGTCGCGGCGGTCTGGTGCGTGTTCCTCGGCCGCTGGGCGTTCCGCCGCGGGCTACTCCGGTACGAGAGCGCGGGCACCTGATCCCGGGACCCGCTCAGGGGCGGGTCGGTGCGTGCGAGGACAGACCGGGGTCTCAGCTCTGACCTGGTGGTTCGCGATCGGCGGGGCGCCCGGACGTGCCTTGCTGCGCGAGGAACCACTGGCCGATGCGGTCGTAGTCCCGTTCGAAGGCGAGAGCCCTCGGCCCCCGGCGCGTGACTGTCGCCCGCAGGGTGACCCGCTTGCCTGTCGTGGTGACGAGCTGGACGAGCCAAGCGTCGAGCCGTCGCCGGAACACCACCTCGTGGACGTCGGCCCACGGGATCGTCTGCCGGCGTAGGCCGCGAACCGTCGCGGACTCAGGACGCAGGTCGACGCCGAGCGTGCCCAGCCACAGCCCCAGCGTCAGCGTGGCGCCGCCCGCGGCGATCCAGCCCCAGACGCCCCAGGACGGAGGCCCGGGCTGAACGCGAGTCGTCCAGGACACTCCCGCAAGCACGAGCCAGAAGCAGCCCATGAGGAGCTCCCGCATCACGTCGCGGCGGGGCGTGCGGATCTTGACCACGACCGCTCGGCCCTCGTGCGCCACGGTCATCGCCGACCCCTCCGACGAGGCACGCTCGGGACCGCACGCCCACCGGTGGGGCGGTCCACGTCCGCGGGGACGGGCGGAGCGACCCGAGTGCGCGGTGGGCACCACGGTCTGAGGCTGCCGCTGGCCATCGATGTCCCCCCGATCCGGCGCCCGGGCTCGTGCGTGCTTCGAGGCTACTTTGCCACTCGCCACCTGCCGATGGTGGTCTTTGAGGCGAGGAGGTCCCCCGGGCTCGTGCCGACGATCACGGCGGCGATTCGTCGACGATGTCGGCCCGCCCGTTGCGGCGCGATCGTCGATCGTGGGGATCGTCCTTCCCCGCAAGGCTCGCCGGGAGCCTTGCCCATCAGTCGTGATCGACGACTGCGAGGATCACCCTCCGGCCCCGCAGCGAGGTCGGCCCGTTGGTCTCCGAGACCAGGGTGATGATCCGGGCATTCGCGAGAGCCTTGCGCTGCGTTTCGAGCGCCCGGGCGGCACCGTCGAGACCGACCGCGTCGACGGTGATGAGCGACTGGTGCGGCGACGCGGTCAGGCGCCTGACAGCAGCCGCGCTCGTGCGCCCGCACTGCCGGTGTGCTAGGTTCCCGACGATCGTGATCGCAACCCGTCGGCAGGAGGTGACACCCATGAACGCAGTATCCGCATGGGGCGCTCCCCCGCAGTCCACGATCGCGCGACTGAGCTAGTCGCCACCGGGAGCGCCCGCCAGGCAACTCGCGAAGGGCAGCTTCCATGAACACCACACCGTCTTCAGCTCAGCACAC
>JAKBFW010000119.1 GCA_021833345.1 Pseudomonadota bacterium | reverse complement strand
CTCCGCCCGGGCTCCACCTGCACGACGGCGAGCCCGACCTCCGGGTGCAGATGCACCACGTCACCCACGGCGACGCCCTGCCAGGCGGGACGGACCGTGTCGCTGCTGTGGATGCCGCAGCCGATGAGGTTCTCCAGGCAGTCGTAGCTGTAGAACCCGCCGCGACCCTGACCGAGCTGGGCAACCCAGGCCCAGACGTCCTCCGGGCGCGCGTCGATCGTGATCGCACGGGTCGAGACGAGGTCGGACGCGGGCAGGACCTCGTCACCCGGGAGCACGCCGTCGACCTCGGCGCGCGTCGCCCCCCAGTGCAGCATCCGCACCCGAGCCGCGGGCGTCGCAAGGAGAGCGACGGCCGCGAGCGCGAGGCGACGTCGCCACTGCTGAGAGGTCACGATGGGCACACCATGGGTGTCATGCTCGCCGCCCGCGCGTGGACGGGGGAAGCGACCTACGTCCTCGCCCGCTCCCGGACCACGGGGAACCACGCCGCCCTCTGGTCGGCGCCTCGATCCCGAGGGCTCACGAACGGTCCGGTGCTGCGACGACCCGTCAGGCCGTCCGGGCGCCCAGGACCGCGGCGAGCTGCCGCGCGAGCGGCTCCTGGAGGATGTCCTCCACCGGCCGGGGCAGGCTCAGGCTCCAGTTGGGCCACTGGGTGATCGTCCCCGGCATGTTCGGGCGCTCAGCCACCGCACCGACGTCGTCGAGAGAGGCGAGCACGATCCGCGCACGGCACTCGGACAGACGGCGGTACTGGGCCAGGACCGCGCGGGCGACCTCGTCGGGTCCGATCGGCCCGTCGGGGTCCACGCCCGCCACCGCGGCCAGCTCGCGGCGCACCTGCTCGAGCTGCTCGAAGTTCGCGGGCTTGCCGATGCGCCGCAGGTCCTCGGTGTCCGAGCCGGTCAGCGTGCCCGCGATCGTCGCCTGGTCGTGCGTCGAGGACGCACCCATGGTCGCCTCGGGGAACTGGTCCACCGGAAGCCGCAGCGCCGCGCGGTAGCCGAGCATGCCGTCGTCCGCCATGGTCTCGCGGACGCCCTCGGCGACCGTTCCCATGTCCTCGCCGACCACCCACGCGCCGGAGCGCGACGCCTCGACGCGCAGGATCGCGAGCATCGCCTCGGTCGGGTAGTGCACGTACGCACCCTGGGTGGCCGACGCGCCGGCCGGCACCCAGAACAGCCGCCAGAGCTGCATGACGTGGTCGATCCGCAGCGCGCCCGCGTGCCGCAGGGCGACGCGGACCATCTTGATGAACGGGGCGAAGTCCGCGGCCACCAGCGCGACCGGGTTGATCGGAGGGAGCCCCCACTTCTGGCCGTCGATGTTGTGCCGGTCCGGCGGGCACCCGACCTCGAAGTCGAAGCAGACCTCGTCCTGGTTCGCCCACGCGTCGGCGCTCCACGAGTCGAAGCCGACCGCGATGTCCACGACGACGCTCGCACCCGCCCGGCAGGCGACGGCGAGCTGCGCGTCCGCGACCCACTGGGTCCACGCGTAGAACGCGACCCTGTCGGTGCGCAGGTCGCCGGTCGAGAGCGCAGTCTCCGGGTGCCGGTCCGCCTCGGGCCACTCGCGCCAGTTGCTCGTGCCGTAGGTCTCGGCGAGGACGCACCAGGTGGCGAAGCGAGTCAGGTCCGCACCCTGCTCGGCGACCCACGCGTCGTGCGCGGCCGGCAGCCGGTCGCGCGTGGCGACCCAGATGCGCTCGAGGGCGGACCTCTTCAGCTCCCACACCGCGTCGCGGTCGATGAGCCGCTCGGCGTTGAGAGCGCTCGCGGCCGCAGCGAGGTCGGTGAGGTCGACCTGGTCCGCTCCGGGCACCTCGTCGATCGCGACATGGAGCAGCTGGAGCCACTGCCGTGACGTCGGGGAGTACGGGGAGGCCTGCTGGCCGGGGGTCGGCGCGGCGGCGTGCACCGGGGAGATCAGCACGGCCGAGGCACCCGCTGCCTTCGCGGCACGGGTGATCGTCGCGAGGTCGGCGAAGTCGCCGATGCCCCACGAGCGACGCGACCGCGCCGCGTAGAGCTGCACTGCCCAGCCCCAGCCGCGTGCGGGCTGGGGGAACCTCGGGGGCGCGCTCACGACGAACCGCCGACGCCCGTCCGGTGCGTGCAGGTGGTAGTAGCCGACCGGCGGCGCGATGCCCGACGCCACGTCCACCGCTGCGCCGGTCAGGTCGACGAGGTCGCCGACGAGCTCCGGGCAGGCCTCCCCCGGCTCGCACACGAGCGGCTGGGGCGCGACGCGACCGGCACCGACCGCTGCCGCGACGTCGGCGAGGGTCTCGGCCGGCGGGGTCTGGACCTGCCCGAGCGCGTCGACGTAGCTGTCCGGGATCCCCAAGTCCGCGAGCGAGTGCGCGCCCGCGGCGCCTTGACCGACCGCGACGGCCCGGATCGGCGCGCGCAGGTTCGCGTCCGACGTCCGACGGTGGCGGGTGAGTGCTTCACTCACGAGGATCTCCTTCTGTTCACACGCGCCGGGCCGATCGCTCCGTCAGGAGGTCTTGCTCCGGTCGAGACCGCGGTTCGCCCCGGGCGGCAGCCGTGGGGGTGGTCACCCGGGGCCCGTCATCGAAGCGAGGGATGAAATGGCCTGCAAGCCGTGTAAGCGTTTGCAGGCTGGCAATCTAAGCGTGCGGGACACCCGGCGTCAACGCCGCGTTCGCCGGCCGCGACCCGTCCGTTCAGCGGCGGGCCATCTCTCCATCATCGGACACCCCGGACGATGCTGAGGACATCAGGGAGGCACGATGTGAGCGCGACCACGGGCACCGACCCGCCGGGGCGGCGCGCGTCACCGACCCACCGGGTCCTGACGTGCGCAAACCCGGCATGCCACCGGCGTTGTTCGCCGTGAGCGATCAGGTCCGCCCGGCCTGCCCGTGGCGAGGCCCGCCCCGCCCCGACGCATGGCCGCGCTCTCACCCTCGGTCGCACCAGACCGTGAGAACTCGTCGATGATTCGTGCGGTCTGAGCGACGATGACAGGCATGCGGAGGTCCGAAGGCTCACAGGATCACAGTCCGTCCGCGCACGTCGTCGACGTCGAGCTGGTGGACGACGTGCGGAGCTCGCCGCACGCGGGCGGCGCCGCGCCCGGCGCTCCCTCGGTGCCGGCCGGCCGAGCCGCGAGGCTCGTCAGGCGCTGGTGGTGGCGGGTGGCGATCGCCGTCGCCGTCGTGCTCGCCGTGACCTCCGTGGTCGCCGACCGCCTGGACGCGGCACGCCTGGCGAGGCTGGCCGGCGTCGAGGGAGTCGTCGCGCCCGTGGGGGGGCCGCCCCACGCGGCGTGGGGCACGACGGCGGGCGTCTGGTCCGCACCGATCGAGACGGCCGGTCGCCTCGTCTTCGCGACCCCGCGCTCCGACCGCGGCACCGACGTGGTCGCCCTCGACGCCGGGACCGGCACCGAGGACTGGCGAACCCCGCTCGATCCACCAGCCGCGGACACCACGGCATCCCTCACCAGCACCTGCGTCGCGGTCTCGGCGACCGGCGCACCTCCCCGGCCGCTGGTCGCGTGCCTCGCCGGGCTGTTCCTGTTCAGCGGCTCCGGTGCCGGCACCTCGTCCGTGACGACGAGGTCGGCGCACCTCGAGCTGATCGACGCGGCATCAGGAGCGGTCGTCCGGGACACGCCGACGACTCCCACGACGGTCATCGGGGCGATCGGCACCGACCTGGTGAGCGTCGACATCTCCACGGACGGTCACCTCCGCGTCGAACGGACGGCCCCCCTCGCGACGACGCCTCGGTGGACGTTCACGAGCCCGACGGCGTGGCGCGCCGTCGACGGAGCGGTCCCGGCGATCGATGTCGAGGCCGGTCGGATCTTCGTCGGCGGCGGGACGTCCGGGTGGGCGGTGCTCTCCTCGGACGGCGCCCTGGTCAGGGCGGGCGATCCCGCCGGTCGGGTCGCCGGCTTCACCGGCCGGTCGCTGTTCACCGAGTCGACGCCCTCCGCAGCGGACGCCCAGCGGACGGACGTCCTCGACCTCGCCACGGGGAGGTCGTTCACCGTCGCTGGCGCCCTCGCCGGCCCGTCCCCGGACGACCGGTCGCTGCCGGACCTCGTCCTGACCTTCACGCCCGACGACCTCGTCGCCTCGGACGTGTCGACGGGCGCGACCCGGTGGTCGACGCCCCTGCGCGTCAACGGTCAGGGGTCCACCTTCCTCCGCGGCGGCGGTCAGGTCATGGTGGTCGACGGACATGTCGTCGTCGACGACGCGAGGTCCCTGCGGATGATCGACGGGCGGTCCGGCACGGTGGTCTGGGAGCGTCGCCACGCGACGCCGGTCGACCGAGGTACCGCGACCGACGGCACGGTGGTGGTCACCCTCACCACCGAGTCGAACAGCACCGCGACCATGACGGCGTACGGGATGGTGGACGGCATCCAGCGCTGGTCGGTCTCCGTGCCATCGCTCGCCCAGCAGCTCACCACCCTCGGCAGGAGCCTGGTCGTCGTCACGCCGGGCCGCATCACGGTCTGGCGCTAGCCCGCCCGGCGTCGATCGGGAGCACCGACGTCGCCGCCGCCCCGCGCGGCGCGACAATGAACCATGACGTCGTCGTCCGCCGCCCCGCCCGGGCCGGTCCCGAGGGGGATGGATCCCGTCCCCCTCGAGCGCGCGTGGGACCTCGTCGTGCGGCGGGGCGCACCGGCGCAGCTCTGCGTGATCCGCGACGGGCACGTGGTCCTCGACCGCTCCTACCGGTGCGAGCCGGGCGCGCTGTTCTGGATCTTCTCGGCGGGCAAGCCGTACACCGCGATGCTCGTCCACCTGCTCGCCGAACGCGGGGAGCTGTCCCTCGACGACCCCGTCGCGCGGTGGTGGCCGGAGTTCGCGCAGCACGGCAAGGGCGCCATCACGATCCGCCACGTGCTCCAGCACCGCGCCGGGCTGCCGACCGCCGGGAGCTTCCTCGGCGACGCGCTCGCCATCGCGGACTGGGACCGGTCGGTGCGCCGGATCGAGCGGGCGCACTCGCGCTGGCCCGCCGGAGAGGTCCCGGCCTACGAGATCCTCACGTTCGGGTTCATCCTCGGCGAGCTCGTCCGGCGGGTCACGGGCGTGCCGGTGGCCGAGCTGCTCCGCACCGAGATCCTCGAACCGCTCGGGGTGCACGACACCCACCTCGGCCTGCCCGACGCTGCATGGTCGCGGCACGTCCCGCTGCGGATCCGTGGACCGCTGGGGCTGCCGGTGCAGGTGGTCCTCAACCAGCAGCGGACGCGTCGCGCCGTCATCCCGTCCGCCGGGATCTCGACGACGGCGCGCGACCTCGGCGCGTTCTACGACATGCTCCTGAACGACGGGCGGGTCCGCTCGGCGCGGCCCGACGGGGAGCCGTCGGGCGCGGTGATCCTGCGCCCCGAGACGGTCGCGGCGGCGCGAGTCGCGACGAGCCACGACGAGGTCGACCGGTTCGCAGGCTTCGCGATGCGCTGGTCGCAGGGCTTCCAGCTCGGTGGCGACGGCAGTCCGGCGGACCTGCGCGGGAGCCTGGGCCGGCTCGACCTCCCTCGGGCGTTCGGCCACAACGGCAGCAGCTGCTGCATCGGGTGGGCCGACCCGGACTCGGGGATCGCGTTCGCCTACCTCACCAACCGGTTCGACGGCCGACGCGCGGGGGCGGACCACCAGCTCGCGCTCGCCGGGGCGGTGCTCGAGGCGTGCGGGTCCACGTGAACGAGGCCCGGCCTCCGGCGGCGATCGGAGGTGCGTGCGGTCGGGCCGCGCGCCGATCCTCCGCTGCGCCGCCTCACCGTCCCTAGGCTGGACGGATGGTGACCGAGGACGATCTCACCCTCAGCGACGGGCGCACGCTGCACGTGTACGACGCCGCCGCGCACGACACCTGCGGGCGTCGCGTGGTCGTCTGGCACCACGGGACACCCAACACCGGCATGCCGCCCGAGCCCTTGCTCGCTGCGGCCGATCAGCGCGGCATCCGGTGGGTGTCGTACGACCGACCCGGCTACGGGGGGTCGACGCCGCTCGAGGGTCGGGACGTGGCGTCGGCGGCGGCGGACGTCGCCGCGATCGCCGACGCGCTGGGCATCGGCAGCTTCGCGGTCATGGGTCACTCCGGCGGCGGCCCGCACGCGCTCGCGTGCAGCACGCTCCTGCCCGACCGGGTCGTGGCAGCGGTCTCGGTCGCCGGTCTCGCACCGATGAGCGCGAAGGGGATCGACTGGTTCGGGGGCATGGCCGGGCCCGGCGCCGCCGAGCTGCACGCCGCGATCGAGGGTCGCCAGGCGCTCGAGAAGTGCCTCGCATCCAGCGAGTACGACCCGCGGATGTTCACCGCGTCGGACCATGGCACCCTGGCCGGTGACTGGTCGTGGCTGCTCACCGTCGTCGCCCTGGCGCAGGCCGGTGGTCCGGGGGGGATGGTGGCCGACGACCTCGCGTACGTGCGCCCGTGGGGGTTCGACCCGGCGTCGACGGTCGCGCCGGTCCTGATCGTCCAGGGCGGGCAGGACCGGATCGTGCCGCGCGCGCACGGCGCATGGTTCGCGCGTCACCTCCGGTCCTCGACGCTCTGGCTGCGGCCGATGGACGGTCACATCTCGGTGCTGGGCTCGGCTGTCGCTGCGATGGACTGGCTGACGGAGCACGCGCACGACTGAGCACGCGGCCGACTGAGCACGCGGCCGACCGAGGCGGCGGCAGCGCCGATCAGGCGACCGGGAAGACGATCCTGGTCCGCCACAGGTGCGGGTCCTCCTCGGCGCCGGGACCCAGGAGGTACTCCTCCCACATCTCCGGGGCCGGGACCAGGCCGTGCTCGGCGAACCACTCGGTCAGTTCGTCGTAGGTCGCTGCGAGGGAGTCGTACGGACCCCGGTGGATCGCCATGACCGCGTCTCCGCCGCGCAGGGTCGCTGCGGCGAGCCCGGCCTCGACGTCCCACGCGCGGGCGAGCGGGAACCCGGCGAGGACGTCGACGGTCTCGGTGACGAGGCCCCGGTACAGCGCGACCGGGGGGCCGGCGGGGGCGACGCCGTGGCGACCGAGCTCCTCGGCGGTCGTGGCGAAGGCCCGGGCGAAGAACGCGGTGAGCGCACCCATCGGGACGATCTCCCGCACCCCCGCGACGGCCTGCGGCTCCAGGTGGACTCGTGTGATCGTCATGGTGGTCCTCGCTCCGCTCGGGCGAGCCCCGGGTCGAGACCCGCTACCTCAGCGGAGCAGAGCCGTCGACTCGGCCGGAAGGGACCGAAGTCCTAGGCCGGAACGGACCGGTGCGTGACCGACAGGATCGCGTTGCTGCTCGGCGACACGTCGGGGTGCGGCGCACGTTCTGCGAGCACATGGCCGTGCTGCGCCGACGGCGGGCGGCGACCTCAGGCAGCGGAGCCCGTGTCAGGCGATCGGCTTGCGGGCCGCGAGCATCTCGATGATGCCGAGAGAGGTCCGCTCGTGCCGCTCCACCTCGAAGCCCAGCGCGCGGACGTGACGCAGCGGTCGACGGCGGTAGTGCTCACCCTGCAGCGGGATGCTGACGGCGTCGACGAGCAGCTGGATCGCCCAGACCGGCCAGACGGACGACCCGACGTGGTCGGCGAGGAGCAGGAGGCCGCCGGGTCTCAGCACGCGGGCCATCTCGGCGAGGGCGCGCACGTCGTCGCGGATCCCGCACAGCGCGTACGTGCAGACCACGGTGTCGAAGTGCGCGTCCGGGAACGCCAGGTCCTGCGCGTCCCCGTGGCGGAGGTCGGCCGACCGGCCGAGCGCCTCGGCTCGACGCCGGGCGACCGCGAGCATCGACGTGCTCCACTCGACCCCGGCGAGCCGGATGTCGTCGGGGTAGTAGGCGAGGTTCCGTCCGGTCCCGACCGCCACCTCGAGCGTGGCGCCCACCGCTTGCCCGCACAACCACGACCGGCTGGAGGCGAGGTGTCGGTTCTCCGTCCGTGCCATCGTGCTGTCGTAGGATGCGGCCTGGTTGTCCCAGTTCCGGCGGAGCCGCGCGTCGCGCCGCGAGGTCGCTGACATGGACGCATCGTCCTGTTCTTCGCGACCGTCGTCCACCCCGGGCGCGCCGGATGACCGACGGGACATGCGGTGGACTACCTCCCCCAGTCGCCGAGAGCGCCCTCGAGCGCGCCGAGGGCCGCGTCGATCAGCGGCCACTGGTCGTCCTCGGGGCAGCCGGTCGCGACCCAGTGCAGGCAGGCGGCGTCGAGGAACCCGAAGAACCCCCAGAGGGCGTACTCGTGCCGCGCGCCCTGGTCGGGGAGCAGGAGGCCCCGCAGACGGTCGACGTCGTCGCGTCGGGCGTCGCGGCGGATCCGCGCGGCGGGTTCGGGCTCGGCGCCGAGAGCGAGCAGGTGTGCCGCCCACGCCGTCGGCTGCTCGCGGACATGGTCGAGGTGGACCAGGATCGACGCACGGACCTTGTCGCGGGCCGGCACCCCGGCGGGCAG
>JAKBFW010000118.1:3189-8485 GCA_021833345.1 Pseudomonadota bacterium | reverse complement strand
TCCGGATCCCGATGCTTGCCGGTCGACGATCGCTCAACCTGTCGAACTCGGCCGCGATCGCGACGTACGAGGCCTGGCGCCAGCTCGGCTTCGGCGACGGCCTGTAGCTCGACGCCGGCGGCTCACGTCCGCGGGCCCGCGGCACCGGCTCTGTGCGGGTGGTGTGCAGGGCCGGCGTCGCGGCCCATGAGACCCGAAGGCGCCGCGACCTCGACGCACGAGGGGCCCGGATCCGTGTGGATCCGGGCCCCTCAGCGTTCACTGCCGGCGGCGCACCACCGGCCGCGACTCAGTTGGCCGCTGGCATGACCCCGGTGGCCGGTCCGTCCGAGGACGACGAGCCTGCCGGCACGTCGATCCCCGACTTCGGCGTGCCGGTCTCGGCGGCGACGCCGACTGCAACCGGCTCGACGAGCGCCCGGTCGCCCTTGGGGACGCCGCGGAACGTGAACTCCCCGAGGATGCCCTCGCCGTGACCGTCGACGACGATCAGCTGACCGGCCTTGATCTCGCCGAACAGGATCTTCTCCGAGAGCGCGTCCTCGATCTCCCGCTGGATCGCGCGGCGCAGCGGTCGCGCCCCGAGGACCGGGTCGTAGCCCTTCTCCGAGAGCAGGATCTTCGCGGCAGGCGTGAGCTCGATGGCCATGTCCTTGTCGCGCAGGCGCGAGTCGAGCTTCGCGATCATCAGGTCCACGATGGCCACGATCTCGGGCTGCGAGAGCTGCGGGAACACGACCACGTCGTCCACGCGGTTGAGGAACTCCGGGCGGAAGTGCTGCTTGAGCTCGTCGAGAACCTTCGACTTCATCCTGTCGTAGGACGTCGACAGGTCGCCGCCCATCTGGAAGCCCGTCTGCAGGCCCTTGGCGATGTCCCTCGTGCCGAGGTTCGTCGTCATGATGATGACGGTGTTCTTGAAGTCGACCACCCGGCCCTGCGAGTCGGTCAGGCGACCGTCCTCGAGGATCTGCAGCAGCGAGTTGAAGATGTCCGCGTGCGCCTTCTCGACCTCGTCGAAGAGGACCACCGAGAACGGCCGGCGGCGCACCTTCTCGGTGAGCTGGCCGCCCTCCTCGTACCCGACGTAGCCGGGGGGAGACCCGAACAGCCGCGAGACCGTGTGCTTCTCCGAGAACTCGCTCATGTCGAGCTGGATCAGCGCGTCCTCGTCGCCGAACAGGAACTCCGCGAGCGCCTTGGCGAGCTCCGTCTTCCCGACACCGGTCGGCCCGGCGAAGATGAACGAACCACCCGGGCGCTTGGGGTCCTTGAGCCCCGCACGCGTGCGGCGGATCGCCTGGGAGAGCGACTTGATGGCCGCCTCCTGGCCGACGACGCGCTTGTGCAGCTCGGTCTCCATGTGGAGCAGCCGGCTCGACTCCTCCTCGGTGAGCTTGAAGACCGGGATGCCGGTCGCGATCGCCAGCACCTCCGCGATGAGCTCCTCGTCGACCTCGGCGACCGCGTCCAGGTCACCGGACTTCCAGGCCTTCTCCTTCTCGAGCCGGCGCAGACCGAGCTGCTTCTCGGTGTCGCGCAGCCGTGCCGCCTTCTCGAAGTCCTGCTCGTCGATCGCCGACTCCTTGTCCCGACGCGCCTCGGCGATCTGGTCGTCGAGCTCGCGCAGCTCCGGCGGGGCCGTCATCCGGCGGATGCGCAGGCGCGCGCCGGCCTCGTCGACCAGGTCGATCGCCTTGTCCGGCAGGAACCGGTCGTTGACGTACCGGTCAGCGAGAGTCGCGGCGGCGACGAGTGCGCCATCGGTGATGGACACCCGGTGGTGCGCCTCGTAGCGGTCCCGCAGACCCTTGAGGATCTCGATCGTGTGCTTCAGCGTCGGCTCCGCCACCTGGATCGGCTGGAAGCGCCGCTCGAGAGCCGCATCCTTCTCGACGTACTTGCGGTACTCGTCGAGCGTCGTCGCCCCGATCGTCTGGAGCTCGCCGCGCGCGAGCATCGGCTTGAGGATGCTCGCGGCGTCGATCGCACCCTCGGCGGCACCCGCACCGACGAGCGTGTGGATCTCGTCGATGAACAGGATGATGTCGCCGCGCGTGCGGATCTCCTTGAGGACCTTCTTCAGGCGCTCCTCGAAGTCGCCGCGGTACCGGCTGCCGGCGACGAGCGCACCGAGGTCGAGCGTGTAGAGCTGCTTGTCCTTGATGGTCTCGGGCACGTCGCCGCGCACGATGTCCTGGGCCAGGCCCTCCACGATGGCGGTCTTGCCGACGCCGGGCTCACCGATCAGCACCGGGTTGTTCTTGGTGCGCCGGGACAGCACCTGCATGACCCGCTCGATCTCCTTGCCACGGCCGATGACCGGGTCGAGCTTGCCCTCGCGGGCGGCCTGCGTGAGGTTGCGGCCGAACTGGTCGAGCACGGCGGACCCCGCGGGCTGGCCCTCGGCGGGGCCGCCTGCGGCCACCGGCTCCTTGCCCTGGTAGCCGGACAGCAGCTGGATGACCTGCTGGCGCACCCGGTTGAGGTCGGCGCCGAGCTTGTTCAGCACCTGCGCCGCGACGCCCTCACCCTCGCGGATGAGACCGAGCAGGATGTGCTCGGTGCCGATGTAGTTGTGGCCGAGCTGGAGCGCCTCGCGCAGGGACAGCTCGAGCACCTTCTTGGCGCGGGGCGTGAAGGGGATGTGGCCCGACGGCGCCTGCTGACCCTCGCCGATGATCTCCTGCACCTGGGCGCGCACGGCGTCGAGGGAGATCCCCAGGGACTCCAGCGACTTCGCGGCGACGCCTTCGCCCTCGTGGATGAGACCGAGGAGGATGTGCTCGGTGCCGATGTAGTTGTGGTTCAGCATCCGTGCCTCTTCTTGGGCAAGGACGACGACCCGGCGGGCTCGGTCTGTGAATCTCTCGAACATGTGCACTCCTCACGAGCGGCGTGCGGCCTGGGCACGGGGCCCTGGCTCGGGCGTTGTTCGATGCTAACGGGGGTGCGGGTGCAAACCTGCCCGTGTTCGCCGCAGGCGTGACGGCCGCGGCCCGGGACCGACCGTGCGCGTCGCCCCGCGCACGCCCGGGCGGCAGGTCAGACGGCGGCCGGCACCGGCTCGGAGGCGTCGACGGGGCCGGGTGTGTCGCGGTCCACTCCACCCACCGCCGCGGCGTCGTCCGCCTCGGCCTGCTTGAGCAGGGCCCCGTCCGCCGGCTCGCGTCGCGCGAGCAGCACGCCGACGAGGGCCATCGCCCCGCCGACCACCGCGAGGAGCCGGAGCGGCTCGCCGAGCAGGACGACGGACAGGGCCATCGTGAGGACCGGGATGAGGAACAGCGACAGCGACCCTCCCGCCGATCCGAGCCTCGCGAGGGCGACGATCCAGGACCCGTACCCGACGGCCGTGGCCATCACCCCGAGGAACACCACCGCGAGCAGCGCGTGGCCCACGGACGGCACGCCTCCGGGGACACCGCTCGCGCGGACGCCACCCGCGGCGGCGAGATCGGCGAGCGCCGACGGGACGAGCGGCAGCGCGACGACGAACGCCGCGACCGTGACCGCCGCCGCCACCGCGAGCGGCTCAGCGCGCGCGAACAGCGGCTGCTGCAGCACGGCGTACCAGGCGAGGGAGAGGGACGCGCCGGCGATCATCGCGATGCCGGTCCACCCACCGGGGTGAGCGCCCCCGCAACCCGACCCGACGAGCGCGACCGCCGCGGTCCCGGCGAAGGCGAGCGTCACGCCGGCCACGACGCGCGGGGTCACGCCGGTGCGCAGCACGAGGACGCCGAACGCCGTGATCAGCACGGGCGAGGAGTTGGCGATGAGCGCAGCGATGCCCGGCGCGACCGTCTGCTCGCCGTAGCTGACGAGAAGCGAGTACCCGACGTAGCCGAGCAGCCCGAGCAGCAGCAGTCGCGGCACGTCCGACACGCGCAGCCCGCCGGCACGCGGCGTCCCGGGACGGCGAGCACGCACCGCGAGCCAGACCAGCGTCAGCGTCGTCGCACCGACGAGCGTGCGGCCCACCGTGATCGTCGTGGGGCTCAGCACCCGCCCCGCATAGCCGATCGCGACGAACGCCGGGGCCGACGCCACCACCATGACGATCTCGGCTCGGCTGAGCCGATGCGTGAGCTGCACGACGGTAATCGTACGAGCGTCCGATAGTCCGGCGCAACGCACTCCCACCCGGCAGGATGGGACCATGCCGACGTCACCCGGACGCGAGTCCACGACCGCGACGACCCGCACCCGCGTCCCGCGACGGCCGCCCGAGGTCCGCCGCGCCCAGATCCTCACCGCGGCACGCGAGCTGATCGCGGAGCGCGGTCTCGCGGCCACCTCGGTCCGTGAGATCGCCGTCGCGGCCGGGGTCTCGACCGGCACCGTGACGTACCACTTCGCCCATGTCGGGCAGATCCTGCAGGCGGTGCTGCGTGCCGAGGTCCCGCTGTTCACCGAGCCGATCGTCGCAGCCGCACGGTCCGCTCCGGACGGTCGCACCGAGCTCGGCAGGATCGTCGACGGGATGCTGTCCCCCACCCAGGCGACGAGTCGGCACTGGAGCCTGTGGATCGACTACTGGGCTGCCGCGGTGCACGACCCCGAGCTCGCGCGCTGGCAGGACGAGATCTACCGGTGGTGGCGGGCCGAGCTCGCCCGGGTCGTCGCGCGCGGCGCGGCCGACCGCAGCCTGACCGCCCTCGAACCGGTCGAGGAGGCCGCCGCGGTCGATGAGCTCGTCGCCCTCATGGACGGCGTCGTCGTCCAGCACTTCCCGGCAGGACCGGCCCGCGGACCCGCACAGGCACGCGCGGCTGTGCACGCCTTCGTCGAGCGCCGGTGGGGTGCGGGCAGCGCGCGTCGCGGGGGCGAGGCGACCTAGCCGTCGTGGCACCGGATCGACGTTCGCCTCGTCACCACCTCATGGAGCGCCCCTGGACGCGCCGTCTCACCAGGAGCGGAGCTCCGGCGACGCGCCCCGGTGCGACTCGAACGCCGCACGCTCCTCGGTGGTGAACGCCCGCGCCGCGTGGGTCGCCGTGTCGAGCTGGACCATCCGGGAGCGGGCCCGCAGGTACACCGTCTCGGGGTTCGCGGCATCGAGGATCTCGTACGCGAAATCCACCGAGGAGCGGCCGATCCTCGGCACCCACACCTCGACCGCGAACGGCGCCGGCCGGTAGGTGAGCGCGGCGAGATACTCGATCTCGTGCTTGACCACCACGAGCATCGACGCCGTGAGCGCCCCGGTCTCGTCGACACCCATCGACGGGAAGAGGGTGAACCGTGCGTCGTCCAGGTAGCCCAGGTATGCCGCGTTGTTCACATGGCCGAA
>JAKBFW010000118.1:0-3089 GCA_021833345.1 Pseudomonadota bacterium | reverse complement strand
GCCATCCACGCCGGGCCACCGCCCCGGCGCGTCCGCGACATCTTCCCGTCACACGGAGCGGCTAGCGTCGCGCCCGTGCCCACGCTCGCCCCGCACGTGCAGACCATCCCCGCCTCCGGCATCCGCCGCATCACCGAGCTCGCGTGGTCCACGCCCGGGGCGATCGTGCTCAGCGTCGGCGAGCCCGACCTCCCGACGGCGCAGCACATCCTGCGTGCCGCCGTCGACACCCTCGTCCGGGACGACACGCGCTACACCCCGAACGGGGGGATCGCTGCACTCCGTGCGGCGATCGCCGCGCACCTGACCTCCGACGGCGTGAGCATCGACCCCGAGCAGGTGTGGGTGACGGCCGGGGGCGCCCAGGCGCTGCACCTGGGGCTGAGCCTGACGGTGACCGCGGGCGACGAGGTCCTGGTCCCCGACCCCGGCTACCCGCCGTTCTCGATGGCGAGCCACCTGCTCCAGGCCGTCCCCGTCCCGTACCGGCTGCGCGCCGAGGACGGTTTCCGCCCCGACCCCGACGCGGTCGAGGCGGCGATCACCCCACGCACACGGGTCCTGCTGCTCAACTCGCCCTCGAACCCGCTGGGCACCACGTTGCCGGCGGAGCTGCTCGAGCGTCTGGTCGACCTCGCGCGGCGTCACGATCTCTGGGTGCTCTCCGACGAGTGCTACGAGGCGTTCACCTACGACGTCCCGCACGTCCCGGCCGCGCGATTCGACACCGACGGCCGCGTGCTCACGCTGCACACGTTCTCCAAGACGCATGCGATGACCGGGATGCGCGTCGGCGCGCTCGTCGTGCCGCGGTCGGCGGTGCCGGTCATGGCCGCGGTGCAGGAGTCGATCGTCTCGTGCGTCAACACCTCGGCGCAGCATGCGGCGCTGGCCGCGCTCACCGGCCCGCAGAGCGACGTCGCCGAGGCCGCGCGCACCTACCGCGCGCACCGGGACCTCGCGGCGGCGGTGCTCGACGAGCTGGGCGTCCCCTACCTGCCCGCGACCGGGGGCCTGTACCTCTGGGCCGACGTGTCGCGCCTGTGCGGAGACGACGTCGCCGCCTGGGCCGAGGACCTCGTGCTCACGGCCGGTGTCGCCGTGGCACCCGGCTCGGCCTTCGGTCGCGGCGGCGAGGGGTGGATCAGGATCTCGCTGACCGCGACCGCTGACGACCTCACGACCGGGCTGAGCCGGCTGCCACGCGGCTGACCGTCGGGCCGCCCTGCGGCGCTCCAGCTCCGCTCACCGCGCCGCGAGGGCGGCTCGGAACGCGGCAAGCGCCGCCTCGGAGAAGAGCACGAACCGGACGAGTGCGATCGCCGGCTCGCCGCTCGACCCGTCACCCGGGTGCTGCTCGGCCCAGCTCCGGACCGCGCCGGCCGCGATCCGCGCGACGTCGTCCACCGCCCAGCCGTAGACGCCCGCGCTCACAGCCGGGAAAGCGACAGAACCCGCACCCAGCTCGGCCGCGACGTCGAGGGAGCGCGTGAAGCACGAGGCGAGGAGCGCCGGGTCCGTCTGGCCGCGGTGACGGTCCGGACCCACGGTGTGGATCACCCACCGCGCCGACAGGTTCCCGGCACCCGTCGCGACCGCGTCGCCCGTCGGCAACCCGTCGGGCAGGGTCGTCCGACGCAGCTCGCGACACTCGGCCAGGAGCGCCGGTCCCGCCGCGGCGTGGATCGCACCGTCCACCCCACCACCACCGAGCAACGACGAGTTCGCCGCGTTGACGATCGCGTCGACGTGTGCGCCGGTCAGGTCTCCACGGACCGCCTCGATCAGCATGGGCCCATCGTGACCCCGGTCGGGCCGGTTGGGCTCGACGGCGCGGCCGGGAGGTCGCGGCGCGGCACCCGCGGTCGGGGGTCTGGCGCCGCCCGGCCGGAGAGCCGCGCTACCTCGCCGGGTCGGACTCGAGCAGGATCGTGACGGGTCCGTCGTTGACGAGCTCGACCGCCATGTCCGCGCCGAAGACCCCGGTCGCGACCTCGAGCCCCCGGGCCCGCAGCGCCGCGACGACATCAGCCACCAACGGCTCCGCCACCGGCCCGGGCGCCGCCGCGTTCCAGGTCGGGCGCCGGCCCTTGCGGGTGTCGGCGTACAGGGTGAACTGGCTCACGACCAGCACCGGTGCCCCGACGTCGACCGCGGACTGCTCGTCGCGGAGAATTCTGAGCTCGGCGATCTTGCGCGCGATCAGCTCGACCTGGACGGCCCCGTCACCCGGAGTCACGCCGATCAGGGCGACGAGCCCCGGCCGGTCGATGCGACCGACGACCGAGCCGTCCACGGTCACCGAGGCGCGCGTCACGCGCTGGACGACGGCTCTCATCCGATCCCCTCGTGCATCGGGCGCCTCGGGCGTGCACGCCGCACGTGCCGACCCCGAGCGCGTCCCGTCTCGGGCCTGTGCATCAGGCGCCCACGACCGGGACGACCTTCCCCACCGGCTCGCCGTGGCCCAGCACCGGGGTGTCGCCGATCGCCCGCAACGTGGCGAGATCGGCCGACGGGGCGATCCCCGCGAGCAGGAGTGCGGCGACCAGCACCGCAGGCCGCGGACGCGCTCCGCCGTCGGCGATCTTGAACGCGATCCCCCGGCCGTCGGGCAGCCCGGCGGCGTAGACGCCGTCGGCCCCGTCCTTCGCCACGAGGCCGGGCACCGCGAGCATGGCGTGCGTGGCCTCGCGACCCGTCCCCGCGACGAGCCACGGGTGAGCGGTCATCGCCGAGGCGACCCGGGCCTGCGGGCTGCCCGGATCCGTGCGCGGCGCGGCGGCGATCGCGCCGAAGGCACGCGCCAGGCCGACCAGCGTCGTCGAGAACAGTGGAGCCCCGCAGCCGTCGACGGTCGCGTGCATCACCGGAGCACCGGTCAGGTCCTCGAGCGTGCGACGGATCGCGACCTGCAACGGGTGCCCGGCCTCGAGGTACGACGACGGGTCCCAGCCGTTCACCACGCAGGTCGCGAGCATCGCCGCGTGCTTGCCGGAGCAGTTCTGCGTCAGGGCGGACGCAGCATGACCGGACACCTGCCAGGCGAGCGCGGCCGCCGGGTCCAGGGGCAGGTCCGGCGTGTTCTG
>JAKBFW010000117.1 GCA_021833345.1 Pseudomonadota bacterium | reverse complement strand
GGAGCATCGTGAGCTCGCGAGACGGCAGCTCGGCGAGTGCCGTCCAGGCGCGTCCGAGAGTGTCCTCGAACGAGCGCAGCTCAGCGGTGCCCTGGTCGAACAGTCGGCGCTCGACGACGTCTCGGTACGCCAGGTATCTACGGTCGGTCTCGCTCAGCGCGGCCGAACCCACCAGCTCGGCGAGCTCGGCCGCCTGACGGGCGCGCGCGAGTGCCGCCATGACCTGGGCGGCGACATCGAGGTGGTCCTCCCGGGTACGGCCGCGACCCGCGCCGCTGCGCATCAGCCGGGAGAGCGACGAGAGCACGTCCACCGGCGGGTACACCCCGCGCGCATCGACCTCGGGCGACAGGACGATCTGGCCTTCGGTGATGTAGCCGGTGAGGTCGGGAACCGGGTGGGTGATGTCGCCCGCAGGCATCGTGAGGACCGGCAGGATCGTGACGGAGCCGGGCCGACCACGGATCCGCCCGCAGCGCTCGTACAGACTCGCCAGATCGCTGTACAGGTAGCCGGGATACCCACGGCGGGCCGGGATCTCGCGGCGGGCGGCCGAGACCTCACGGACCGCCTCGGCGTAGGACGTCATGTCGGACATGATCACGAGCACGTCGTTGCCCTCGACGTAGGCGAGCTCCTCGGCGATCGTCAAGGCGATCCGCGGGGTCAGGATCCGCTCGATCACCGGGTCGTCTGCGGCGTTGAGCAGCAGGACGAGCTCCCCGGCGGCGGACCGCTCCTCGAGACGGTCCCGTACGTAGGCGATGTCGGCGTGCGTCATCCCCATGGCCGCGAAGACCACACGAAAAGCTGCGCCCTTCGAGGTCGACTGGGCGGCGATCTGCGTCGCCAGGGTCAGGTGGGGCATCCCGGGGACGGAGAAGATGGGGAGCTTCTGACCCCGCACGAGCGTCGTGAGCGCATCGATCACCGAGATGCCGGTCAGGACGGGCTCGTGCGGAGGCTCGCGGTGCACGGGATTGAGAGGCCAGCCGCTGACCGGCATGGCGACCGCGCCGATGACGGGCGGCCCTCCGTCGAGGGGCTCCCCGCGTCCGTTGCACACCCGCCCGAGCCACCCCTCGCCGACCGCGAGCTGGAGCGGCCGCCCGGCGAAACGGACGCGCACCCCGCCGGGTGCCAACCCGTCGGTGCTCTCGAGCACCTGCACCGTGACGAGGTCCCGGTCCACCTCGAGCACCAGCCCGTGCCGCTGCCCGCTCGGGGTGTCCACGAACGCGAACTCGTCCCACCCCACGCCATCGACGTCACCGAGGACGAGCAACGGTCCACGCAGCTCCCGCACGTCGCCGTACGAGACCTGCGCCGCGAGGCGACGGACGAGGTCCAGGTCGCTCGGCTGTGCCGGGACCGCGGGCATCGGACCGGTTGCCGTCATCGGATCTCCTCGAGCAGCCGCAGGACCTCGAGGGCACGCATGCGGACCGCGGCGGCGTCGTCGGGACCGATCTCCTCTCGTGCGCGGAGCACGAGCCCGAGGTCGGCCTGCTCGATGGTGGTCGCAGCGACGCCGCTCTCGATGAGACCTTCGCACGCGTCGACCACGGCCAGCACCATGTCGAGGAGAGCGGCACCCTTCGCGGCGCTGCAGAAGCCGTCGTTGTCGCTCAGGGCGTTCTGCAGGAGCACACCGTCGCGCAGCAGCCGCCCGCCAAGCAGGACCATGCGCTCGTGGCCAGGCAGCGAGCTCGGTCCCACGATCTCGGCAAGGGCACCGAGCCGGTCGGCCTCCGCGAGGAGCGCTGTCGCGCGGGCGCGCCGGGCAGGCCATCCCGCATCTCCGTTCGCCACGTGCCACGACCCGAGCGTGACGGTGTCGCGGGCGAACGAGCCGGTCCAGCTCACCGCGGGATAGTGGCGTGAGTATGCGAGGTCGCGGTCCAGCAACCACAGCGACCGGATGAAGCGTTGCGTGTCGGTCGTCACGGGTTCGGTGAGGTCGCCCCCCGGAGGAGACACGGCGCCGATGACCGTGACCGACGCCTCGGCGCCGCCGAGCGTGGTGACCCGACCGGCGCGCTCGTAGAACGCCGCGAGCTCAGATGCGAGATCCGCCGGGTACCCGTCCTCGGCGGGCAGGTCACCGTTCCGGTTCGCGAACTCGCGCAGCGCCTCCGCCCAGCGCGACGTCGAGTCCGCGATGACCACGACGTCGTACCCCATGTCGCGGTAGAACTCCGCGACGCTGACCCCGGTGTAGATGCTCGCCTCGCGCGCCATCATCGGCATGTTCGACGTGTTGGCGATGATGACCGTCCGGTCGATCAGTCGGCCACCGGTGCGAGCGTCGACGAGCTGCGACAGGCCGTCGAGGACGTCGGCCATCTCGTTGCCCCGCTCGCCGCACCCGACATACACGATCACGTCGGCGTCGCTCCACTTCGCGATCTGCTGGAGGAGCACCGTCTTGCCCGTTCCGAACCCGCCGGGCACCGCTGCCGCGGCACCTCGTGCCACCGGGTACAGGAGGTCGAGCACGCGCTGGCCGGTGTGCAGGGGGACCGCACCTGCCGGGCGGTCGCGAAACGGTCGCGGCACCCGCATGGGCCACGGCTCCCCGAGGCGGACCTCGCGGTCCCCGACGCGCGCGACGACGTCCATGACCCGCCTTGCGCCCTCCGGTGCGATCCACGTGAGCGCACCGATCGCGTCCGACGGGACGAGGACGCGATGCTCGACCGCACCGGCATCGGGCACGGTTCCCAGCGCGTCGCCCGGTGACACGCTCGCGCCGACCACGGCTGTCGGGACGAACCGCCAGACCCGGCCCAAGGTCTCGGCATCCTCGGTCGCCGGCGCGCGATCCGCCGTCAGCCACGTCGGTGCGGAGGACAACGGTCGCATCAGTCCATCGAAGACCTGGCCGAGCAGGCCCGGACCGAAGAGCCCGGACAGCTGCCGGCCCGTCGCCTCGGCGCGGTCGCCGACTCGCAGCCCTCCCGTGTACTCGTACGCCTGGAGCGTCGCGCGGTCGCCACGGATGGCGACCGTCGCGGCGGTGATGCGCTCAGGCCCGAGCGCGACCAGCTCGAGCATCGAGATCCCGTCGACCCGCTCGACCTCGACCAACGGCCCGTTCACCCGGGTCACGGCACCCGCGTGTGCGTGCGGCCGAGCTCCTCCGGCTGCTCCTTCGGCTGTTCGTCCGACTGCGGCCCTCACGACGTCCACAGCGTGCTCACCTCCGGTGCCATCGTCCCGAGCGTCGTCTCTGCGATGGTCGGCAGGGAAAGGTCGAGACGCCTCGAGCCGTGGTGCGCGACGATCCCTCCCACGGGACTCTCCGTCACCTCCGCCTGAGGTCCGAGGAGTTCCCGGGCACGCTCGGTGAGCCGGTCCAGGAGCTCCCGGTAGCGGGGTTCGGCACGGAGCGCGGAGGCCGCTGCGTCCACGGCGGCAACGAGCGCCGCGTACACCTCGTTCTGCCGGGTCAGGACGAGCTCGTGAGCCTCACGACGGGTTCGGGCCGACCGGAGCGCAGCGGATCCGCGCGCGACGGCGGCGCCCTCGGCGACGGCGTCGGCACGGATCCGCGCGGACTCACGGTGCGCGCTCTCGACCAGATCCGCAACCTGGGCCTCCGCGCTGGCCCAGACCTGCGCGGACTCGCGCTCCGCGTCCGCGTGGAGCGCCGCACGGATCGGTGCGAGTGCCGCGGACGACGTGCGGGGGAGCGCGCTCACGACGGGATCACGACCGTCAGCGGTGCATCCGTTGCGAGAGCACGCGGTCCCAGCGCTCGTGCCGCAGCGCTCGTCAGCACGACGAGAACGGTCCCGTCCGGGAGGTCGCGCCACGCCTCGCGAACGACCGCCGCGGTGTCGGCGGCGCGTACCACCGCGCCGACGAGCCGATAGCCCTCGACCAGTGCCGGCTCACCGAGCGCGACGACCGTCCCGGAGGTCATCGCACGCCTCGTCAGGCTCTGCCGATGAGGATCACGGCGATGATGAGGCCGTAGATCGCGATGCCCTCCGCGAGACCGACGACCACCATCGCCCTGCCGAAGATCTCGGGTCGTTCGCTCATGGCGGCGAGCGCGGCCGACCCGGTGTACGCGACGGCGAAGGCCGCACCGATCGAGGAACCCGCGACGGCGATCGCCGCCGCGATGAGGGCCGAACCCCCGATCCCCGCCGCTGCGGACCCGGTTGCCGCGGGCACGACGGCCGCAGACGCGGTCGCGCCGTCGAGGGTCACGACGAGCACCACGAGTGCGGCCACGAGGACGACCGAGTCGACGACGACCAGCGCCCTCACTCCGGCCCGTCGACGTCGTCGGACGATCGCGAAGCCGCCCGCCATCGCCAGGATGACCACCGGAATGGTGCCGATCCACGGGTTCACGATCTCGTCCCTTCAGTCGTGCGGTCGACGATGTCGACGCTGCTCACCGGGCTGGGCCGCGCAGGGTCCGCGTCGACCGGTCGAATCGCCGGCGCCCACGGATGGAACGGGCGTCCCTCGGAGAGGAAGACCCGCGAGAAGAGCTCGTAGTACTCGAGGCGCAGAGCCTGGATACCGGCGACGAGCGCCTCGAGGGCGAAGGTCAGGACGTTCCCCAGGACGAAGACGAGCACTGCTGCCGCCGCGCGCCAGTCGGGCGCCCACAAGGCTGTGGTTCCGCTCCACACCACCGACAGCAGAGCAGCGTGCGTGAGCCCGAAGGCTGCGAGTCGGGCGAACGACACGATGTTCGAACCGAGCCGGGCCAGCGTGTCGACCCACTCGATGACGGCCTGGAAGACACCGGTCGCACCTCCACCGGCCTCGACGACGAGGCCGGCGAAGATGAGGGCAAGGGCCAACGCGGCGAGCACGACCCCAGCCGTCACGAGCGGCGAGATGGATGCCGTGACCCCCCAGGCCACCAGTCCGACTGCGATGAACAGGGAAGAGCCGGCGATCCCGGTCCGTGCGTACAGCGCGTAGGCCCAGCCCCCTTCGCGAACCCGGTTGATCGTCCCGAGCGCGTACGCGCCCCCCAGCAGCACCGCACCGACGCCAAGAGCGGCGAGCATCAGGGTGACAGGGTCCGTGAGCGGTTCGAGCCAGAGCACCGGGACCAGACCGGTGGGGCCGAAGGCCTCGCCGTACAGCGCGCCGAATGCGATCGACGTCAGCCCGGCACCGGTCACGAACATCCAGGCTCGACGCAGCGGGGCCAGGCGAGGGAACCGATCGGCTCGCAGGAGGAGACCGAAGGCGACGAGGACCGCGCCGTGGCCCACGTCTCCGAACATCATGCCGAACATCACGACGTAGGCGAACGCGGCCAGTCGCGACGGATCCACGTCGGCGTACGGGACAGTCCCGTAGGTGTCGACGAGCGCGCGCGAGAGCCGTGGTCGTCCCGCGCCGGCGAGCCGGGTCGGAGGTTCGACGCCGCGAGGACGCTCGAGCGGGACGACGGCAGCCCCATGCGCTGCCACGGCCGACGCGAGTGCCGGGACATCTTGGGCAGCGGCCCAGCCGACCAGCCCGGCGACCGGGCCCGAGACGACCGCGGCGTCGATCGCCCGGTCGATCTCGTCGTACCCGTCACCGGGCCGGTACGGAAGGTCGAGCTCGACGACCGCCCGCCGCGCGACCTCTTCGAGGACCGCACGTCGGGCGTCGACGGGAGCGACGAGAGCGATCCGTTCCATCCGCATCGGGCTCAGTGCTTCACGCCACGGCATCGAGCACCTCGCTGTGCCCGGACCCGAACGCTGCGGATGCGAGAGCGGCGCGAACCCGCCAGGCGTCGGTCGCCAGCATCGCGAGAGCACCCAGCACGGCGTCGGGACCAGGAAGCGCAGACCGCAGGAGCCGGAACGCGTCGGTCTCGACGGCCGTCATGGCGCGCGCCTCCGCCTGCCACAGGTCCGCGGGTGCGGCGATCCCCACCAGGAGAGCTCCCGTCGCACGGGGGAGCGCGGTCCGCATCGCGTCGAGATCCGTTGCACGCTCCCACGCCGATCCGATGAGTGGCCGCAGGAGCCGGCGCAGCCGTGGCGACGCTTCAACCTGGTCGACGAGCACGGTCCGGGTCGCGACCAGCGCAGCCCCGGCCTCCGCCCAGGGTCGTGCCGCTGCGGCGGTGTCCGAGAGCCGCCGGAGCCAGACCACCGTGAGGACGTCCCGAAGCGCAGCAGCGTCCTCGGCACCGACGGCCCCCCAGGCTGAGCGGGCCAGCCCCGCCGCCAGCTCGGCGGTGGAAGCCGACGTCCGCAGGCTCGACCAGGCGGTGCCGAGTGCTCCGAGCTCGAAGGGCTCGGGTGCCGATCGCCCACCGCCGAGCTGTGCGGCGAGTGCGGTGACGTTGTCGCGCTCGAACGCACCGGCGGCGGCCCGGCAGAGTCGTGACGCCGTGGCCGGCACCCATCCGGCGAGGACACGGAGGTGCCACAGGACGGTCTCGTCAGTCGCCCGTTCCACGGCGGCCATGTCGGTCGCGCCGGCCATCCGCGGTCCGTATGCGGTCCCGACGAGCAGGTCGAGCCCGTCGCCCAGCGTGTCCGCGCGAGCGATGACAGCGCTCGCGCCCGAGCCTGCGCGCCGTTGGGCGAGGGCCCGTGCCCGGACCGTCGCGGCCACCCAGCCTGCGCTCACCGCCGCTCATCGAGCCCTTCCGAGCTGATCCTGCAGCAGCCGGTCGACCACCGCGCGGGCGACACCGGGCAGGCGCGTCGTGCTCGACGACCCGATGGCGGCTGCTGCCGCCCGCGCGGCGGCGATCACTTGGGTGTCGTCCCGTGCGGCGGCCGCGGTGACCGCTGCCGCCGCTGCCGCCCGATCGGCCGCGGACTCCCGACGCGCGCGGGCGACTACGGCCGCCGCGTCGGCGCGCGCGTGTGCGACGGCCGCGGAGGCCCGCTGACATGCGTCCTGGACTTCTGACCGGCTGCCGTCGATGTCGGCCGCAAGCGCCGCGAAGACCGGGGCGAGCTCGGTGACGTAACCCGGGACGTCCGTGGACGGGACCCCCACGGGACCTGCCGGTCCCGGTGCGCCCACCGGGCGGAACCGGTCGAGGATGCTCGATCGCGCCATTGCGCCTCCAGCTCGAGATGAGCTCACGTCGAGCGTAGCGGTGATCGTGCGGGTCGGCGCGGGCACACCGGTCGGCCGTGCCGGTTCCGTCGAGCACCTCGGCCTCCGTGCGCGTGGGAGCCTGCGGAACCGGTGCGGGGCGACTCAGCCGAGGCCCGTCGCTCGTTGGAGCGCAAGGCTCGTGACGGAGACGACGACCCACAGTGCGGCACCGAGCACGAGTGGTCGATGCCCGGCACGTCGCAGTCCAGGCAAATCGGTCGACAGGCCGATGGCCGAGAGCGCCACGGTGATCAGGAACACCGAGACCTGGCTCAGTGCGGGGTGCAGGCCGGCCGGCACGAGGCCGATCGTGTTGGCACCGGCGACCAGGAGGAACCCGATGAGGAACCGCGGCACGAGCCTCAGCACGTGGACCCGTGATCGGATCCCAGCGGTGACGGCCTGTTCGGTGTCGCCGTCGACGGCGGTCGACGCCGTCGCGTGGACCCGCTCCCGGCGCGCGACGAGCGCGGCGAGGCCGAGGCTGATCGGGATGATCAGGAGTGTCCGGGTCAGCTTGACCACGACGGCGTACGTCGCGGCCGAGTGGCCGTAGGTCGTGGCGGCGGCGACGACCGAGGACATGTCGTTCACCGCGGTGCCGGCGAACAGGCCGAAGGCATGCTGGCTCATCCCGAGCAGGTGCCCGAGGACGGGGAAGACGAGCACGGCGGAGATGTTGAACAGGAAGATCGTCGTGACCGCGTAAGCGACCTCGACCCCGGCTGCGCCGATCACCGGGGTCACGGCCGCGATGGCCGACGCTCCGCAGATCGCGGTGCCCACACCGACGAGCGTCCGGAGGTTTCCGGTCACGCCGAGCCAGCGACCGATCCAGTACGCCGAGACGAGCGCGGCGGTGAGCGTCCCGAGCATCACCGGGAGAGAGCTGAGGCCGACGTGGACGATCTGCATGAGGGAGAGCTGGGAGCCCAGCACCACGACGGACGCCTGAAGGACTGTCTTGCTCGCCGTCGTGATGCCCGGACGCCACCGGGGACCCGGTGTGACCAACGCGGCGACGACCACGCCGATCACGATCCCGGCCACCGGGCCTCCCACGATCGGGACCAGGCGCCCGATGCCGGTGGCCGCCACCGCGATCGCCACCGCGAGCGCGAGACCGGGCAGCCGCGAGGCCGCGCCGGCTCGTCTGCCCGCGCGGCGCGGGACGTCGTCGGTGTGCGGGAGCGCCAGGGCTGCTGGGGCGGTCGACTCTCTCGAGGCTGTCACAGTGACGACTCTCGTGCGTGGCGCGACCATCCGGTAGCGGGAGAAAGCCGATAGCATCATAGCCAACGGCTATACCCATGCGGGTCTCAGGTGAAGGTGGGAACGAGCCGGGAGCGCCCCAGGGCGTCAACCGGAGGAGAGGAGACCTGGTGCCCGCCCA
>JAKBFW010000116.1 GCA_021833345.1 Pseudomonadota bacterium | reverse complement strand
AGCCCCCAGTCGAGGATGGTCGCACCGAGCAGCCCGAGGAACCCCCAGATCGACAGTGCGTGGATCAGCCAGCGCCGGCGGTAGAGGGGCTCGAGCGGGTTGTCGTCCTTGCAGTCCTCGCGGTAGCGGCGCTGACCGACCGACTCGACGCCGATCGACGACCACAGCGCGGCGAAGGACCGGCCGAGGGCAGCGCGGTCACCGAGGGTCCCGGCGATCGTGATCTTCTCGCGCCGGGCGACACCGCGAGCCATCGTGACGACGCCGACGACGCCGGCGACCACCATGAGGACCATCACCGCGATGCCGGTCCAGTGGATCAGCCCCTCGGGGATGAAGGTGAAGAGCGCGAGCGAGCCGGCGTCCTGGGGTCCGTGCGAGGCGTACATGAACAGGGCGAAGAACGCGGCGACCGCGACCGCGATGATCGAGCCGATGACCGGTCTGGTGTACAGGATCCGGGACAGCCCGGTCCGGTCGTAGCTGGCCACCGCGTACCGCCGCGCCGCAGCCATGAACTCGCCGGGGTCGGCCTCCGTCGGGCAGCTGTCGGAGCACAGCCCGCAGTGGTAGCAGGTCCACAGCTCCTTGCTCGAGAGCAGCTCGTCCTTCATGCCGACCTGCGCGTAACGGATCATCCGACGCGGGAACGTGCCGTCGTTGTCCGAGAGCGGGCAGGTCGCGGTGCACGTCCCGCAGCTGAAACACGCGGAGACGTCCGCCGCCCCGAACTTCTGCAGGTCCGCGAGCAGGTCGGTGTCGACGATCGTGGTCACGGGGCCACCTCCTGGTGGGCGTTCGCGTAGCGGAAGTAGCCGTCGTCGTCGGCGTCCTCGATCTCGACGAGGTGCCCGTAGCGGCGCATCCCCATCACCCAGTACACGACCTCGTCGGTGGGACGATCGAGGGCCGTCGCGATCTCGGGGACCGTGAGCGGACCGTCGGCGAGTGCCTCGAGGATCGGTTGGTGCATCAGCATCTCCTCGCGGATGACTTCCCGCGGGTCCCGCAGGGTGGCGCTCATGAGACCGGCTCCTTCGTCAGGCCCTCGATCGATGCCCGCATCTGGGCGTCGGTGTATCCGAGCAGGTCGATCGCGTCCTCGGGACAGACCGGGGCGCACCCGCCGCACCCCTTGCAGACCGCCGCGCTGATCGTGGCCACGTCGCGTCCGTCGCACATGATCATGGAGATGGCGTCGTACGGGCACGTCGTCACGCACGCGACACAGCCGGTGCAGGCCTCGGTGTGGACCGTCGCGACGAGGGGGTCGAGCTCGGCGAACCCCTTCATGAGGATGCCGGCGCTCTGGGTGACCGCCGCGAGCCCCGAGGCCACCGACTCCGACGCGGTCTTGGGGCCCTGGCAGGCGCCCGCGATCATCACGCCGGCGACCACCGTCTCGACGGGGCGGAGCTTCGGGTGGATCTCGTTGTAGAAGCCGTCCCCGCCCACCGGGAGCTTGAGCAGGTCGGTCAGCCCCGTGTTCTCCCGCGGCACCATGCCGGTGACGAGCACGACGAGGTCCGCCGGGATCGTGAGCTCCGCGTTCCCGGTCAGGGCGTCGACGACGGTGACCGCGACGTGACCGTCCGCGGTCCGCGCCACGGTGGGTGGGGTGTCGTCGGGGAACCTCAGGTAGACCGAGCCCCGTTCGCGTGACTCCGTGTACAGCAGCTCGTACTTGCCGTAGGTCCGGATGTCACGGTGCAGGTGGTACTGGTGCACCGCCGAGTCGCGCGCGGCGACCTTGATCGACGCGTGGACCGTGGCCGAGCAGCAGAACTTGGAGCAGTACTCGTTGCCGCCCGCCGGCTGCCGGTTGCCGACGCAGTAGACGTACGCGATCGTCTTGACCCGCTTGCCCTGGTAGGTGAGCGGACCGTCCGAGCCGTCGACGAGCGTCATGAAGTCGGGCAGCGTGAGGACACCCTCGATGCCGTAGCCGAACTCGCCGGCCTCGGGCTCGTAGCTGTCGAACCCGGTGGCGACCACGATGGTCCCCACCTCGGTCGTGACCAGCTCGTCCGTCCCGTGGATCCGCACCTCGGTCACGTAGTTGCCGAAGCTCCCGGACTTCGAGACCAGCTCGGCGTCCGTGAGAACCGTGATCGACGGCCGCGTGGCGATCTCGGCGACGAGGTGGTCGATCTGGTCGCTCCCCTTGGTGTCGTGCGGGAACATCGCACCGAGCTGGCCGACCCAGCCGCCGAGCGCGGGAGCGCGTTCGACGATCGTGACCGCGAGCCCGATGTCCGCGAGGCCGATGGCGGCACGCAGCCCGGCGACGCCGCCGCCGACGACCATCGTCCGCGGCAAGGTCTTGACGACGAGCGGCTCGAGCGGAGTCGAGAGCTTCGTCTTGGCGACACCCGCCCGGACGAGCCCGATCGCCTTCTCGGTCGCACCCTCGCGGTCGTCGGTGTGTGCCCAGGACGCCTGCTCGCGCACGTTGACCTGGGTGTACGCGTACGGGTTGAGGTCGGCGCGCTTGGCCACCCCACGGAAGGTGATCTGGTGCAGCTTGGGCGAGCACGAGGCCACGACCAGCCCGTCCAGCTTCTTCTCCTGGATGTCCCGGATCATCTCGTGCTGGGTGCCGTCGGCGCACGCGAACATCGTGGTCTCGGCGACCACGACCTCGGGGTCGTCCTTGAACGCCTCGCGGACCTTCTCCACGTCGACGTAGTCGGAGATGTTGCCACCGCAGTGGCAGATGTAGACGCCGATGCGTCGGTCCTCGCTCATGCCAGCACCTCCGCCGCGACTGCCGCGTGCTCGACGTGTCCCGCGTGCTCGAGGTGAGCCGCGACCTGGGCGACTGCGGCTCCTGCGTGCAGGATCGAGTCGACGATGTCCTTGACCCCGGCCGCGGTGCCGGCGACGAACACGCCGGGGATGTCGGTCCGGCCGGGTTCGAGGTCGTCGTCGGGTTCGGCGACGTAGAAGTACTCGTCGAGCCCGAGACGCTCTCCCGTGAACAGCTTCTCCACCTCGCGGTTCGGCTGGATCCCGACGGCGAGGACGACCAGGTCGTACTCGGCCTCGACGATCGCGCCGCCGTTCTCGATGTCCTCGTAGCGCACGATGAGATCGCCGTTGTCCTTCTCGGTGATCTTGGCCACGCGCCCCTTGATGTACTCGGCGCCCATGTCCTTGGCCTGCTCGTAGAACTCGTTGTAACGCTTGCCCGCAGCGCGGATGTCCATGTAGTGCATGGTCACGTCGGCCAGCGGCAGCGCGCCCATGATCAGCTGGTTCTGCTTGACGGAGTACATGCAGCAGACCTTCGAGCACAGCGGGTTGCCCGAGGTCTTGTCCCGCGAACCGGTGCACGACACGTAGGCGATGCGCTCGGGCACCTTGCCGTCACCCGGCCGCAGCACCGTGTTGAACGGTCGCGTCGGCGCGAGCAGCCGGTCCATCTGCATGCCGGTGATGACGTTCGCATAGGTCCCGTAGCCGTACTCCGGCTTGAGGTCGGCGGCGAAGAGCTTGTACCCGGTCGAGACCACGACCGCGCCGACGCTGATCTCCGAGACGACCTCGCGCTTGTCGAACCGGATGGCGTCAGCCGGGCACGCGGACACGCACTCCTGGCACTCCGAGCAGACGCCGCAGTCCAGGCAGCCACCCGCCCCGGCGCGCGCCTCGGCCTCGGTCAGCGGGGGCTCGAGCTCGTCGAAGTCGGCGGGCGCGGAGGAGAAGCGGGTGTCCGGTGTGACGGGCTCGCGCCGGGTGTGACTCTTCTGCCGCGCCAGCACCTCGGCCTTGTCGACCACACCGAGCAGGTCGTCGAGGGCCGGGAAGGTCCCGAGCTCGCGGCCGTTCACCCAGTTGTCGATCATGTACGCCGCGCGTCGGCCCGCGCCCACGGCCCGGGTGATGTCGGTCGCGCCGCTCGTGACGTCGCCCGCCGCGAAGAGGTACGGGACCTCGGTCTGCAGCGTCGTCGCGTCGACGGCGATCCGGCTGCCGCTCTGGACGCTCGCGAGGTTCTCGAACGGCGTTGGGTCGGGAGCCATCCCGATCGCCGAGATCACGGCGTCGCACGGGATCACGAACTCGCTTCCGGCGATCGGCTCCGGGCGGCGCCGGCCTGACGCGTCAGCTTGACCGAGCTGCATGCGCTGGCACCGGAGGCCGGTGACGGCACCTGCGGCGTCGGTGACGACCGAGACCGGGGCGACGAGGTACTCGAACGCGACGCCTTCCTTCTCGGCGTCCTCGATCTCGGCCGCGTGGGCGGGCATCTCTTCGCGTCCGCGCCGGTAGGCGACGCGGACCTCGAGGGCGCCGAGGCGCCGGGCCGTGCGTGCGGTGTCCATCGCGACGTTGCCGCCGCCGACGACGACCACGCGCTTGCCGGTCAGCTCGGGGGCCTCGTCGATGCGCACCTGCCGGAGGAAGTCGAGGCCGGCGAGCACGCCGTCGGCGTCCTCTCCCGGCACGCCGAGCGAGGTCGCGCGCGGGGTGCCGGTGGCGAGCAGCACGGCGTCGTACCCCTCGGCCTTGAGGGCCTCGAGGTCGCTGATGGACGAGTTCGTCACGATCTCGACGCCGAGGGCGGTGACGTTGGCGATGTCCTGCTCGACGACCTCCTGGGGGAGGCGGTACGCCGGGAGCGCGTGCCGGAGGAAGCCGCCCGGCTCGGTCTCCGCCTCGTGGATGCGGACCTGGTAGCCGAGTCGCGCGAGCTGCCACGCCGCCGTGAGTCCGGCCGGACCGGATCCGACGATCGCGACGCTCTTGCCGTTGGGGGAAGGCATCTCGACGCCCGGTCCGTCCACCTCGGCGTAGTGACGGTCGGCGGCGAACCGCTTGAGTCGCCGGATCGGGATCGTCCCCTCGAGGTCGCCACGTGAGCACTCCGACTCGCAGGGGGCATAGCATGCGCGCCCCAGGGTCCCGACCAGCGGGGTTGCGTCCAGGACGAGCTGGAACGCCTCCTCGTACTTCCCGCTCCGGATCAGCGACACGTACCCGTGCGCCTTGATGCCGGCAGGGCAGTTGTCGATGCACGGCGACGTGCCGGCGCGCGTGATCACGGCCTTCTTGGGCACGGCCTGCGGGAACGCGATGTAGGCGGCCCGACGCGCCACGAGGTCGGAGTTGAACTCGTCCGGCACCGCGACGGTGCAGGCGGTCTGGCACTCGTTGCAACCCGTGCAGGCGGCCCAGTCGACGAACGTCGACTTCTCCTTCACGGTGGCGCGGAACGCCCCGTTGCTCTCCCGCTTGACCCCCAGGACCTCGCTGTAGGTCTTGGTGGTGATGTTGGGATGGTTGATGGTCGACGACATCTTCGGTCCGGAGATGCAGCTCGCGCAGTCGAGCGTCGGGAAGACCTTGCTGAGCAGGATCATCCGTCCGCCGACGCTCGCCTCCTTCTCGACGAGCAGGACCTTGTAGCCCATGTCCGCGAGCTTGATGGAGGACTCCATCCCGCCGATGCCACTGCCGATCACGAGGACGTCGTAGTCCATCGGTGACTCCAGTTCTGTGTTGTCTGCGGCGCTGCCCGGTGACGCGACGACGCGCTAGATGAACAGGTTGACGTTCGCCTCGTCCGCGTCGCCCAGGTAGCTCGCGACGCCGGCGAACTCGAGGCCGTCGATCAGCTCCTCCGGCCGGAGGCCCATGATGTCCATCGACATGGTGCAGGCGACCATCTTGATGCCCTGCTCGCGCGCGGTGGCGATGAGCTCTTCCAGGGACATCACGTTCTGCTGGCGCATCATCCGCTGCATGAGCTTCGGGCCGGCGCCCGCAAAGTTCATGTGCGAGAGGGCGAGGCGTCCGGGACCGCGGGGCATCATGGCGCCGAAGGCCTTCTGCAGCGGGCTCTTGCGCCGGGTCGCGACCTTCTCCGGACGCCTGAGCGCGTTGAGCCCCCAGAAGGTGAAGAACATCGTGACCTCGTCATCCATCGCCGCCGCACCGTTGGCGATGATGAACGCGGCCATCACCTTGTCGAAGTCCCCGCTGAACAGGATGATCGTCTTGCGTGTGGTGTCCACCGTTCCGGCTTCCTTCTCTCGTTGATCGTCGGTCACGGTGTGACGGCGACAGGACCCATGTCCGTGAGCATCTGGGAGAACTCGCGCATGTAGTTGACGAACGGTTCGGCGCAGACCGAGCAGACCGCGGCCATCTTCAGCCGCTGCGGCTCGATGCCGCGCTCCTTCATGAGCTCCTGCGCCTGGGTGACGATGCGAGACGTGCGCTCCGCACAGTCGGGGAGGAGCGCGCACTCCTCCCCGTCGGACGCGATGAAGACCCCGTCGAGACCGGTCTCGAAGGCGTGCAGGATCCAGCCGGGCTTGAGGCCGCTGCTGCACGGGACGCTCATCGTCGAGACGGTCGCCGAGTAGTGCAGGTGCCGGCTGCCGGCGAGGTCGATGCCCGGGTCGGAGATGTTGTTGGTCGAGAAGACGAGGATCCTCGGCGAGAACCCGGTGACGGTCGCGGTCGCCACGTCAGGTCACTTCATCTTGCGGAGGTACAGGTGCAGGTAACCGGCGTCGTCGAAGGACCCGAGGAACTCGTGCCCCATCTTCTTCGACCAGGCCGGGAGGTCCTTGAGCGTCCCGGAATCGGTGGCGAGCACCTCCATCACGCCGCTGACCGGGACCCCGCCGATCGCCTTCTTGGCGGCCAGGATCGGGCCCGGGCACGAGGTGCCCCGCGCGTCGACGACCTGGGCGATCGTGAGTGCCTTGAGCTCCTCAGTGGTGACCGTCATGGTGAAACCTCCTCGATGGGGCGCGCCGTGACGCGCCGTTGCATTGGCCAGGCCGGGGTCGGTACGGAGCTCGTCCGGGCGACGGCCGGGCCTCGCGGCCCGTCACCGACACGCCGACCGTGCCTCACGGTGGGTGTCGCGCTCTGGTCCACCGTTGGACCGGTACCGATGTGCACATGCCAAGGCTGTACCCGACGCCTCTGTCGATTCAGGGTCCAACGTCCTACCCCCCGGGGTATGCCCGTTCCTACCCCTGGGGGTATCGTCCCTGGTACCCCCCGGGAGACGTCCTCGCCCACCTGCGAGGTCCGCCTGGCGGTACCTCTGGCTCGCGCGACGGCCCGGCTCAGCGACGCGCGGGGTGGCGTCTCAGCGGTGCGTCACGACGGGGGCGCGACCGGTGACGGCGAGCTCTCCAGGGCGGACCACAGGTGGATCGTGCGCAGCGTGTACCCGGTGGCGAGGACGTCGTCGAGGGTGCCGGGATCGTTGTCACGCGCGAACTCCAGCGCGGCGGCACCCGACAGCTCGATGCCGAAGTACCGCTGCCGACCGGTCATGGTCTCGAGGATGATCCGGTCGTCGCCGTCACCCGTGACGGCCCAGGCGTGCCGGCGCCACACGCCGCCGTCGTCCAGGGCGTAGCCGGTCGCGATGGTGTGGGCCACCCCGAAGATCCACAGGTCGGCACTGTTGGCACCGCTGGACCGGGCCCAGCCCGGTGCCGGGATGCTCCGGAGCGTCACGAGGTCGCCGCTGAGCAGGGCCTCGAGGTACGGGTCGGCTGAGGCCGGCGGGACCACGGCGGTCCCCCCGTGGCCGAGAAGAGTGAGGCACAGCCTGGACCACCGCGTGCGGTACCCGGCCGCAGCAGCGCGTTCCGGTGCGATCCGGCTGTCGCGTGCGGTCAGGTGCCCTGCGAGGTCGACCATCCACCCAGTGTGCGCCGCGACGGCCGCCGGGGACGGCCGTTCGCCTCCGTCGATCCCACCGGGCTCACGGACGGGGGCGAAGGGCGCCCGTTCGGCGACGTTCGTCCCTCTTCGGCCGTTGGCGCGTGCCCCTACGGTTGAGGCGCGTGCGGTGGCGGTGCGTCATCTGATCCGGCCGGGCGTGTGTCCGGCCCGTGGCACGGGAGGCGGCGATGGTGCGCCGGTGGGGGAGCCCGACGCGGGCACCCGGTCACCCCGCATCACGTACGACCCCGCGCAGTCGTCCCGCATCTTCCTCCCCGCCGGGGAACCGGTGGCTGGCACCCTGCTCGTGGTCCTCGTGCCGGGGGGAGGCTGGGTCTCTGCTGATCCCGCCGGGCTGACGGGGCTCACGGCGTGGTTGTCCGAGCAGGGCGCGGCCGTCGTCACGAGCACGTACCGCACCGCACCGGACGGTGCGCACTTCCCGGTGCCCGTTCAGGACATCGCCTGCGTCGTCCCGGACCGGTTCGTCGGACTAGCGGGCCCGTACGACGTGGCGCGGATCGACGGCGCGGTCGACCGCGTCTTCGGTCCGACCGGCGGCACTCGCGTCGACCGGTCGGGTGCCGACCCCGCCACGCTGGCGACCGGGCGTGCCGACCTCCGGGTGCTGCTGGTGCACGGAACCGATGACACCGTGGTCCCCGTCGAGCTGTCGCAGGAGTTCGAGGCAGCGTTGGTCGAGGCCGGGCACGAGGTGACGGTGCGCTACCTCGACGGAGTGGACCACCTGTCCGTGTGCTTGGCCGACGTCGCGGGCCCGGTCATCGCCGACTGGTTGCGCCTGTCGGGGTGAACCGGCGC
>JAKBFW010000115.1 GCA_021833345.1 Pseudomonadota bacterium | reverse complement strand
GAGCTCGGTGACGACCGGCCCGAGGAGCTGGCCGCCTTCTACGCCGACGCCTGGACGTGGCTCGACGCCGGCGACTGACCGCCCGCGCGAACGAACGCCTGATCCCGTGGAGTCCGGGTCCATGCCGCCAGTGGCTCCCTATTAGGTCGTTGCGTAGGCGCCCCGGCAGTGGGAGCAGAGCAGCTCCGGCGCGTCCTTCTTCGTCGCGGACACTGGGGAAGCCGCGTCGAGCAGGTTGCGGACCGGGGCTCTGGTAGGAGTTCGAGTTCGGCGCCCGCCAGCTGCGATTTCGCAGGTCACGGGCTCTTCACCAGCGGAGGACGGGGGATTCGAACCCCTGAGGGCGTTCACCCACCGCGCTTTCCCGATGGCCCGACGGGGTCCCAGGCGGGCGTGGTTGGACATGTTTGTGCTGGTCAGCGGCTCATGCGGACCGCGATGCATGGCCGCGAGCGGGTCGGCTTGACCGCGAAATGCTTCCACAACTGCAGCCGCAGGCAGTTGGTCGGACCCTACGGCTCCGACCAGAGGCGGTCGATCGGAACGGTATGCAGCCGGGCTTCGTGGGTGTAGGCCCGCTCGCCGGTATACAGCGCGACGCCGGCGATGAAGGCGTCGCCGAGCGTGTCGCGGAGCTTGCGAAGCCCGCGGAAGTCATCTCCGGGCACACGTCCGGCAGCCTTGATCTCGAACGCGACGACGGCGCCGTCGTCCCGTTCGACGACCAGATCGACCTCGTGTCCGTCGTAGGTGCGCCAGTGGCCGACGCCCGCGATCCCATCCAACCAGGAGGCCTCCTTGAGCAGCTCCCCGACGACGAAGGTCTCCAGGAGGTGACCGAACTCGGTCAGGGATGTCGCGTCGCGGCGGGCGAGCTTGTCGGGGGTGAGTCGCAGGAGTCGTCCGGCGACTCCGGAGTCGAGGACGTGGAGCTTGGGGGCGTTGGCTGAACGGCTGGTGAGCGTCGTGCCCCAGGCAGGGAGGAGGTAGATCAGGAAGACGCTCTCCAGGAGCCGGACGTAGTCCCGGGCCGTGTGCGGATCGATCCCGACGTCGTTCGCCGCGGTCGTTGCATTGAGGACCTGGGATGTCTGTCCGGCCAGGCGTTGGAGGAGGGCGGGCAGGGCGTGCGCCTGACGCACCTTGCTCAGCTCGCGGACGTCCCGCTCGAGCGTCAGGCGGACGTAGTCGTCGAACCAGCGGTTGCGAGCAGCTTGTGTGTGCCGGGCCAGGGCCAGGGGGAACCCACCGCGAACCAGGCGCGCGATGTAGTCCTCGCGGCTTGTCGATGACGGCCGTCCCGTGATCGCCGCCGCCGGTTCTCCGAACAGTCGAGCGAGCAGGTCGGGTGCCGTCCCATCGAGCTCGCTCTGTGCGAGTGGGTAGATCGCCATGCGGTGCAGCCGACCGGTCAACGCCTGCGCGGCTACCGGCAGGGACTCATGACGGGCCGACCCCGTGAGGATGAACTGGCCCGGCCGTGTCGACCGGTTGAGCTGCGCCTTGATCGCGTCGAGGACGGCCGGTGCGTGCTGGTACTCGTCGATGCAGGTCAGCCCGCTGGAGGCGATCATCGTGGTCGGATCGGTGAGTGTGGCGTCGCGGGTTGCGAGATCGTCCAGGTCGAGGAGCTCTCCGCGGAGGTGGTCGGCGAGTGTACGCAGTGCCGTGGACTTCCCGACGGCTCTCGGTCCCTCCAGCAGGATGACCGGCTCGTCTGCGAGGCGCTCCAGCACGATGCGGAGGATGCGTCGCTCGACCAGGCCGTGGGGCAGATCCATGATCCGATCGTAGCGTGAAGTCCCTTTTTCGCAGACGCTGGACCCCTGATTTCGAGGGTATCGAACCCCTGATCTCGTTGAGTACGGGTCGTCGCCGCACAGGGCTTCGCATGAAGTCGCTGCGTCCAAGCCCCAGCAGACGGAGCAGGGCAACAGCGGCGCGCCGACCGACAGCAGGACGGACGGCCACGGACCTCGCGCACGACCTCGGCGGTGCGCGAACTGCTACCAGAGCCCAGGTAAGCAGCCTGCGAGAAGCGGCGTGTCCAGCGTCCGCGACCCAGAAGGGCCCGCCACCCACATCGCTGCAGGTCACGGGCCCTTCACCAGCGGAGGATGGGGGATTCGAACCCCCGAGGGCTTTCACCCAACACGCTTTCCAAATGGCCCGAAGGGGTCCTGCGTGGGTGCTGTTGGACGTGTTTGGGCCGGTCAGCGCACCGGGCGGACATGAGCGGCTGGGGGCGGGTCGTTGGTTCTGCCGGCCAACTGCTACCAAGACTGCTACCGCAACGACTGCTTCGAGTTGAGGGCGGGAGCGCCAAGGACTGAACCGGTTGTCACCTGAAGCCGGTGGAGAACGTCGACGCCGTGGGTGTCAGCGACCTTAAGTACCTGAACCAGCAAGCGCTGCGGTGATCTGGCGGTGAATGATGGGCCACGCCGGACCCGGCGAGCTTCTCGGCGGATCGCACGCTAGCCACAGTCGGAGTCTGCTGAGAAGCAGCATCTCCTGCAACGCGTGTGGTTTGTCGAACCTGGACAGGCGTCAGGCTTCTCGTCCGTAGCCGAAGACGTGAAGGCTGACGACGTCGATCTCGCGACGGGGGTTGCCGAAGAAGGAGCCCAGACGGGTCAGGACGCGCGCGTAGGGGTGTTCGCGGGCGGTGCCGGCCTCGTTCCAGTTGGCGTTGGGCACGACGAGGAACAGGTGCTGGGCGTCTGCAGCGATGTGGGTCTTCCAGAGGTCCTTGAGGTCGTGGTTGTTGGTCGTGGTCCCGCCGCGCTCGACCTCAGCGATGATCCCCCGGCCGGGGCCGAGGGCGTAGACGAAGTCGGGCCTGGCTTGGGTGACGAACCCGTCCTGCGGGGTCAGGACGACCTCCTCGCGGAAGCCGAGGTGCGTGCGGAGCATGTCCGCGACGATCGACTGCACGGCGCTGGACTGGGCGCGGTGGATGTGGACCAGGTCGATGGTCGGAGACTCGACCTGCAGGTGCGTCGCCAGCTGGTCGGCGAGTGCGTCGACCCGTGCGAGCTCGGCGCTCTCGGCGTCGTCCGGCGCGCTGCGCACGAAGCGCGCGTGCCGGATGTCCATGGCCGCGAGCTTCGCAGCTGCGGTATTGAGAAGCTAGAGCCGAACGGGGCATGTACATGGCAGCGCGACCGCCCCCGGAGTTGTCGTTGACAAGTCGCGCCCCGGCGACATCGTTGTGAGGTGCATGGCCGGCCGCCGAGACTGAATCGCCCGTGGACAGAGTCCGGATCCGCGCGATCTGCTTGTCGGTGAGCAGGTCCGTGCCGGTGTGCAGGGTCCGTCGCTCGGCGGAGAGCGGGTCGGTGGCGTGGCCGCATTGGCCGTGGAGGTTCTGCCGGACGCGCGATCCGCAGGCGCCCAGACCGTCGCCGGCCATGCGCATGCCTTGGCACGGGTCTTCCCCACCGGTTGCGGCGGGCAACTCCTCGTTTGTAGCCGTCTAGACCCCGGTGAAATCATCATCGCCAACCCGACCCCCATCGGTCAGGATTCGCCCTGCCCGGAGAGCTAGCCATTGAACATCTGCTTGGAGGGCCGTTCGACAATGTCCAGAGGCTCGCCAGACCGGTGCTAGCCCGAATCTGGGGGGTCAGGTCGAAGATCGGTCACGGGCTTCTCCCCACGCCGGGTGTGCCTCCAGTCGCGCTCATCGACACCGACGACACGCAGTCCGTCGAACCGGCCCGGGGCGTCCATGGGCGCAGTCAATGCGACGGTAGCGCCGACCCCGCGTGCGACCGCGTCCTGCACCATGCCCTCACGCGCACTGGCGTCACCTCCCATCGGGCTCCGCCGCTCCGCACGCGTGGACCGCGCAGGCAAGCAGGAGGCATAGGCCGACTACGACTATGAGGGCGGGCGCAGGTAGCGTCCTACACGGCGAGGTCTCTCAGATGGCTGGCGCGGGAGCGTTCGCCGTCTGCGAAGCTCGACCTCGATCCCCACCAGCTGGCGACGTGCCGCCCCGACTGGCTCTACCGCTGCTCCTCCGATTGCGATGAGCCAGACTGCTACCACAACCGCTACCGCCAGCCGTTGAGGCACCCAGTCCTGCTCACGTCAAAGGGCCCGCCACCCACATCTCTGCGGGTCACGGGCCCTTCACGCGCGGAGGATGGGGGATTCGAACCCCCGAGGGCTTTCACCCAACACGCTTTCCAAGCGTGCGCCATAGGCCACTAGGCGAATCCTCCCGGCCCACAGAGGTTACTAGATCCGCAGAGGGGACCGGTACCGGAGCCCGTCCGCGCCGCAGCGCGAGAAGGAGTGTGTCGGCGGGAGGCGAACGCTGCCCTACTGTGCCGAGACCAGCCACAGCAGCCGACCGGCACACGCCGCCGGAACATCGGCCGCCGGTGGTGCGGACTCGCCCACCTCAGCGAGCACGCCACCGCCGAACGCCACGTGCTCGCCGAGCCCGTACGTGGTGCCCCCGACGACCAGCGCGTCGCCGTCCCAGTGGACCCCGCGGGGGAAGACCGGGACGGAATCGGCGACCCCGTTGCCAGTGCTGTCATCGCGGATGACGACACAGCCGTCGACCCGCTCCAAGGTGCCAGCCAGCAGCGCAGCGAACCCGCCTGGGCCGCCTGAGGGGTCATAGACGGCAACGTCGGTCGGAGCAGGCGCCGGTGACGAGCCGCCGATCCATCCACACCCTGCGGTCAGCGCGAGCACGGTCATGACGAAGACGGACGTCCGCGCCTCTGTCCCCATAGCGCCAGCCTGGCACCGACTGCGGAACCGGACACCCGGAACTGATCACGCGGTGAACCTGCCCGGCGCGAGCCGGCGCCTCGTCCGACCCGTTCAGACCTGCGACGCGATCTGCACCAGGTTCCCGCAGGTGTCGTCCAGCACGGCCGTCGTCAGCGGCCCGAGGTCCAGCGGTTCCTGCGTGAACCGCACGCCGAGCTCGACCAGTCGGGCATGCTCCGCACGCACGTCGGCCACCGCGAACGACGCGAACGGGATGCCGTCGGCGACGAGCGCACGTTTGAACGGCTCGACGGCGGGGTGCTCGTCCGGCTCGAGGACGAGCTCGGTCCCGTTCTCGTCGCCCGGCGCGACGACGGTGAGCCACCGGTGCTCGCCCAGCGGCACCTCGGTCTTCTTCACGAACCCGAGGACCTCGGTGTAGAACCTCAGCGCCTTGTCCTGGTCGTCGACGAAGATGCTGGTGAGAACGATGCGGGGCATGAGCTGCCTCATTCCTGTCCTGGCGGCCGCGCACCGTTGCGCACCGGCCTCATGTCGAGCTCGTGATCGCGCCGCGACCATGGGCCCGGACGGGCCCGACCGGTCCGGCCGCACCGGTGACGATAGGCGCGTGGCGACGGAGGTGTCACGTCCGCCCCGACGGTGGTGGGAGCCGAACCGTCGGGGCAGGCGTCGCACGACGGCGCCACCGCCCAGGGGAGAGCGCAGGTCGGCCCGTCTCACACCTCGTTCTGCCAGCGGTGCACGGTCCCGTCGGCCATCACCAGCAGACCGCTCGTCCCGAACAGCGTGGTGACCCACTCGATCGCCGACGTGCCCCGGGCCACCGCGGCGGTCGCCCACACGTCGGCCCACACGAGCGAGGGCCCGATCACCGTCGCGGAGAGCACCTCGACGACGGCCTCACCGGTGTGCGGGTCGACGATGTGCGCGCCGCGAGCCGCGAGGCCCGACGTCGCCGTCCCGCCCTCGCGGATCGGGAACGTCGCGATCGTGCGCGCACGATCGGTCGGGTCCTGGATGCCGATCGTCCACGGTTCCGGCTCGTCCCCGGGCGTCAGCAGGATGTCCCCGCCCGCGCCGATCGCGATCGCGAGCGTCGGGACGGAGCTGAAGTGACGTGCCGCACGCGAGACCGCCCACGTCTTGACCAGCACGGTCGGGTCGAACACCCCCGGCCGTCCGGGGATCGAGTTCCACGCGTCGACGTACCCGTCGGTGCGCAGCCGGGCCGACTCGCACAGCCGGTGCACCTCGCGCACCGCGGGGTCGCTCTCGGCGATCGTCAGCTCGCCGCGCTGGATGCGGCTGATCTGGGAGTCTTCACGGTAGGTCGAGAACATCGCGTCGGCGGTGCGCAGGTCGGCGAACGCGCGCGCGGCGGCCTGCTCCGCCGCGTGACCGCGGGCCTCGGCGCCACGCGCGTGGATGCTGATCGGCATGCCCATGATCTGCTCGACCCAGACCTTGCGGGTGCCCGCAGCGGCCTCGTCACGCAGGGTGGCGACGGCGTCGGCGATCGCCGCCGGGGTCTCGGTGCTCACAGCCCGGCCTGGTCGAGGGCGCTCTGCAGGGACTGGAGGTACCCGGTGCTCGTGTACGTCGCGCCGCTGACCATCTGGATCTTGGCGGACTGCGCGGAGACGGCCTCCTTCGCGAGCACCGGGACCGCGTACTGGTCGACCTGCTCGTCGTAGCTGCTGCCGTGGGGGAGCACGGTCGCGTTGACGTCGGAGAACTTGCCCCCGGTGACGGTGATCTTCACCTGCACCGGGCCGTAGGGAGTGTCGGCGGACTGCCCGGTGAAGGTGCCGTTCTTGCCCTTCGTGGTGGTCGTCGTCGTGGTTCCCGATGACGTGCCGGCGGCTGGCGGTGCGGCGGCGGCCGGGGTGGCTGCGGCGGCCGCCGCCGCACCGGTGCCTGAGGCCGCCCCGTTGGCCAGGGACGCGAGGCTCGTGCCTCCGCGGTTCGTGCTCGTGGGCCAGGCCATGAGGAGCACGAGCGCGGTGATGGTGCTGCTGAAGACGATGACGATGCGGCGCATGAGGGGTCCGTTCCTACCAGGAGAACTGTTCGATGTGCAGGGCGTCTTCGGGTACTCCGGCCGAGCGCAGGTCCGCTGAGACGGCCTCCACCCACGGCGCGGCGCCGCAGACGTAGACGTCGCAGTCGGCGATGTCGGGGACGAGGAGCTTGACCGCCTTGCGTCCGGGGACGTGCCCGAGGTGCGAGGGGAGCCACCCCGTGCCGGCCTTGCTGCGCGGCCCGACGAGGTCGAGCACCCGCAGGTAACCGGCATCGACGAGGGCGTCGATGTCCTTCTGCAAGGGCTTGTGCTCGGGGCCGCTGACACGGCGCACGAGGGTCATCGGACGGTCGAGGGACGCGCTGTGCGCGGCGGCGTCCTGCAGGAGGGCGACTAGCGGGGCGATCCCGAGACCGCTGCCGACCGCGACCAGGGCCTTGCGCGACCGCATGTCCGGGGTGAGGCGGCCGTACGGACCTTCGACCATCACCTTCGTGCCGGGCGCGAGGTTCCGGATCCGGTGCCCGTCGTCCCCGCGGACGCCGACCGTCACACGCAGACCGTGCGAGGTCGGGGCCGCCGAGAGCGAGAGCGGGTGGCCGCGCGTCCAGCCGGGTCCGGTCCGGAACCGCCAGACGAAGAACTGCCCGGGAGCCGCCTGGAGCTTCGAGAGCTGCGGTCCGCTCATGTGCACCGACACGACGCCGGGGGACTCCGGGACGACGTGGGTGACGCGCAGCCCGTGACGGGCCGAGCGGGCGAGCGGCAGCGCGATCCGGAAGATCAGCACGCTGATGAGCGCGACCCCGTACAGGCCCCACCAGTAGGCGGTCGCGAGGGGCGACGCGAGGAAGTCCACACCGGTCCACAGCTGGTGCGGCAGGGCCAGACCCGCGCCCAGGTAGGCGTACAGGTGCAGCAGGTGCCAGGACTCGTAGCGGAGCCGACGCCGTGCGGCGCGGATCGACGTGACCATGATCAGGACGAACAGCCCGGTGCCAGCGGTCGCGAGCAGCATCCCCGGCGCGGTCGTGACCAGGGAGAACGCCTCGTGCAGGATCCCGATCCGGCCGAGCATCGCGTACCCGATGGTGATGAGGACGACGTGCGCGAGCAGCATGTTGACCGAGGAGAAGCCGATCAGCCGGTGCCAGCGCGTGATCTTGTCCTGACCGAGCGCCGCCTCGACCCAGGGGATCCGGGCCATCGCGAGCACCTGCAGGATCAGCAGGTCGGAGCTGAGGAGGCCGAGCAGTCGCCCGGTGGTGATGAAGAACGACGAGCCGCTCGTCGTCAGGTTCTGCACCCCGCCGTTGGACACCCACAGGGCGACGACGACGAGGAGGCTCGCCCAGACGGCCACGCCGACGGCGTCGGTCCACCAGAGCTGGCGCCGGGGGGCGCGAAGCCGGACCGGTCGGGTGCCGCCGACCCGGGAAGCGCGCGGAAGTGTCGTCGTGGCCATGAGTACAAGGTCCCGCATCTGACTGGGGCGATCCTGACGGCTTCCTGGGAGTTCGCCATGGACCGTTCCGGACTTCGCCGGGCGTCCTCGCTGGGTTAGGCTGGGATACGACCCCTCGTGCGGCGTCATCTCGCTGAACCCCCCCAGGGCCGGAAGGCAGCAAGGGCAGGCGAGCTCTGGCGGGTGTGCGAGGGGTCCTCTCGTTCGGCGGCGCTCGCCGCGTCCGTCGCCCCCCCTGCCGACTGCGTCTACGCGCGCGTCGTCGCCCTGGACGCGATCAACCCGTTGACCGCGGCGGCCTTCGCGGTTCGCTCGGCCGGCCTCCCACAGCGGCGGACGGCGTCGGACCCGGCCTCTAGAGTTCGGGGGTGACCACTGCGCTGTACCGCCGCTATCGCCCGGAGAACTTCGCCGAGGTGATCGGGCAGGAGCACGTCACGGGACCTCTCCGGCAGGCGCTGCGGTCCGGCCAGGTGA
>JAKBFW010000114.1 GCA_021833345.1 Pseudomonadota bacterium | reverse complement strand
GTGCCACCGGCCCACGCCGTGCCGAGGCTTGAGGCCGCGGACCAGCGCGCACCGTTCCACGGGGCGCCGAAAGCGTCGACTTCACCGGCAAGAACGGTGCCAGTGGCGTTGTCGACGACGTGCGTGTCGCCACGCGAGAGCTCCAGGGACCCGAGCCCGGTCGACGTCGGGAACGTCTGTGCGGCTGCAGCCGCGGTAGGCGTGGGGAGCGTCAGCGCGCGCCCGATGTTGAGCTCGCCTGCACCGCGTGCGACGCTCGACTCCGCCGGCATCGGGGTGGCCGAGCCTTCGAGGAGCGCCTTGACCTGGTCTGGCGTGAGGTTCGGCCGCGCCTGCAGAAGAAGTGCGACCGCTCCGGAGACGACGGCTGCCGCCTGGGATGTGCCGCTTCCGCGGAAGAGTCGCCCGGATGTGTCTCCGGCGACGAGCCCCTCCGGGTGGTGGACGTCGACGTAGGAGCCGGGGTCTCGCAGCGAGACGAGCGACTTTCCGGGCGCGAGCAGGTCCGAGTGTCGCGACGCGTCGCCCGTGTTCGTGAACGACGAGAGCGTGTCGTCGCTCGTCGTCGCGGTTCCCTGGTTGTCGCTCGACCCGATCGCGAGGATGTACGGATCGGCCGCAGGCATCGTGAGCGGCGTCGATGCGCCGTCGTTGCCGGATGCAGCCACCACGACGATGCCGGCGGCCCAGGCGTTCTCGACCGCCTTCGCCAAGGGGTCGACCTCGTAGGACTGACGGCTGTTCGTGCCGTACGAGAGGTTGATCACCCGGACGTTCATGCCGTTGTCGTTGCGGTGCTGGACGATCCAGTCGATCCCGGCGATCACTTGCGAGACGTCAGTTGAGCCGTCCGACGACGACACCCGGACGTTCAGGAGGTCCGCGCCGGGTGCGACACCCACGAACTTCGTCGGGTCGTTCAGTGTGCTGGTGGTCACGGTGCCGTCTCGGCCCGCGATGATCCCGGCCATGTGCGTGCCGTGACCGTAGGCGTCGAGGTACCGCATCGCGTCGGACTGACCGTCGAACGACAGGTCGGGACCGTTGATGACCTTGCCTGCGGAGTCAAGACCGGCGACGGGCGCGATGCCGGTGTCGACGAGGGCGACGGTGACGCCCTTGCCGGTGACGGGCTGGCCCTGGGGGTCCGTCATGCGCCAGGCGTCCTGTGCGCCGATGGACTTGGTGAGGTTGTACATCGACCCGAGATCGGATTTCGGATCCCACGCGCTCGTGGTCGTGGTTGCCTTGCCGCCCCCATTGGCGTTGGCGGCGCCCCAGGTGCTGTCAAGCAATGACGCGGACGCGCCTGCCGCGGTAGCGTTCGGGTGGGGTTCGAGCCCGTAACTGGTGCCTGCAAAGGAGACTGTTGCGGCGAGCGCCAAGGCGAGTGTTGCGGCAACAGGAGTACCGACGCGGTTCATGTCCACCTTCTGTGCATTGTTCAGTCCTCCATGGTCAAGGCGAGATGCCGTATGCGAACAGCATAGGGGAGTTCGTTGAGAATGTGGAGCCGATCAGGGGAAATGTCCTTTTCGACCTAACAGACGTGGGTGATGACCGGTGCGCCGCAAGCCGGTCGATAATGCGCGCCAAATTGACATAGAATTCATTCTGACGTCACGCAGTATTGGTTGATTGGTCAATTTGCCACGCGTCGACCGGCGGCCCGGGGTCGCCCTCGCCCGTGCGGACGACCTCCGTCGACGCGGCCAGCTTCGGACGATCGTGCCTGCTCACGGGTGTGCTGCGCGCGCGAGCCGGCCGGTCTGATGCGGCGCCGTGGCTGTCGCCGTCGCCGAGACGGTAGTGGCGTCTGAGCGCGGACGAATGATCTGCACCGGGCCCGCGGGTGCGTGCCATGCCCTCCGGCCGTGGGGCGACAGCCGGCGCATCGAGCATGCAGTGCGCCATGAGATGCAGGCCGTGACGAGAGGCGACGACCTGGCTCTGGGATGGCGCGCACGCGGAGGGCGACTGACGCGAATCGACCGGCATGAGGCTGTCACGGTCTGGTCGTGTGCGTGGTTGTGACGTGCCACGACGGGGTGAGTTCGACCGCTTTGCGCGATCGGTGCGCGTGGGTGAAAACGGCCGGCTCCCGATGGCCGGTGGACCGGGTGAGGCGCGCCGAGTTCGCACGCTCATCGTTCGGGTGAGACGAGGCGCGCCGCGGGGGACAGCACGTGGGTGAGCCGGCAATGCGGCGCAGGGTGACGGACCAATGGCTTTCGACGCCCCGCGCGCCCGGTCCCGGCGCACCGTGCCCGACCCGACCGGCCACGATGGGCACGGGTCCGTGCGGTCTCGCGGCGTGCGCAATTTGGCCTCACGGGCGACGCGTCGGCCGCCCCCGCGGTGGTTCGTGCGTGGCAGCTCCGGCACCGTGCGGTTCTCATGATCGCGTCTGCGCTGCCGATAGGGGTGTCGAGCGCAGGTCGACCTGCGCTGAGCCCGTGTTCGAAGGAGAGACCCTCGATGTTCCGTCTGAGTTCGCGCGCGTCGTCGGACGTCGCCCCCCTCGTTGCGCGCGTCGGTGCGTACGAGATCCTCCAGGAGACGCCTGCCGCCGTCATGGTCCTCGAAGCCGACGGCACGATCGTGCATCGGAACCGGGCCGCGCTCGCTCTCGGGGAAAGGGTCGGTGCGGAGCGGGGCGCCGCTGTGCTGGCCGCACTCCGCGACCAGCTCACCCAGATCGTCAGGACAGAGACGACCTTCCCGGTGACTCGCACGGTCCATGTCAGCGAGGGCGGTCGACATGCCGATGCCGAGGTGGTCGTGAATCACTTCGACGGCGGGTTCGCCGTCGTCTGGAGTGACGTCACACAGTCACATGACACCGCGCGCACCACGAAGGCGGTCGCTGGCGACCTGGAGACGTCCTCGGTCGCGTTGACCGCCCTCGGTGACCAGATCGCGGCAGGAGCGAGCGAGGTGTCGAACCGCGCGGGCGCGGTGGCTGCCGGTTCGGAACAGATGTCTGCGAGCATCCGCGAGATCGCGGTGAGTGCCGCGGCTGCGGCGAGCGGCACGAGCACGGCCGTCGGCGCTGCCGGCGTGGCGAGCGAGCGTCTTGCCAAGCTCGGCGAGTCGAGCACGCGGATCGGTACCGTCAGCAAGCTGATCACGGCGATCGCCGAGCAGACGAACCTGCTCGCTCTCAACGCGACCATCGAGGCTGCCCGAGCGGGCGAGGCGGGCAAGGGGTTCGCCGTCGTCGCGGGCGAGGTCAAGGATCTTGCCGGACGGACGCGCAGCGCGACCGCCGAGATCACCGAGATGATCGCCGCGATCCAGACGGACAGCGCCGACGCGGCGCGGGCGATCGGCGACATCCTGCGCCTGATCGATGAGATCGGCGCACAGCAGACCACGGTCGCAGGGGCCGTCGAGGAGCAGACCGCGGTCGCGAGCGAGATGAGCGCGAGCGTGGCGGCTGTGGCGGATGCCGCCGCCGTCTCCGCCAGCGCGGTCGGCGAGCTTCGTCGTTCGGCCGACTTCGTCACGGCGAAGGCAGCGGAGCTGCAGGCTCTGGTCGTCGATTGAGCCGACAGCGGTCCGGCAGCGCAGTCGGCGGTATCGTCGGACGGGCCTCGCGCCAGGTGCACCGCCCGGCAGCTCGCGGAGGGCCCGGCGGCTGCGCCTGATGCGCGCCGCCTCGACTCTCCTGACGGGTCCGACGGAGGTGCGACGGTGGGTCGGCAGGTCGTGAGGCTCGCCCGTCTGCGGACGACGCGTGCCGTCGTGGTGATCGCCGTGGCGCTCGCCGTATGCGTCGGCGAGATCGTGCACGAGCCTCGCCTTGATCGCAATCCGGTGTTCGCGGGCGACGTCGTCGTCTTCTACCCGGAGCATCCGGACGACGAGGTTCTCTGGGGCGGGAGCGCGATCCGTGCGGCGATCGACACGAAGGGCGCGGACAACGTCCACGTGGTCCTGGTCTCCCGCGGGCTCGGTGCGACACCGTTCCTCGCGCCCGCGCGTCTTCGCGAGCTCACAGGAGCACAACGGGGACAGCTTCGTGAGGACGAGTTCCGCACGGCGATGGCCGCGCTCGGGGTCGCGCCGCCCAACGTCGTCGTGCTCGCCGACCCGGCGCCCCGATCTGAGGACGGCTTCACGCAGATGCGTCAGGCCGCACTCGGTTTCGAGCGGAGAGCCGCCGCGGCCGGCCGGACCGTGACGCACGTCGCACACTCGTACGCACTCGACGACAACAGTCTCCATCGGGGCAACGGACGGGTGATCAAGGACCTCCTCGACCAGGGGCTCATCGCGGACGCGCTCTTCTGGATCAAGCCCGAGTTCAGGTACAACGTGCCGGCAGGCGACCTCGTGCGCTTCCAGGCTCTTGCGCCCGCCGATTCGGCCGCCGTGCACGCGGCCATCGACGCGTACACGCGGACGGTCTCCGCAGCGGGCCTCGAGGCGATCGGGTTCCGCAGCACGCCGTGGTACTTCTACATGCTCGAGTGGGACGCCTACCTCACCTCGCTCCTGCACACCTCTGCGGTTCCCGGCTAGCTCTTCCCGCAGCATCCACGGACTCGCGAGGGCCCGCGGGTCAGCCGTTCAGGGTGGTGAGGAACGCCTTGGCGAGGGGAGCGGCGACCGATCCACCGCTGGCCCCGTCCTCCACCAGGACGCAGAATGCGACGTCGCCCTGCCAACCGACGAACCACGCGTGGGTCTTGGGAGGAGTGTCCGTCCCGTACTCGGCCGTCCCGGTCTTGCCGTAGACGGGAGCGCCGGGCGTGGAGATCATCACCTGTCCGGTGCCCTCCGTCACCACCAGCCGCATCAGGTCGCGGAGCTGGGTGATCGCGGCGGTGTCGAGCGGGTGCGCGCTCCGATCCGCTCCCGCGACGGCGGGCGCCAGGACGAGAGCAGGTTCGACGTAGCTTCCGCGGGCGACGGACGCCGCCATCACCGCGAGGTCGGCGGGCGAGGCAAGGGTCTTTGCCTGACCGAAGGCGGTGGCGGCCCTTTCGGCGGTCGAGGTGGCCACCGGGACCGACCCGGCTGCGACGTCCGGGACTCCGAGGTGCTTCTCCCATCCGGCGCCGACACCGAGCGCGGTCGCCGCGTCGTGGACGTCTGAGTTGCCCATCGTCTCGGAGAGCTGGACGAACGCGGTGTTGCAGGACTGCGCGAAGTCGAAGGAGAACGGCACCGAGCCGAAGGTCTCGCCGGCGTAGTTGGAGACCTTGAGCCCGCCCGCGGTGACCGACGGTGGGCAGGTGACCGTGGTGGTGGGCGACAACCCCTTGCTGAGCAGCGAGTACGTCGTGGCCACCTTGAGCGTCGAGCCAGGTGGGAAGGTTCCGGCCAGCGCCCGGTCGATGCCGTACGACGGCGAGTTCGCGACTGCGAGGAGGTCACCGGTCTTGACGTCCACGGCGACGAGGGCCGACGGAACGCCACCGCTCCCCGTGAGCGCGGACTCGGCGGCGTTCTGGGTCGCGACATCGAGGGTGAGCGTCACCGAGGTGCCGTTGACGGGCGGCTTCTCGAAGAGCGGCGTCGTGGGAGCGACGTTGGTCGCGACCATGATTCCCGGGGTCCCCGCGAGCACGTCGTCGTACTGCGCCTGCAGCCCGCTGAGCCCTGCGAAGTCACCTGCGACGTACCGCCCGTTGCTCTTGGCGACGAGATCGGCGGTCACCGGGCCGTACGAACCGAGGAGCGGACGCGCGAAGGACGACGTCGGCGCGAGCGGTTGAGTCCGCTTCGGGTAGATGACACCGACGAGCGCATCGAGCTGCGACTTGCGCGCCTGGAAGTCGGAGTCGCGATACGCGATCACGGGGATCGGGGCCTTCGACCCGGAGGACGTGGCGGCGTGAAGCTTCGCGACGAGCGACCCCGGCGTCGCGCCGACCAGGGACTCGAGTGCGGAGACCGCGGCGTCGGAGGCGCGAGCCGGGTCGATCTCCACGTCGTAGACGGTGCCGTTCGCCAGGATCGGTGCGCCGTTGCGGTCGAGGATCTCGCCGCGAGCACCCCACGTGCGGCTCTCGACGAGCGTCGCGTCGGGCCCGATGCCGGGGACCCACATCGACGTGGCGGGCGTGGCGACGATCGCCCAGCTGCCCGAGTCGCCCGTGGCCTGGACGGGCATCGTGTAGGACCAGGTTGCCCCGTCGGTGATGGGCCACGCCACCGAGAGCTCCGCCGAGGCAGTCGTCCCGTGACGGGTCGTCGAGGTGGTGGAGACGGTGGGATGCGCGCGTCCGAGCGCCGCTGTCGTCGCGGCGAAGCTCGCCGCGACGGCAGCCGGTTCAGCCCCGGCGTACGCGATCCCACCGAGGCCGCCGTCGGTCCAGGCCTTCGCGTAGGCGCCGATCAGGGCTCGCGCCTGGCTGTCGAGCTGGGTCTCGTGACGATGCGCGACGTACACGTAGCCCCCTGCCGCTCCGGCGACCACGACGGCGGTGGCAGCCAGAACGGCGACAAGGGTTCGAGTGCGCATGGTCGCCATCCAACACCGGATCCCCGACACTCGTGCACTCCGGGTCGTCTCTGTAGCGCGCTGTTCCCCTTGGCGGATCGGTGTGTTTGGGTGAGGCATGGCGACGATCGACGTCCACGACGCCCCGGGCAGGAACCGCTACGAGGCACGGATCGACGGCGAGCTCGTCGGCTTCGCCGAGTACCAGCGGTCCGGGGACCGCGTCCTGTTCACCCACACCGAGGTGGAGTCGCGGGTGAGCGGGCAGGGGGTCGGGTCAGTACTGGTCCGGGGTGCGCTGGATGACGTGCGTGCGGGCGGGCCGCACCGCGTCGTCCCGTTGTGCCCGTTCGTCCGGGCCTGGATCACTGCGCACGCGGAGTACGCCGACCTCGTCGTCCAGACGCCGTCCGTCGAGGTGACGGAGTGATCGCCGTGGCTCCGGAGCCGTGCCCGTCGCCGGCCCGAACCGAGGCCGGCACGTGAGGCGTGCTCGCACGAGGTGAGCAACGCCGGGCTCTGGCCGGCGCGAGCTCCGGCGAGGTTCAGCCGAGGGGCAGCTCGGCGTGCCCATCGACGGCGTCCACCAGGTCGTCGCCGCTCTGGAGTCGCCACGCCGAGGTCGTCGGTCCCGACGCGATGAGTCGGTCGCCGATGCGCTCGACGACGAACCGCGTCGCCGCGCGCCCACCGATCGCCGGGACGACGACGTCACGGCGATCGCCGTGGGCAAGCTCGAAGGCCCGCAGAGCGATCCCGTCGGCCCAGTCGTAGTCGGGGCGCGAGGTCTGGTTCCCCCACGGCAGCACGGTCCCGGGGCGGACCAGCACCGGCAGCGAGTCCGCGGAGTGCACCTGGTGCACCCATCGAGGCCCGGTGACCGTGGTGCCGTCCAGCAGCGACGTCCACACGCCGTCCGGGACGTACACGTCGACGTGCCCCTCGGCGTCGAGCACGGGAGCGACGAGCAGTGATTCACCGAGCATGTACTGGGTGTCGGCGTGGAGGGCCGAGCGGTCGTCGCCGAACTCCAGCATCAGGTGCCGCAGGACGGGCAGGCCGTCGGAGTGTGCTGCCTCGGCCGTCGCCGCGAGGTAGGGCATCAGCCGGTACTTCAGGTGCGTGAACCGACGCGTGATCTCGACGGCCTCGTCGTCGAAGGCCCAGGGGACCCGGACGGACCCGGAGCCATGCAGGCGCGAGTGCGAGGAGAGCAGACCGAAAGCCAGCCACCGCTTGAACACCAGGGGATCCGGAGTCCCCTCGAAGCCGCCGATGTCGTGGCTCCAGTACCCGAACCCCGACAGCCCCAGCGACAGTCCACCGCGCAGGGTCTCCGCCATGGACGCGAAGGTCGAGTCGTTGTCGCCGCCCCAGTGCACCGGCATGGTCTGCCCGCCGGCCGTCGCGGACCGGGCGAACAGGACGGCCTCGCCCTCGCCACGCACCTCGACGAGCGTCTCGAAGACGGTCCGGTTGTAGAGGTGCGTGTAGTAGTTGTGCATCCGCTCCGGGTCGGAGCCGTCGTGGTAGACGACGTCCTCGGACGGGATCCGCTCGCCGAAATCCGTCTTGAAGCAGTCGACCCCGGTCGCGAGCAGCTCCCGAAGGTAGCCCGAGTACCACGCGCGAGCGTCAGGGTTGGTGAAGTCGACGAGTGCCATGCCGGCCTGCCAGAGGTCGGTCTGCCAGACCGCGCCGTCGGTCCGCCGCACCAGGTACCCCGCGGCCTTGCCCTCGGCGAACAGGCGCGAACGCTGCGCGATGTAGGGGTTGATCCACACCGAGATGCGCAGACCCTTCGCCTTGAGCCGCGCGAGCATGGCCGCCGGGTCCGGGAAGGTGGCCGGGTCCCAGACGAAGTCGGTCCAGTGGAACTCGCGCATCCAGAAGCAGTCGAAGTGGAAGACCGACAACGGAAGGTCGCGGTCGGCCATGCCGTCGACGAACGACGTGACCGTCGCCTCGTCGTAGGACGTCGTGAATGACGTCGTGAGCCACAGGCCGAACGACCACGCCGGAACACGCGGAGCACGTCCGGACAGTGCCGTGTAGCGACGGAGGACGTCCTTGGGTGTCGGACCGTCGATGACCAGGTACTCGAGAACCTGTCCGGGAACGGAGAACTGAGTTCGTTCGACGGCTTCCGATCCGATCTCGAACGACACCCTCCCGGGGTGGTCGACGAGCACGCCATACCCGCGCGAGCTGAGGAAGAACGGCACGTTCTTGTAGGCCTGCTCGCTCGACGTGCCCCCGTCCAAGTTCCAGATGTCGATGCTCTGGCCGTTCTTGACCACCGGCC
>JAKBFW010000113.1 GCA_021833345.1 Pseudomonadota bacterium | reverse complement strand
CTCGATCGAGTCGTCGGCGTCCGTCGCGTCCGGCCCGACCCTGCGCGCCAGCACCAGCACAGTCGGACCCGCCCCGGACACCACGGCCGCGGCCCCGCGCCGCCTGAGCGCCTCGACGAGCGCGAGCGAGTCCGGCATCACCGACGCGCGGTACCGCTGGTGAAGGAGGTCCTCGGTGGCGGGGAGCAACAGGTCGGGCCGCCGGGCCAGCGCCTCGACGAGGAGCGCCGCGCGAGCGGCCTGGGAAGCGGCGTCGGCGTGCGGGACGACCGCGGGCAGCACACCGCGCGCGATGCGCGTCGCGAGCCGATTCGCCGGGATGAGTGCGACCGGGGCGAGGTCCGGGTGGACGGTGAGCGGCACCGCGTGCGGGCCGCCTCCGTCGGTCCACGCCACGGTCGCGCCTCCGAGCAGGGCAGGCGCGGCGTTGTCGGGGTGACCCTCCATCTGCGTGGCGAGCGCGAGCGCGACGTCGTCGTCGAGGGCCCCCGGATCCACGATCAGGGCGCGAGCGGCGACGACCCCGGCGACGACAGCGGCAGCGGACGAGCCGAGACCCCGCCCGTGCGGGATCCGGTTGCGGCACACCAGGTGCAGACCGGTCTGCGGCGCGCCCACGTGGTCGAGAGCCGCGCGAACGGCGCGCACCACGAGGTGGTCCTCACCGTCGGGCACCTCGCCGGCGCCCTCGCCGATCACGTCGACACGCAGGTCCGCGGTGCCCAGCGCCCGGACCTCCACGTCGTCGTACAGGCCGAGAGCGAGGCCCAGCGCGTCGAAGCCCGGCCCGAGGTTCGCGCTCGTCGCCGGAACCCGAACCCTGACGTGGTCGTGGCCCAGTCGCATCGCCGTGCGCCGGTCGCTCAGGCCAGGCCGAGTGCGTCGGCGATCGCCACGACGTCCGCCTGGATGCGCACCGGCACGACCTCCCGGCCATCCGCGTCGCGCAGGGCCCACTGCGGGTCCTTGAGGCCGTGCCCGGTGACCGTCACGACGATCCGCGCACCAGCCGGCACGCGCCCCTGCTCAGCGAGCGCAAGGATGCCGGCGACACCTGCGGCCGAAGCCGGCTCGACGAACACGCCGACCTTGCTCGCCAGGAACCGGTGCGCCGCAAGGATCTGCGCATCGGTCACCGACTCGATCAGCCCGCCCGAGTCGTCGCGGGCCGTCTCGGCCTGGGTCCACGACGCCGGGTTGCCGATCCGGATCGCGGTCGCGATCGTCTCCGGGTCGGAGATCGGGTGGCCGAGCACGATCGGCGCTGCGCCGGCCGCCTGGAACCCCCACATCGCCGGGGTGCGGGTCGCCGGTCCGTCGAGCGCGTACTCGGTGAAACCCTTCCAGTACGCGGTGATGTTGCCCGCGTTGCCGACCGGGAGCGCGTGGATGTCGGGCGCGTCGCCGAGCGCGTCGACGATCTCGAACGCGCCCGTCTTCTGGCCCTCGATGCGGTCGGGGTTCACCGAGTTCACGAGCTCGACCGGGTACGCCTCCGCGAGCTTGCGGGCCGCGACGAGGCAGTCGTCGAAGTTCCCGTCGACCTGGAGCAGGGTCGCCCCGTGCGCGATCGCCTGGCTGAGCTTGCCCATCGCGATCTTGCCGTCCGGCACCAGGACCGCACAGCGCATCCCGGCAGCCGTGGCGTACGCGGCGGCAGAGGCGGACGTGTTCCCCGTCGAGGCGCACACGACGGCACGGGCACCCCGTCCGGCCGCGGCGGAGATCGCCGTCGTCATCCCCCGGTCCTTGAACGAGCCGGTCGGGTTCATCCCCTCGACCTTGAGGAAGACCTCGGCACCCGTCGCCGCGGACAGCGCGGGTGCGGGGACGAGCGGCGTGCCACCCTCCCCGAGGGTGACGATCCGCGTGCGGACGTGCGCGGGAAGGCGATCACCGTACTCGGCGATCACGCCGCGCCACTGGTGGGCCATCAGGCTCCCTCGACTCGCAGGACGGACGTGATCCGGTGGACCACGTCGAGCGTGCTGATCGCGCGGACGGTGGCGGCGAGCGCCTCGTCCGTCGCGGTGTGCGTGCTGATGATCAGCCACGCGACGTACTCGGGGTGCTCACCGGCGCGAAACGACCGTGCCGGGTCCTGGGTCTGCCGCACACCCTCGATCGAGACGCCGTGCTCGGCGAACACGGCCGCGACCTGCGCCAGCACGCCCGGTCTGTCCGCCACGTCCAGTCGCACCTGGTAGCGGGTCAACGCGCCCGAGATCGGCAGCACCGGGAGGTCGGCGTAGCTCGACTCCGATGGGCCGAGCCCGCCGTGCACACGGTGCCGCCCGGCGGACACGACGTCGCCCAGCACCGCCGACGCGGTGGGCGCACCCCCGGCGCCGCGACCGTAGAACATCAGCTCGCCGGCGGCCTCGGCCTCGATGAACACCGCGTTGAACGCGCCCCGGACCCCGGCGAGCGGGTGCGAGAGCGGCACGAGCGCCGGGTGGACCCGCGCGATCACCCCGCCGTCGGTGCGCTCGGCGATGGCCAGGAGCTTGATCACGTGGCCGGTCCGCTCGGCCGAGGAGACGTCGTCCGCGGTGATCGCGGTGATGCCCTCCCGGTGGACGTCGCGGAGGGACACACGGGTGTGGAACGCGAGCGACGCGAGGATCGCGGCCTTCGACGCCGCATCGAAACCCTCGACGTCCGCGGTCGGGTCCGCCTCGGCGTACCCGAGCTCCTGCGCCTGCTTGACCGCCTGGTCGAGCTCGAGGCCGCGCGTGGCCATCTCGTCGAGGACGTAGTTCGTGGTGCCGTTGACGATGCCGAGCACGCGCTGGATGCGGTCACCGGTCAAGGACTCACGCACCGGCCGGACCAGCGGGATCGCGCCGGCCACCGCAGCCTCGAAGTACAGGTCGACCCCGGCCGTGTCGGCGGCCGAGTAGAGGGTGGGACCGTCTTCCGCGAGGAGCGCCTTGTTCGCCGTGACGGTCGCAGCACCGGAGGCGATCGCGCGCAGCAGCAGGCTGCGCGCCGGTTCGATCCCGCCGATCAGCTCGACGACGATGTCCGCGCGCGTGACGAGACCCTCGGCGTCGGTCGTGAGCAGGGACCGGTCGACCGCAGGGCCACGGTCGACCTCGAGGTCACGGACCGCGATGCCGACCAGCTCGAGGGGCGCCCCGACCCGGGCGGCGAGGTCGTCCGCCTGGGTCGTCAGCAGTCGGACGACCTCGGTCCCGACGACACCGCACCCCAGCACGGCGACGCGGAGCGCGGGCGCGGACCCGTCTGTTGCTGCAACCACGGTGCGGACACCTCTCGTCGATCGTCAGGCCGGGCCTCACGGTTCACCCGGCGCAGGGACCGCCCCATCCGGCACGCTCCCTGCGGGCGATCCTCGCGGTCCGGACCACGGAGCGGGCGGGCCGTCTCAGGATACGGGTGGCCGCGGTCCGCCCAGGTGCGATTCCGGGAGGTCTCAGCCGAGGTCGAGGGCGAACAGGTCCTCTTCGGTCTCGCGACGGACCAGTACCCGGACCGTCCCGGCACGGACCGCGAGAACAGGCGGTCTCGGGACCGAGTTGTAGTTGCTCGCCATCGACCGCCCGTACGCACCCGTCACCGGCGTGGCGACGAGGTCCCCCGGCACGACGTCCGACGGCAGCGCCGCCTCGTGCACGACCACGTCGCCGCTCTCGCAGTGCTTCCCGACGACGCGCGACCGCGTGGTGGGTGCGGTCGACGCGCGCGACGCGAGCACGGCGGTGTACCCGGCGTCGTACAGCACCGGACGCGGGTTGTCGCTCATCCCGCCGTCGACCGAGATGTAGGTCCGCACGCTGCCGTCGTCCGTCGTGACCGGCTTCACGACGCCGACGCGGTAGAGCGTGAACATGGTCGGGGCGACGATCGCCCGCCCGGGCTCGACCGAGATCCGCGGGACCGGCGTGCCCAGTGCGGCGCAGTCGTCCCCGACGACCGCCGCGATCCGCTGCGCGAGCTCGACCGGGTCGGCCGTGACCTCGCCCGGCAGGTAGGCGACGCCGTAGCCGCCGCCGAGGTCGACCTCGGGCACCAGGTACCCGGTCTGCCCGGCGAGCTCCGCGCGCAGCGCGAGCACCTTGGCGGTCGCGACCTCGAAGGCCGACGCGTCGAAGATCTGCGAGCCGATGTGCGAGTGCAGTCCGACGAGCTCGAGCTCGGGCCGCCCGAGGACCGCCAGGAGCCCCTCCATCGCCTGGCCGCCGGCGATCGAGAGGCCGAACTTCTGGTCCTCGTGCGCCGTCGCGACGAACTCGTGGCCGCCCGCGTGCACGCCGGTGGTCACGCGCACCATCACCGGGACCCGCCGCCCGTGTCGACGCCCGGCCTCGGCGAGCCTGTCGACCTCGGCCAACGAGTCCAGCACGAGTCGACCGACGCCTGCCTGGACCGCGCGGTCGATCTCGGCGTCCGACTTGTTGTTGCCGTGCAACCCGATGTCGGCACCAGGAACCCCGGCGCGCAACGCGGTCGCCAGCTCCCCGCCCGTGCACGTGTCGACGCGCAGGCCCTCCTCGTGCGCCCAGCGAGCGACCGCGGTGCACAGGAACGCCTTCCCGGCGTAGTACACGTCGACCTCCACGCCGAGCGGCGCGAACGCGGTCGCGAAGGCATCGCGGTAGGCCCGGGCCCTGACCCGGAAGTCGTCCTCGTCCATCACGAACGCGGGCGTGCCGTGCTCGGCGGCGAGCTGCCGGACGTCGACCCCGGCGACCTCGAGCACGCCGTCCGCCGTCCGCCCGACGTTGCGCGACCAGAGGTTCGTCAGGTCGATGACCTCGCCGGGTCCACCCGGACGGTCCGTGGCCACGGCGCTCACATCCGCTCCGGTGCGCCGACGCCCAGCAGCCCGAGCCCGTTCGCCAGGACCTGACGCGTCGCGTCGTTCAGCCACAACCGGGTGCGGTGCGCATCCGTCACGTCCTCGTCGCCGACGGGCAGCACGCGGCGCTTCTGGTCGTACCACTTGTGGTACGACCCGGCGAGGGTCTCCAGGTAGCGCGCGACGCGGTGCGGCTCACGCAGCCGCGCTGCCTGGGCGATCACGCGCGGGTAGTCGCTCAGGGCGCCGAGGAGCACGGCCTCGCTCTCGTGGTCGAGCAGCGACGGGTCGAACCCGTCCTCCCGACGCACCCCGGCGTCGGCGGCGTTGCGCGCGACGTTCGCGGTGCGCGCGTGGGCGTACTGGACGTAGAACACGGGGTTCTCGTTCGTCGCGCGGGTGAGCAGGTCGAGGTCGACGTCGAGGCTCGAGTCGGCCGACGAGCGGGCGAGCGAGTACCGCGCCGCGTCCACGCCGACGAGCTCGACGAGGTCCTCGAGCGTGACGACCGTCCCCGCCCGCTTGGACATCCGCAGCGGCTTGCCGTCCTTGAGCAGGTTGACGAGCTGACCGATCAGGATCTCGAGGTTGACACCGGGGGTGTCGCCGAAAGCCGCGCACATCGCCATCATCCGACCGATGTACCCGTGGTGGTCCGCGCCGAGCATGATGATCACCCGGTCGAAGCCGCGCTCGCGCTTGTCGAGGTAGTACGCGAGGTCGGCGGCGATGTACGCGGCCTCGCCGTCGGACTTGATGATGACGCGGTCCTTGTCGTCGCCGAAGTCCGTGGTCCGCAGCCACGTCGCGCCGTCGGCCTCGAAGATGTGCCCGAGCTCGCGCAGACGCGTCACCGCACGGTCGACCGCGCCGGACTCGTGCAGGGAGTCTTCGTGGAAGTACACGTCGAAGTCCACACCGAACTCGTGCAGCGAGGTCTTGATCTCGGAGAACATGCGGTCGACGCCGCCGGCCCGGAAGTCCTCCTGCGCCTCGGCCTCCGGGAGGGTCCGCGGGTCCGGACGTCCGGCCGCGAGATCACCGGCGACGACCGCCTCGGCGATCTCGTCGATGTAGGCGCCGCCGTAGCCGTCCTCCGGCGTCTCCTCACCCCGGGCGCGGGCGAGCAACGACCGCGCGAACCGGTCGATCTGACCACCGTGGTCGTTGAAGTAGTACTCGCGCGTGACCTCGGCGCCTGCGGCCTGCAGCACACGGGCGAGCGAGTCGCCGACGGCAGCCCACCGCACGCCACCGATGTGGATCGGTCCGGTGGGGTTCGCCGAGACGAACTCGAGGTTGACACGCTCGCCCGCGAGCTCCTGCGTGCGCCCGAAGCCCTCACCGGCTTCGACGATGGTCCGGACGAGCTCACCTGCGGCGGCGGTGTCCAGGGTGATGTTGAGGAACCCGGGGCCCGCGACGTCGACCGATGCGACGCCGGAGGTCGCGCGCAGACGCACCGCGATCGCCTCGGCGATCAGCCGCGGCGAGACCCCGGCCTTCTTGGCGAGCTGCATCGCGACGTTGGTCGCCCAGTCGCCGTGCTCGCGCTGCCGCGGTCGCTCGACGTGCAGCTCGGCGGGCAGGTCGGCGAGGTCGAGCTCGACCGCCCCGTCGTCGACGGCACGCACGAGCGCGGTGCGCAGGGCCAGGGAGAGCTCAGCGGGGGTCACCGGTCGATCCTACCGACGCCACGACACGCTCCGACGCGGCCGAGCGTCTCTCCCAGGTGTCCTCGAGCATCACCGGCCGGCACGCGACGACGGCGCCGGCGAGCAGCAGCGCCAGCGAGACGAACAGCAGGACGAACGGGGCCACCCACCCGCCGGTGGCCCCGTGCAGGACGCCGACCAGGACCGGGCCGACCCCCGCGACCGCGTAGCCCACGCCCTGGCTGAAGCCGGACAGTCGCACCGCGCCGGCCGACGAGCGCGTACGCAGGTTCATCAGCGCGAGCGCGAGCGGGAACGAGCCGAGCCCGAGCCCCGCGAGGAGCGTCCACGCGGCGGTTCCGGATGCGGGCGACAGCATCAGGCCGAGGTAGCCGACCACGAGGCAGCCCTCGAACACGACCACGATCGCCAACGGGTTGCGCATCCGCGTCGCGAGCAGCGGGACGACGAACGAGGTCGGGATGCCGACCAACGAGAACACGGCGAGCCATCGACCGGCGTCGGCGTCGTCGATGCCGGCGTCGACGAGGATCTGCGGCAGCCACGCGAACATCGTGTACGCGTTGAGCGAGTTCATCGAGAACATGAGCGCCATCCCCCACGCGAGCGGGCTGCGCCAGACCGCAGCGGTCGACCCCGCGGGCTCGAGCTGCGGCCGTGTCGCACCCCGCCCGGACGGCGCGTGTGCCACGGGGCTTCGCAGCCCGGCCGCGGCCGCCACCACCGCGTGTGCCCGACGTCGAGCCACCGTCGACCGCACCATCACGCCGATCCACGGGAGCGCGGCTGCCACCCCGACCACGGCCCAGACCCCGAGGGACACCCGCCATCCGACCGCGCGAGCCACCGGGACCGCGAGCAGCGGCGGCACCATCGTGCTCACCGCGAGCGCGGTGGAGTACACCGCGGTCACCAGACCGATCCGATCCGGGAAGTACCGCTTGACGAGCGGCGGCAGCAGGACGTTCCCGATGCCCATCCCCGCGAGCGCGACGGCGGACCACCAGAGGAAGCCCGACGGACCGGACGCACCTGAGCGCGCGATCTCCCCGACCGAGCTCACGAGCATCGCGACCACGAGCACCGGCTCGATCGCGAAGCGCCGCGCCAGCAGTGGCGCGAGCGAGCCGAAGATCGCGAACATGCCGACCGGGATCGTCCCGAGCAGACCCGCCTGGGCGTCGTCGAGCGCGACGTCCACCCGGACGAGGTCGAGGATCGGCGAGACCGCGGCGACCGCGATCCTGAGGTTGAGGGCGACGAGCACGATGCCGGCGAGGACGAGGTACCGACCCGCCATCGGCGCGACCGGGCGCCCGCCCGCGGAGCGCGTCGTCGGAAATGATGACGCGAGGCGCTCGGACGGTGTTGACTTCGCAGCACGCCTCACATTCGGAGAATACCTGGGATGACTCGTCGAACCGGTCTCATCGACGCCGCTGTGCACCGCCTCCGCTCCCAGATCGGCTCGGGCGAGTGGCCGGTCGGTTCCCGCATCCCCGCCGAACCCGCGCTCGCCGAGTTCCTGGGGGTCGGCCGCAACACGGTGCGCGAGGCCGTGCAGTCCCTCGTGCACGCCGGTCTGCTCGTGAGGCGTCAGGGCTCGGGCACCTACGTCCTGTCGGCGTCCGAGCTCGCGGTCACGTTCGGCCGGGAGATCGCCGACGCCCGACAGCGGGACGTCGTCGAGGTCCGCCGCAGCCTCGAGGTCGAGGCCGCACGGCTCGCCGCACGCCGGCGGACCGACACGGACGTCGCACTCCTCCGCAGGCTCCGCGACGAACGCGCGGCCGCCTACCGCGAGGGCGACCTCGACCGGATGGTCTCCACCGACCTCGACCTGCACCGCACGATCGCGATCACCGCGCGCAACCCGGTCCTCCTCTCGTTGTACGAGAACCTCCTCGACGCGATCACCGACAACATCCGCTTCAACTTCACCGCCCCGGAGCACGGCGACGACAGCCATGACGACCTGGTCGACGCGATCGCGAACGGCGACGCCGCGATGGCCGCCCGCGAGGTGACGACGTACCTCTCCGAGCTCCTCGGCGACCACGCCGACTGACGCGCTGCGCCCCGGGGTACGTGGGCCCGGGTCCGTGCTGGTAGTGTCAGCAGCCGTGCCAGGACCTGGCACGCGCCCGCGTAGCTCAGTGGATAGAGCGTCTGCCTCCGGAGCAGAAGGTCGAAGGTTCGAGTCCTTTCGCGGGCACCAGCATCTCGTCGTCGGCCGGCATCATGCGCCGCACCCCCTCGTCGTCTCCCAGCGCGCGGCCGTAGGATCGCGGCGCGGCGGGCCGTCCGACCCCGTGGCG
>JAKBFW010000008.1:36827-38223 GCA_021833345.1 Pseudomonadota bacterium | reverse complement strand
CGGGCGGCGTCGCCGCCGCTGAGGACGTCCGTCATCGTCCGACCTTCTCCGCTCCGACCTCGGTGTCGGGTCCGGGGACGAGCCCCCGCTCGCGCGCGTAGTCCGCGAGCAGGACCCGCAGCTGCGCGCGCCCCCGGTGCAGGCGGGACATCACCGTGCCGATCGGGGTCCCCATGATCTCGGCGATCTCCTTGTAGGCGAAGCCCTCGACATCGGCGAGGTACACCGCGATGCGGAACTCCTCGGGGATCTCCTGGAGAGCCGCCTTCACGTCCGAGTCAGGCAGGTGATCGAGCGCCTCCGCCTCGGCCGAGCGCAGGCCCGCAGACGTGTGCGAGGCCGCACGCGCGATCTGCCAGTCCTCGACATCCTCGGCGGCGGACTGCTGCGGCTCGCGCTGCTTCTTGCGATACGAGTTGATGAAGGTGTTCGTCAGGATCCGGTAGAGCCATGCCTTGAGGTTCGTACCCGGGCGGTACTGGTGGAACGCCGCGAACGCCTTCGCGAAGGTCTCCTGGACGAGGTCCTCGGCGTCCGTCGGGTTTCGCGTCATCCGGAGCGCAGCACCGTAGAGCTGGTCCAGGTAGACCAGGGCCTCGGCCTCGAAGCGCTCGGTCCGGTCGCTGTCGGCCTCGGACTCGGGCGCGCGGTTCGTGTCCTCACTCATCATCACCGAGCCTAGCCCTCGCAGGTCCAGGTCGTGCGCGCGAGGCCGTTCCAGGAGGGTGCACGTCATGCACCTCACAACGGGACCGTGACGCCCGCTATTCCGGGCCGGGATGCCGCACCGCAGAGCCCGGTCTAGCGTGAGGCCATGACGAGTTCCGAGTACCTCAGCCTCCTCGGCGAGCAGGTCGGTCACGAGTTCGGCGCCCACCAGCAGTACGTCGCCATCGCCGTGTGGTGCGACCGTCAGGACCTTCCTCAGCTCGCCCGCCACTACTACCGGCAGTCCCTGGAGGAACGCAACCACGCGATGATGATCGTGCGCCACATGCTCGATCGCGCGATGCCGGTGGAGATCCCCGCGGTCGGTGCCGTCCGCAACACGTTCGACTCGGTGACGGAGCCCCTCGCCCTCGCCCTCGCGCAGGAGAAGCAGGTCACCGCGCAGATCGAGGCCATCTTCCGGGCCGCACGCCAGGAGAACGACCCGCTCGGCGAGCAGTTCATGCTCTGGTTCCTCAAGGAGCAGGTCGAAGAGGTGGCCTCGGCGACGACGCTGCTCGCCGTCGCCGAGCGCGCCGGCACGAACCTCTTCGACCTCGAGAACTACGTCGCGAGGGAGCAGGTCGGCGACGGTGGCATCTCCAGCGACGCCCCGCCCGCGGCAGGCGGGGCACTCTGACCTGCGCGGGTCGCGCGGCCGATCGGACCGCGTGACCGCTCCGACCGC
>JAKBFW010000008.1:0-36727 GCA_021833345.1 Pseudomonadota bacterium | reverse complement strand
GATGCTGTCGTCCTGGTTCGTGCTCGAGGGGATCGACGTCGTGCGAGACCCGATGCCGCACGCCGAGCTGGCGGCCGCTGCCCTGACACCCTGCCTGGAGCGGATCCCGACGACCTCGGCTCTCGCCCGGCTCAGGTCCCCCTCGCCGAGGGTGTGGGTGTCCCTCACGCGCGTGCACGGTGCCGCGACCGCAGGGGCTGCTCTGATGCTCGCGTCCGGCAGGTGCCCTCGCGGATCGGCGCTCGCCCTCGCCGCACTGACCGCACCGGCCGCCATCGCCAACCTCCCGCTCAGCGCCCGTGCGGAAGCCGACACGGCGAGTGCCCCCGAGCGTCGCCGCCGGTTCGTGACCCTCGTGTCGCTCGTGGGGGCCGCCGTGCTCGCCGGCATCGACACCGAGGGACGCCCGGGGATCGGCTGGCGGCTGGCGCACGCGCGCGACGGGCGCGAGGCCCGCACCACGCGATAGTCCGACCGATATCCACACCTCGACGGGGTCTCCGCGCCTCCGGACGAGGCGTCCGTCGTCGCCGTCGCGCCGGTAGCCTGATCCCCATGACGACGGCCCCGATCCCTTCCGCCGCGGCCGTGCCGTCCGACCCGGCCGCCTGGCCCGCACCGCACGTCGTCGGCGCACGCCGGCTCACCGCGACCGTCGAGGTCCCGGGGTCGAAGTCCCTCACGAACCGCTACCTGGTGCTCGCGGCGCTCGCCGACGGTCCCGGACTCCTCCGCGGGGCCCTCCGATCCCGCGACACCGCACTGATGAGCGGGGCACTCCGCGGACTCGGTGTCGGTCTGGACGACGTCGACGCCGGTCCGTCGGGCGCGACGCCCGACCTGAGGATCGACCCCGGCCCACTACGAGGCGGCATCGCGATCGACTGCGGGCTCGCCGGGACGGTCATGCGGTTCCTACCCGCTGTCGCGGCGCTCGCGGACGGCCCGGTGCGCTTCGACGGCGACCCCGGAGCGCAGATCCGCCCGATGGGCCCGATCCTCTCCGCGTTGCGGGCGCTCGGCGTCACGGTCCGGGACGACGGTGAGCCCGGCTTCCTCCCGTTCACGGTGGTCGGGCACGGCAGGGTGCGCGGTGGGTCCGTCGACGTCGACGCGTCGGCGTCGAGCCAGTTCGTCTCCGGTCTCCTGCTCGCGGCGGCCCGGTTCGACCAGGGGCTGACCGTCCGGCACACCGGTTCGACCCTGCCGAGCCTTCCGCACATCGAGATGACCGTCGCCGTGCTCCGCACGGCCGGGGTGGAGGTCGACGCGTCCCGACCAGCGATCTGGCACGTTGCCCCTGGCCCGATCCGGGCGCGCGACGTGCGTGTCGAGCCCGACCTCTCGAACGCCGCACCGTTCCTGTGCGCCGCGATGGTCGTCGGTGGCACGGTCAGCGTGCCCGGCTGGCCGACCTCGACCACCCAACCGGGCGCGCTCCTGCCCGAGATCCTCGCCGCGATGGGGGCCGACACCCGGTTGACCGGAGACGTCATGTCGGTGAGCGGCACGGGCGCGGTGCATGGCATCGACCTGGACCTGCACGACGCCGGCGAGCTCGCCCCGACGATCGCGGCCCTCGCGGCCCTCGCCGACTCACCGACCCGACTCCGGGGCATCGCCCACCTGCGCGGGCACGAGACCGACCGCCTCGCCGCCCTGGCGACCGAGATCACCAGGCTCGGAGGCCAGGCCGAGCAGACCTCCGACGGCCTCGTCATCACACCTCGACCCATGACGGGCACCGTCGTGCGGACATACCACGACCACCGGATGGCGACCGCCGCCGCCCTGATCGGACTGCGCGTCCCGGGCGTCCTGGTCGAGGACGTGGCAACCACGTCGAAGACGCTGCCGGACTTCGTCGGGATGTGGGAGCGGATGCTCGGATGACGTCCTCGCGGATCGCGGTCGCATGACGCCGGCGCGGCGCTACGACGAGTCGGACGTCCGGATCCGTCCGGGACGCTCGAGCTCGCGACCGCGGACGAAGATCCGGCCGGAGCACGCGGACGCCGAGAGCGCGATGGTGACCACCGTCGACCGCGGTCGGTATACGGTGCTCGTCGACCCGGGCGGTCCGCACGAGCGGCGCGCGCTGGCGATGAAGGCGCGGGAGCTCGGCCGCGAGCGGGTCGTGCCCGGTGATCTGGTCGACGTCGTCGGTGACACCAGCGGGGATCCCGGGAGCCTTGCGCGCATCGTGCGCATCTCCGAGCGCACGACGGTGCTGCGGCGCACGGCGGACGACACCGACCCGATCGAACGCGTGATCGTCGCGAACGCGGACCAGCTCGTGATCGTCACCGCGCTCGCCGAGCCGGAACCGCGGACCCGGATGATCGACCGGTGCGTCGTCGCCGGCTACGACGCCGGCATGGACGTCGTCCTCGCGCTCACGAAGGCGGATCTCGCCGACCCCGCGGTGCTCGCGTCGTTGTACGCGCCGATCGACGTCACGGTGCTGTCGACGTCGCGCGGCCCCGATCGGGAGATCGTCGGGCTCGAGGCGCTCCGCGCGCTCCTCGCCGGACGGACATCGGTGCTCGTCGGGCACTCCGGGGTGGGCAAGTCGACGCTGGTCAACGCCCTGGTCCCTGCGGCGCACCGCAGCACCGGCGTCGTGAACGACACCACCGGACGGGGGCGGCATACATCGAGCTCCGCCGTCGCGCTTCCTCTCCCGACGGTCGACGGCTCGGCACCGGGCTGGGTCATCGACACGCCTGGCGTCCGGTCCTTCGGGCTCGCGCACGTCCGGATCGAGCATCTCCTGGCCCCGTTCTCCGATCTCGCGCGGGTCGCCGAGGCCTGCCCGCGCGGGTGCACCCATGGCGACGACGCCCCGGACTGCTCGCTCGACGAGTGGGTCGCCGAGGCTTCCGACGACGCGACACGAGACCTCCGGGCCGCGCGAGTCGAGTCGTTCCGCCGCCTCCTCGCGAGCCGGAGCGGGAACGCGTCGACGGACGGGGTCGAGCGAGACTCGCGGTGACCGGCGGGGCAGTCCGGGACGACACGCGCGCCGACGATACGGTGCCACCATGAGCATTCGCACCGGCTACGACGACGACCTGCGCCTCGCCCACGTCATCGCCGACCAGGTCGACGGACTGACGATGTCGCGCTTCCGGGCCCTCGACCTGCGCATCGAGACGAAGCCGGACACGACGCCGGTCTCCGATGCCGACCGCACCGCCGAGGAGATCGTGAGGTCCCAGCTCGCGCGCGTGCGACCGCGGGACGCCGTGCACGGCGAGGAGTTCGCCGACACGGGCGACGGACCGCGCCGTTGGGTGATCGACCCGATCGACGGGACCAAGAACTTCGTCCGTGGCGTGCCGGTCTGGGCGACCCTGATCGCTCTCCTCGACGGTCCCGAGGTCGTGCTGGGGCTCGTGAGCGCGCCGGCGCTCGGTCGCAGGTGGTGGGCGGCACAGGGTTCCGGAGCCTGGACCGGCCGGGCACTGTCCGCCGCGACGCAGATGCACGTCTCGTCGGTCGGGCGCCTCGAGGACGCCTCGTTGTCGTACTCGAGCCTGTCGGGCTGGGAGCAGCACGGCATGCTCGACAGCTTCCTGGACCTCACCCGGCAGGTCTGGCGGACGCGCGCCTACGGCGACTTCTGGTCGCACGTGCTGGTGGCGGACGGGGCTGTCGACCTCTCCTGCGAGCCGGAGCTCGCGCTGCACGACATGGCCGCGCTGGTGCCGATCGTGACCGAGGCTGGTGGACGCTTCACCTCGACAGCAGGGGTGCCCGGACCGTTCGGAGGCTCGGCCCTGGTCAGCAACGGCCGGGTGCACGAGGCCGCTCTCGCCACCCTGAACCGCCTCGACCGCTGACCTCGACGGCGGTCACCGGGGGAGGTCGTCGACCTCGCTGACGTCGTACCACAGCAGGTCCGCCTCGCTCAGGCGTCCCGCGGCGCCCTCGTCACCCCGCAGTGCTGCCGCGACGTCACCCATCGCCTCAGGCTCGTCGACGTGGACGCACACGACCCGGTCCCAGGGCACCGCGCTGATCAACCTCAGCGCGGACGGAGCCTCGTCGCTCTCGCTGTGCTCGACGAAGGACTCCGGGACGACGGCAGTCACGACGAGGCGCTGGTGGGGGGCGTCCGGCCGACCGGCGATCCTCAGGAGAGAGTCGTCAGCGGCCGCCAGGTGGGCAGCGAACTCGCATCCCTCCTCGTCCTCGTCGTGCAGCGCATCCCGCAGCGTGGGCGTCACCGCGTGCACGACGCGAGGAGCGAGAGGGGGACGGTGCCCGTGGACCGGATCGAGCTCGTCGACGGTTGCGGGAAGGTAGATGCGCACGCGCCCAGTCTGCCCGTCCGACCGGCGCCGCGCCGTCCGAGGACCCGGCGGCGTGTCATACCCGCGACCGGCGACCGACCACCCCGGTCGCCGCCCACGAGGACGCGACGCCGGGCGCACCGGGTGCCTCGGGCCGGATCGCGACCTCGGTGACGAGTGTCACGGCCAACGACTCGATCGCCCGACGTGCGGACGATGCGGGGGCCACCTCGCGCAGGAATCGGCCCGACAGGACGGCATCGTCGACGGCGGCCGCGTCGTCCGGCACGAGGACGACGTCACGCACGCCCGCGTAGCGCTCGAGCGCCTGCCGGATCGCCGCGCCCGGACGTGGCCCGGCCGTTCCTGCCCGGACGCGGTTGGCGACGACGACCTGTCGCGTCCCGTGCGTCAGGCCACTGACCTCGTCGAGCGCCCGGACGAGCCGGTGGATCCCGATCGGGTCACCGCCACCGACGACCACGAGCACGTCAGCCGTCTCGATCGCGCTCAGCGTCGCGGCGTTCCGGCTCGGTGCGCGGGTGTCGTAGCTCAAGACCTCGTCGCGCTCGAGACAGAAGCCGGTGTCGACGACGGTCCACGGCACCACGGTTCGAAGCAGACCCCAGACGACCTCCAGCGCCGACGCCGGGAGCTCGGTCCACCGATCGGCGCGGGATATCCCCGTGAGGACCCGCAGGCCGGGCGACAGCACCGGCGCGAGCCGGGTGAGCGTCGGGACGTCGAGCACCCCGTTGCCCGCCGCCCTCGTGGCGGCTGCGAGACCTGGGGCCTCGTCAAGCATCCCGACGAGCTGCGCGACCGTGCCTCCGTACGTGTCGGCATCCACCAGGACGACTGGGCCGCCCAGTGCGGCGAGCTCGGCAGCGAGGTTGACCGCGAGCGTCGTCCGCCCCGGCGCTCCGGTAGGTCCCCAGACGACGACCATGCGCCCGGCGATCGCATCGCCGCCCGCGTCGGTGACCGGTGGATTCGCGCCCACGGTCGATGCGCCACACCCCCTGTCATCGCCCGGGCCGTCGTCTCGCCGGTCCGCTGCGGCGTCCCCCGTGTCGAGAAGCCGACGAACAGCCGTCACGACGCCGGCGCCGAGGCCGCCCGGGGACAGGCCTTCTCCTCCCTGGTCCGGTGTGGAGAGGTCGAGCACGGCCGCCACGCCGAGCGCCTCGATCTTCTCGCGCTCCCACGGACGGTCGGGGTCGACGATCGCCAGCACCATGACGCCGCAGGACCTCAGCTGTGCGATCGCCTCCCGATCGAGGCCGGGAAGGTCGCCGGAGACGACCGCGAACCGGCCGAGGCCGGCGCCGGCCGCCGCGAGGAGCTCCGTCAGATCGGCGCACCGGCGCGTGACCTCGACCCCGCGACCGGCAGCGTCGAGCGACATCACGATGTCCTCCTCCGGCGCTCCCCTGACAGCGCACAGCACGCCTGACACCACCACCGGTCAGCCCCCGGTCCCGGGGACGAGCATCACGTGCATGGTCGCGTCGCCCGAGAGCGCGGCGAGCACGTCAGGAAGATCGGTGACGGGCACGAGCACATGCACGACCGTCCTCCCGCCGACGGCGAACGATCCGCTGGGCCGCGCGACCTGTGCCACGGTCAGCCGCTCGGCAAGAAGGGCAGGCGTCGACGTCGCGGGGCCTGATCCATCCGTCGCTCCGGATGCCGAAGGCTGCGGCGGCACCGACCAGAGGTCGACGAGCGAGCCTGCGACGACGCCCGCCGCGGGCTCGGTGTCGAGGCTGATCGGCACCGGCCGCACGTCGACCTCCGCCGTCGCACCGAGAGCGTCGCGTGGAAGCAGCTCGCCCGAGGCGACAACCCGCAGCGCCACCGCGTCGTCCGGCAGATCCGCGTCCGCCGCGACGTAGCGCGCTGCCTGCGCAGCGTCGAGCCTGGCCTGGACGACCACGAGCCGGTCGGTCCTGATGGTCTCTCCGGGCACGAGAGTGCTTCGCGCGACATAGACACCCGTCGTCGCCTGGGCCGCACCCACGAGCCAGGAGCCGAGCGCTACCGACGACGCGACGAGCACGATCCCGACCGTGAGTCGCGGGTCGCGCCAGCTGGGTCTGCGCAACCTCGACGCGACCGGCCCCCCGATCGAGCTGTCCATCTGGTGTCCATCCTCACATCGCCACCCGCGCCGGAGCCTCCGGATTCGGGCATTCCGGACGTTGCGGGCACCATCATGCCGACTCGAGGACCCGGCCGCCTAGGACCTGTGGACAAGATCGCGCTCCGCCGCGGGCATGCCAGACTTCTGCCATGACCCAGCGTTTCCTGACTCTCGCCGACGTCACGGAGGTGCTGAACATCTCCACACCCCAGGCGTACGCGCTCGTCCGGTCCGGCGACCTCCCAGCCATCCAGCTCGGCGGGCGAGGGATCTGGCGCGTCGAGGCGACCGAGCTCGAGGCGTACATCCAGCGGATGTACGCCCAGACCCGCGCCCGGATCGATTCGGACGAGGCGACCGCGGCGGACCAGCCGACCCCACGCTGAGGTCGCACGCCGCTCACCCTGACCGGATGACGTCCAGCGCGTCGAAAGGGACGGCCCACACGGACCCCGTCCTTCCTCCCTCCGCGACGACGACGACGTCCACATGATCGGCCCCGACCGCATCCAGGCGGCCTGCCAGCTCGACGCCGTGCGCCTGGACACGGACATGGACCCGGTCGCGTGCGAGGGCGCGGAGCACGTGACCCATGGTCAGGCGTCGGACGACCAGCCCGCCGCCCGTCGTCGCATGCATGCCGAGACCGCCAACCCAGCCGACCGCAGCTGTCGGCACGAGCAGCTGCCGCCGCCCGTCCGCCAGCAGGAGCCATTGCTCCGCCAGCTCGACGAGGTCTCCCGACACCGCCTCACCGTCCCGCAGCCGTAGCGAGACACGGCTCCCGCGTGCCGCGCGGAATCGGTCGCCGAGCGTCACCGACGCCCGCTCGGTACGGGTCCGCTCGGCGACCTCCACCGCACGATTCGCCGCATGCGCCGCGTCGAGCTGTGACTCCAGATCCTCGAACAACGCCTCCCACCGCACCGGACCACGGTAGAGGCATGACCGGCACCCGCACGGGTGTTCGGCCGATCGATCCGTCCTCCGGCCGAAGTTCGCAGTCCCGATCGCCGAGAGCGGCCCACGATCCACCGATTCGAGCTCGTGCGCGCCGAGTTCATCGCCGTGCGGGTCGGCCCTGTCGTCTCGACGAGGTTTCGTCAGCTGCGCGCCACCGTCGACGCGGGTGCGGAGCGACGCCCACGTCCCTGCGCGAAGCCGATGATGCCGGCGAAGGCGAGCAGCCCGACGCGCCCGGCGCCGACGCCGCCACGCCGCGCTGGGCCGCGAGCGCGACGACGTCGGAGAGCCGGAACGCCGCGCCGCCACCGATCGCGACGGGGGTCGAGGCCGCACTCGAAGGTGCCCAGGGGAACGCCCAGAAGGAGGCGGGCCGGGACAGGGCCACGCGCACCCCACCCACGGTCAAGTCGAAGCTGAGGGAACCGGGTACCCGCGGCACGTCCAGGTGCCTACGGCAGCGCCCTGCCGGAAGCGCCGCCTGTCACCCGTCGGCGACGGCGCACCGGTGCGGCGCGACCTGTGGACATCACCACACCCTGACTGGACGACGCAGACCATCATGGCGTACACCTAGTCGGGTCTAGATGCATCTAATGCAATCAAATGATCCTGAAGACCATCAGACGACATGATCATCCCTCACACGAGACGAGCACGCCATGACACGACCTCGCGGTTCGACCGCACCTCTCGCCCTTCCGCTCGGCACGATCGCCGCGGCCGCCGTGACCGTGGCTTTGGTCGGCAGGAGCGCCGACCTCGCACAGCTCACCGACCGCCCCACCGTGGACACGCTCGTCGCGCTGGCGGCCAGCGTCATCGGCGCCTGCGTGGGGGCGTGGTTGACCGGATCGCTCCTGCTCGCCACGAGCTGTCTCGCTGCGCGACTCGTCGGTCGAAGCTGGCGACGAGGTGAGCGAGCGGTCCAGCGCTGGGCCCCTCGCGCGGTCCGACGCGCGCTCGTCTCCGCGGTCGCAGCAGGCGTAGGGCTGAGTCTCGGCGGTGTTGCCCAGGCGGCCACGGTCGACCCCGCCACCGTCGAGCTCGGCTGGACCGTCACCACGACTCGAACGGCCGACACAGCGCCGTCGTCCCCGACGCCACCCGTGAGCACGGTCAGCGAGGTCCGGCGCGACAGCGGTGCGGCGCCGGCGACGAGTCGTCCGAGCGCCGGAGACCACATCGTCCGTTCGGGCGACACCCTCTGGTCGATCGCGGCCGCGCACCTCCCACCCGGCGCAGACGACGCGGCGATCGCTCGCGCGTGGCCGGCGTGGTACAGCGCGAACGTCGGAACGGTCGGAGGCGACCCGAACCTGCTGAAGCCAGGGCAGGTCCTGCGCCCCCCGCACGCGACGTCGGAGGCCCCGGCTGCGGGCGGAAGCACCTCATGACGGCCACCCACGGGGCACTGCTCGCGGTGGACCGCCCGCATGCGCCCACCCAGACCCCACCTCCCGTGCACGCCTCGGTCGCACCGCGGCACGAGTCACCTGCCGTGCTTGCGCGGACGGCACCGGCGATCCGGGTCCGGCTCGATCGTCCTGCCCTACCGCGACCCTCGAGCGGCGGGCACCTCACCAAGCCGGACGTCGGCGACGCCCCCGACCCCATGCCGGCGTGCTGCGCCCTCGCCCAGGCCGCGGTCGAGGTGATCCGCGGAGCGCGACCGCTCGGCCAGCTCGTGCGATGGCTGACCCCGGCGGTGTACGACGCCGTGGGGCGCCGGGCCGCACTCACGACCGGCATCCAGGTCTCCCAGGCCGGGATGCGCACCACGATCCGACGCGTGCGGCTGTGCCGTTTCGGGACCGACGCCGTCGAGGCAACCGTGGTGGTCGACGACGGACCGCAGGTCCGCGCCGTCGCCCTGCGGATGGAGGTTCATCGCGGCGCGTGGCGGGGCGTGGCACTCGAGATCGGCTGAGCCGGACGGGCTCGGCCGCCCGCCGCTCCGGCGACGAGGTCAGCGCTGCTTGTGCTGCGCCTTCGACGCCCGCCGTCGTTCCTGACGGTTCCCGCCCTGCCCGCCCTGACTGCCCGGGGCCGCACCGTCACCGTCCGAGTCGCCGGCGGACCGCGTCTCCACGGTGCTGCCGTCCTCGCTCGGCGCCGAGTACTGCAGCGGGACGGTCTTCTCAGGGCCGTCGATGCCCTTCGCCACGAGACGACCCGCCGCTCCGAGTGCCGTCCGGACGGCCTCGACCTCGGGAGTCTGCTCGGCGTCGTCCGGGGCCTGCTCGGCAACCCTCACCTCGAGGTTGAACAGGTACCCGACCGACTCCTCCTTGATCGCGTCGGTCATCGCGGAGAACAGCTGGAACCCCTCGCGCTGGTACTCGACGAGAGGATCGCGCTGCGCCATCGCGCGCAGACCGATGCCCTCCTTGAGGTAGTCCATCTCGTACAGGTGCTCGCGCCACTTCCGGTCGAGCACCGAGAGCACGACCCGGCGCTCGAGCTGCCGGAGGTTCTCCGATCCGAGCAGCTCCTCGCGGGCCGCATAGGCGAGCCGAGCGTCGCTCAGCACCTCGGTCAGGATCAGCTCAGCGGTCACCCGCGCCTCACCACCGGCCTGCTCGAGAACCTCGTCCGTCGTGATCGAGACGGGGTAGACGGCCCGCAGCGCGGTCCACAAGGCGTCGAGGTCCCACTGCTCGGACGTGCCCTCGGACGTCGCGCCGGTGACGTAGGCGGTCAGCACGTCCTCGATGAAGTGCTGGATCTGGTCCTCGAGGTCCTCCCCCTCGAGCACGCGTCGACGCTCGTCATAGATCACCGAACGCTGACGGGACAGGACGTCGTCGTACTTCAGCACGTCCTTGCGGATCTCGAAGTTGCGCGACTCGACCTGCGACTGCGCGCTCGCGATCCCGCGCGTGACGATCTTCGACTCGAGAGGCATGTCGTCCGGGAACCCGGCCCGGGTCATCATCGACTCCGCAAGACCCGAGTTGAACAAGCGCATGAGGTCATCCTGCAGCGACAGGTAGAAGCGAGACTCACCGGGGTCGCCCTGACGACCGGAGCGCCCGCGAAGCTGGTTGTCGATGCGGCGAGACTCGTGCCGCTCGGTCCCCAGCACGTACAGCCCGCCGAGCTCGACGACCTCGTCGTGCTCGGCTGCGACGGCCGCAGCCGCCTTCGCGAGCGCGGCGGGCCACGCGGCCTCGTACTCCTCCGGCTTCTCGGCCGGGTCCAGCCCTCGTTGCGCCATGTCCGTGACGGCCATGAACTCGGCGTTGCCCCCGAGCATGATGTCCGTCCCGCGGCCGGCCATGTTCGTCGCGACCGTGACGGCTCCCTTGCGTCCCGCCTGCGCGACGATCGACGCCTCGCGCGCATGCTGCTTCGCATTGAGGACCTCGTGCGGGACACCCTGCTTCTTCAGCTTGCCGGACAGCAGCTCGCTCTTCTCGACGCTGACCGTGCCGACCAGGACGGGTTGACCCAGGGCGTGGCGTTCGACGATGTCGGCGACCACCGCGTCGAACTTGCCTTCCTCGTTCTTGTAGACGAAGTCGCCCTGGTCGAGACGACGCATCGGCATGTTCGTCGGGATCGGCACGACACCGAGCGAGTACGTGCCCTGGAACTCGGCCGCCTCGGTCTCCGCGGTGCCGGTCATGCCCGAGAGCTTGGTGTAGAGGCGGAAGTAGTTCTGGAGCGTGATCGTGGCGAGGGTCTGGTTCTCGGCCTTGATGTTCACGCCCTCCTTGGCCTCGATCGCCTGGTGCATGCCCTCGTTGTAGCGGCGTCCCGCCAGGATGCGGCCGGTGTGCTCGTCGACGATGAGGACCTCGCCGTTCATGACGACGTAGTCCTTGTCGCGCTTGAAGAGCTCCTTGGCCTTGATCGCGTTGTTCAGGAACCCGATCAACGGCGTGTTCAGGGACTCGTAGAGGTTGTCGATGCCCAGGTAGTCCTCGATGCGCGCGATCCCCGGCTCGAGGACGCCGACGGTGCGCTTGCCCTCGTCCACCTCGTAGTCGACCTCGGGAGTCAACCGTCGGACGACCTTGGCGAACTCCGCATACCACCGGTTCGCGTCACCCGACGCCGGTCCCGAGATGATCAACGGCGTCCGCGCCTCGTCGATCAAGATCGAGTCGACCTCATCGACGATCGCGAAGTTGTGGCCGCGCTGCACGAGCTCATCCGTCGTCCACGCCATGTTGTCGCGCAGGTAGTCGAACCCGAACTCGTTGTTCGTCCCGTAGGTGATGTCGGCGGCGTACTGGACACGCCGCTGCTCGGGCGTCTGGTTGGAGAGGATCACCCCGGTCGACAGCCCGAGGAATCGGAACACGCGGCCCATCAGGTCGGCCTGATAGCTCGCGAGGTAGTCGTTCACCGTCACGACGTGGACCCCGTTGCCGGCGAGCGCGTTCAGGTACGCAGGCAGCGTCGCGACGAGCGTCTTGCCCTCACCGGTCTTCATCTCGGCGATGTTGCCGAGGTGCAGTGCGGCGCCACCCATGAGCTGGACGTCGAAGTGCCGCTGGCCGAGCGTCCGCTTGGCCGCCTCGCGGACCGTCGCGAACGCCTCGGGAAGCAGGTCGTCGAGCGACTCGCCATCCGCGAGCCGGGCCTTGAACCGGTCCGTCTCCTCCCGGAGCTCGACGTCCGACAGGCCCTCGAAGCTGTCCTCGAGCGCGTTGATCTGCTGCGCGATGCCGTGCAGCTTCCTGACGATCCGCCCTTCGCCGAAGCGGAGGACCTTCTCGAGGATCGCAACCACGCTTTACTCCAGACTCGTTGACACCGCGGGGCCGGACGGACCGCTGCGGAGTGTTGGCGAGGGCTGCCGGTCAGGCGGACCCCGTTGCCCATCGTAGGCGAGGCGCGAGCCGAGATGGCGCGTCCCGCACACGCCCTCGACTCACGCGCTCCCGAGCGCCCCGACGAGCGACGCGGCGAGGCTCCCCCGCGCGGGCCGTCCGTCGCCGTCGGCCACAACGACCTCGTCGAGGCCGAGCCACCCGGCAAGCCGACGGAGCTCGGCGGCGAGGGCGACGGACGTGTCGCCCGGAGCGTCGTCCTCCGCATGGGCGGCCACGACGAGGAGCCGGCCCGTGCGCCTGTCGGCCTTGAGGTCGACACGGGCCGGGAGCCGCTCGCCGTGGAGGAACGGCAGCACGTAGTAGCCGTGCACGCGCCGCGGTGCCGGGACATAGATCTCGATCCGGTAGTGCATCCCGAAGAGCTCGAGCAGACGTCGACGCTCGAAGACGAGCGGGTCGAACGGGCTCACCAGGGTGCTCATGGTCGCCCGTCGCGGCAGGCTCGCGTCCACGTGCAGGTACGCCGGACGGTCCCAGCCGGCGACTCGCACGGGGCGGAGCGCGCCCTCCTCGACGAGCTCGGCGATCGCCCGTCGTGCGGGTTCCCCCTTGAGGCGGAAGTAGTCCCGCAGGCAGGTCTCGGTCCCGATGCCCAGCGCGCGTGCGGAGATGGCGACCAGCTCGCGCACCGCATCCGGTTCGGGGACCTCCGCCATGGCGAGGACGTCGGCCGGGAGCACACGCTCGATGAGGTCGTACCTCCGCTCGAACGATGCCGTGCGCCCGGCCGAGCCGGCCTCCCCGGTGAAGAACAGGAGCTCGAGCGCGCGCTTGGCGACGGTCCAGTTCCACCCCCACTCACCACGGGTCCGCGGATGGTCGGCCTCGAACAACGCGTGCACCTCGCTCGCGGTCATCGGACCCCGCTCCCCCAGCAGGTCACGGACCTCCTGCACGACCCCCGCATGCTGCCGGGCGACCCCGCTGATCGCACCCCACGCCTCGCTCGCGAGCTGACGTTGCCGCCAGGCGAGCAGGCGGTAGGTGCGCGGCGGGACGTAGGACGCCTCGTGCGCCCAGTACTCGACCAGTCGCCGCGGTGCCGAGCTGGAGGCGCGATCGAGCAGACCGGTGTCGTACGGACCGAGACGGGAGTACAGCGGCATGAGGTGAGCGCGCGCAAGAACGTTCACGGAGTCGATCTGGATCAGGCCGATGCGGTCGACGACCTGCTGGAGGTGCCGCATCGTCGGGACTCGCGGCAGGCCCGCCACGTCGGTCCGCTGGGTGTCCAGGCCCTGCGCGCGCAACGCGATCCGACGGGCCTGCGACAAGGAGAGTCCATCCGACGACGAGCGTCCGGCGACGGGGCCAGGTGTTCGGGGCATCCCACCATCCTGCCCGGGGGGACCGACACCCGTCCGACGCCGCAGGGGCCCGGGTCGACCGTCGTCGTCCCGGGCCCCTGCGATCGAGGCGCGGCGTTCGCGCGCCGCGGAGCTCTCAGCCGGTCACCGCGCGCACCGCCACCGGTGAGTCGAGCTTGATGACTCCGTAGTTCCAGCCGTGGCGGCGGTAGGCGACCGACGGCTGGGCCGTCTCGACGTCGACGAAGAGGAAGAAGTCGTGACCGACCAGCTCCATCTCGTAGAGCGCGTCGTCGACGGTCATCGGATGGGCCGCGTGGACCTTCTGCCTGATCACGACGGGTGAGTCACCCAGGGTGGTCTCCGCGACCTCGCCCGGGACCACAGGTCCGTGCGACTCCTCCGCGGGAGCCGGCGGCCGGACGTCGACGGGGGCGAGGGGCGTGTGCAGGCGGTGGTCCTTCCGCCTGTCGCGAGATCGACGCAGGCGCTCCTGCAGCTTGGCGATCGCGAGGTCGAAGGCGCCGTAGCGGTCGTCGGCGCTCGCTTCGGCGCGAATCACCGGACCCTTGTCCACCACGGTGATCTCGACCCGCTCGGCGATCCCCGCCTGGCGCGGATTGCGCTCATGGCTGACCTCGACGTCGATCCGCTGCGCGGTCGGAGCGAGCTGTTCGATCTTGGCCAGCTTCTCCTTGACGTGATCGCGGAACTTCTCGGGGACCTCGGTGTGTCGGCCAGCGACGACGATCTCCATGTGAGCCTCCAGATGGGCCTCAGACCGGGCGGGAACCCACCCGGCCACCTGCGCGGAACGCCCCGTAGGGCCGGTTCTGGCCTCACCTCCTTCGGCACCGGCGGGGGACGGGAGAGCGTCGCCGGACGCCCGTTCCCCGCGGGGTCTGGACCCACCGTAACTCTCCGGATCGAGGGATGTCAGCATGACGTTCCCGACTTCATCCACGGGTGTCGACCCGTGCGGGGACACCTGCGCCGACACGCCCTCGCGGCCTCGAGGCGGGGGCGTCGCGGCGAGCACGACGGCCCCCACGACGACCGCCCCCACGCCCTCCAGCGCACGGGCGCACGCGGCGAGGGTGGCCCCGGTGGTGACGACGTCGTCGACGAGGAGCACGCGGGCGCCGGCGCCGACGTGCCCGCGACGGCGCACGCGGACGGCACCGGACAGGTTGCGTCCGCGGGCGCGGGCACCCAGCCCGACCTGATCCGCCGCCCCATGACGGCGGTGCAGACCAGCCGCCGTGGTCGTGGTCAGTCCGTGCGTCCGAGCGGTCGTCGCGACGACGTCGGCGAGACCCGCGACGAGGTCGGCACCACGACGACGACGCGCGGCGGCCGAGGACGGCACCGGCACCACGACGAGACCCCCTGGGTCCGTGATGCCGACACCGGGTCCGGCCTGCTCGAGGTCGACGAGCTCGGCCACGGCGCGGGCGAGCGAGTCGCGCAGCGGGCCCGTGAGGTCGCTGCGGCCGCGGTCCTTCCAGGCGACGACGATCCCGCGGACCGGCCCGACGTACGGCGCTGCCGCCCAGATCGGCGCCGGCTCGGCCGTCATCCGGTCCCATCGTGGGGCAGCAGCCTCGCAGCGCATCACCGGCCCCCGAAGCGCCGACGCGCACGCGGAGCAGAGCACCACGTCGCACTCGCCGCACCCGGCGCACTCGACCGGCACGACGAGGCGCGCGAGGTCGCGCACCGCGCGAGCGACCACGGATCGGGCGCGGACGTCGGGCGGCGTGGTTCGGTCCGCTTGTCGTCGCACGGGCACAGTCTGGTGAACGGCGACACGTCGGTGCGCATCAGGCGGCCCAAGTGGAGCGACACGCCGATCACGAGCGTCAGGCTGCCCGGGATCCGATGCGCCACCCCGTCACCGACCGTGCGGACGTCGCCGCGCGCGCCCGCTCAGCCGGGATACGCCGGCGTGCTGATGCCGTCGACGACCTTCCGCCAGCTCAGACCCTGGAGCGAGTACACCGAACCGTCGGAGGTGCCGGCGTAGATCGACCGTTCACCCTTGCCTGCACCCAGCGCGAGCACACCGTCGAGCACCGGGAGCATCCGGGTCCGGTCGCCGATCGGCACGATCGCGGCCGTCGAGGAGGTCGAGCCGGTGACCCGTCCGAGAACCGCGAGGGTCTGCTCGTCGACCCAGACCACGGCGCTGGCGTCGGTCAACGAGGCGCCGACACGCAGCGGCGCGTCGAGCCGGACCGGGCGACCTGACCCGTCGCGGACGACCGCCGCCAGATCCACCGCGACGCCGTCCTGCCCGTCCGAGACCACCGCGATCCGCGCGCCGTCGTGCGAGACGCGGATCGACTCGACCGTCCTGCTCGCGAGCCAGTCGGCGGAGATCGTTGCCGGAGTTCCGTCGGCCTCGACCGCCTGCACCGGCGAGCCGACGGTCGACGACCCGGTCCAGATCCAGCCGAACCGGTCGACGGACGGGGCCAGCAGGTGGATACCGGTGAGCAGCGTGACGGCGGCCTTCTCGGCCGTCGGCGCGAGCACGAGCCGGTTCGGCCCTGCGAGCAGAACCACGAGCTTCCCGTCGTCGCTCTGCGCCGGGCTCCGCGCGCCGAGACCCGCGAGCGATCCGGCACCCGGCACCGGCGCGGCCTGGGTCCCGTTGAGCGTCACCAGCTGGTCCCCTTGGACCGCGACGGGCAGCACGCCCGGCGCCGGGTCCACCGCAAGGTTCGCCTCGGTCACCGACTGCATCGGCACGCCGGCGACGGAGAGCTGGATCGAGCGGACACCGGGCAGTCGCATGAGGGTCACGTCCAGCTGCGTCCGCATGAGGCGTCGCTGGTCGGCGTCCGCCGAGAGCACGGGCCCCGACACGTCGACCAGAGCTGTGCCGTTGTTGTCGACCGTCACACCGTTGACCGTCTGGGTCACACCGTCCGGGAACGCGGTGTCGACGGCGTCCCTGAGGAACTGCGACGGTCCGGCGAGCAGCGCGTTGACCGCTCCCGTCACCGCGTTGCGGACCGGGAACCAGCGGATCTCCGGGACGAGGAACGTGTGGTCCTTGCTCAGGAAGTAGATCGGGGTCGATCGGTAGACCGAGACGAAGTTCGGGTCGGAGACCAGCACGCCGTCGGGCAGAGCCGAGATCCGCCACTGGCCGTTCGGATCCTTCTGGAGGTCGAAGGTTCCCTCCCACTTCGCTCCCGGCGCGGCCTCGGTGTACTGCCCGTTGGCGTCGACGGTCGCCTCCCAGGGATACGTGAGGCTGACCTCCGACTCCGTCGGGCTCGTGACCTGCGGGGTGCCCTTCGCGGAGTACACGACGACCTGCTGCTGGGGGTCCCAGGTCGACTGCGCGCTGCCGGTGAGGTACTCCCGCGCGACCGCGAAGTTGTCGGTGTTGCCGGCCGCGCCCGCTTGCAGGAAACCGCGCACGATCTCCTGCGGGTTGGCGTCGGCCGGTGGTCCGTACGCCAGAAGCACGACCGGTCCGGGCTCGCTGACGGCACCGTCCCCGGTTCCTACGGGCCCTGCGGTCGGGATCCCGTCGCATGCGGCGAGCACGCCCATCACGGCGACCAGGGCCACGGTGAGAACGACGGCCCGCGACCTCGGGCGACGGGGCGAACGAGCGAGGGTCATCGCATCTCCAGCTGGTCCATGTCGGGAAGCGCCGCAGGGTCGACGGCCGACTGCGGCGAGGCGGTCCATCGAGGGATGGGGGCCGGCGGGGCCGGCGGAGGTTCGAGCGGGAGGGGTGACGACGTGAGTGCGATCCCGGCGCGTCTCGGGACCGTCAGCCGGAAGGATGCACCGTGACCGGGGTGCCCCCAGGCCTCGAGCCAGCCGCCGTGCAGCCGGGCGTCCTCGAGCGAGATCGCCAGGCCGAGACCCGTCCCACCGGTCGTCCGGGCGCGCGCGGGGTCCGCGCGCCAGAACCGGTCGAACACGTGGGTCGCCTCCTCCGGCGTCATCCCGACACCGTGGTCCCGTACGGTGACGGCGACGGCCCGGCCGTCGCTCGCCGCCTCGATCTCGACCGTCGACCCTTCCGCGTGCTCGATCGCGTTCACCAGCAGGTTCCGGAGGATCCGCTCGGCCCGTCTCGGGTCGATGTCCGCACGGCACCCCGCCTCGGGGAGAGTGATGCGGAGCCACGTCGACCGTCGCTCGGCAAGAGGCATGGCGTGCTCCACCGCGGCGAGCACGACGTCGCACATGTCACGGTCCTCGGCGTCGAGCATCGCGGCGCCCGCGTCGAACCTGCTGATCTCCAGGAGGTCGGCCAAGAGGTCCTCGAACCGGTCGAGCTGGGTCGCGAGCAGCTCGGCGGACCGCTTGGCCGCAGGCTCGAAGTCGCCCCGTGCGGCGTGCAGCACCTCTCCCGCCATCCGGATCGTGGTCAGCGGGGTGCGGAGCTCGTGCGACACGTCCGACACGAAGCGCCGCTGCAGGGTCGACAGCTCCTCGAGCTGCGCGATCTGGATCTGCAGGCTGCCGGCCATCTCGTTGAACGAGCGCGCGAGCGTCGCCATCTCGTCCTGGCCGCGCACCTTCATGCGTTCGGTGAGGTGGCCGTCGGCCAACCGCTCCGCGACCCCCGCGGCCACCCGCACCGGGCGCACCGCCTGCCGCGTGACCAAGAAGGTCATCCCCCCGAGGAGCAGGACGAGCGCCGCTCCCCCGAGCAGCAGGACACGTTGCAGGAACTCCAGGCTCTGCTGCTCGGACTCGAGGTTGTAGAGGAAGTAGAGCTCGTAGGTGCCGGCGACCGGGACGTTCACCTTCGACCCGACGATGACCGCCGGCTGCGACTCCGTGACGCCGGAGGCGACCCGCACCGGCTCGGCGACGGACTGCCACCGCTGCCCTTTGCCGGCCGCCGTCGCGGCTCGGAGCTCGGGGCTGATCAGCGGGACGAGGTCTGACGCGGACACGACCGTGTTCAGCACGATCGGTGCGTGGTTCCCCGGCGACGGCAGCAGGAAGACCTCCCGATCGCCCGAACCGCCGGACTGGAGCGCCCGGGCCATGTCGTTGAGGAGCTCCTGGACGTCGGACTCGGTCCCCGCGGTCGACGAGTCGAAGGTGTTCTGCGCCTGCTGGGTGCTCCGGGCGCTCTCTCCGAGGATCTGGGTGACCCGCTGGTCGAAGATCCCGTTGCGGATCCGGGCGGACAAGAAGGCTCCGAGCGCGACCAGGACGATCAGCCCGATCGCGAGGGTCGACGTGATGACGCGCACCTGGAGCGACGCCCGCCAGCGCATCGTGAGCGTCCTGGTCCACCGCCACACGCGGACCTGCAGGCGCCGCCACGCCCGCGCGGCGCGTCCTCTGCCGGCCACCGCTACCGCTCGTTCAGGGCCGTCACGGCGACGTCACGCCCGCCTTGTACCCGACGCCGCGAACCGTGACGACGATCTCCGGCTGCTCGGGATCGGCCTCGATCTTGGACCGGAGCCGCTGCACGTGGACGTTGACCAGTCGCGTGTCCGCGGCGTGGCGGTAGCCCCAGACCTTCTCGAGCAGCACCTCGCGGGTGAAGACCTGCCACGGCTTGCGAGCCAGCGCCACCAGGAGGTCGAACTCCAGCGGGGTGAGCGAGATGGGCACGCCGGCGCGGGCGACACGGTGCCCCGTCACGTCGATCGTGAGGTCACCGATCGCGAGGTGCTCCGGGGCGGGCTCGTCGCTCCGCCGCAGGCGCGCACGGACCCGCGCGATGAGCTCCTTGGGCTTGAACGGTTTCGAGATGTAGTCGTCTGCTCCCGACTCGAGGCCCACGACCACGTCGATCGTGTCGCTCTTCGCGGTCAGCATCACGATCGGGACCCCGGACTCGGCACGGATCAGCCGGCACACCTCGTTCCCGTCCTTGCCCGGGAGCATGAGGTCGAGCAGCACGAGATCGGGCTGCGCCTGGCGGAACGCCGCGAGCGCGCCGTCCCCGTCAGCACAGAACGACGGCTCGAACCCCTCGGACCGCAGCACGATGCCGATCATCTCGGCGAGCGCCGTGTCATCGTCGACCACCAGCACGCGACCCTTCATGTCCCTATGGTGTCACCACCGACAGGGTGCGGTGCCCGACGTGGCCGCGCGGTGGACGCAGGCCCCCGAGGACCCGCGGTTCTGCATCGTCGGGCCGCATGGTCGTGGCACGATGATCGCGCCGCCAGCCGCGGCGTCCGTACGGACGACGCACCGACAGGTCGACCAGCAGGGAGCCCTTCCACGATGACGACGCCGACCCCGGAACCGACGGGAGGACCGTCCTGGACGGCGCCCGGCGCGGGACCCGATCCGACGGGTGCTCCGGAGCCCGGGTGGGGCGCCCCACCGACGCAGCCCGGCTACCTGGCTCCGCCCACTGCCGTCCCACCGACCGGACCGGCTCCGGGGTACACGCCGGGGTTCGGGCAGCAGCATCCGACTGCAGCGCCCGGAACGTCCCCGTACCCGCAGAGCGGCAGCCCCTACCCGGCGGGACCCGGCTGGGACCAGTGGGCACCGCCTGCCGCCCAGCCCGGGATCGTCCCGCTCCGTCCGCTCACCCTGATGGAGATCCTCGACGGCTCCTTCCGTGCGATCCGCTCGAACCCCGCGGTGATGTTCGGCCTGAGCGCCATCGTCGTCGTCGTCGTGATCACGGTGAGCACGGTCCTGGGCCTCTACGTCACCGACCTCCTCGCCACCTATCTGCCGAGCCTCACGTCCGAGCTCGACCCCGCCTCGGCACAGGCCTTCCAGTCGACGCTCACCACGTCGATCTCCGCCTCGATGGGGTCGTTCGTGACGAGCGTCGCGATGACGTTCGCCGGACCGCTGCTCACCGGGCTCCTCATCACCTCCGTGAGCCGCTCGGTGATCGGCCAGAAGCTGTCGATGAGCGAGGCCTGGGCGCTCACGAAGGGACGGCGCGCGCGGCTGCTCGGGTTCGCGCTCGCCATCGCCGGCGCCGAGCTCGCCGTCCTCGCCCTGCTGGTCGGGCTCGTCGTTCTCGTCGCGCGCACGGGGTCGACCGCCGCGGCGGTCCTGCTGGGCCTGGCGGGCCTCGTCGGGTACCTCGTCGTCGCCGTCTGGCTGTCCGTCCGCACCCTGCTCGTCCCCGCCTCGCTCGTGCTCGAGGGGACGAGCTTCCGGCGCGGCATCGCCCGCGGGTGGAGGCTGACGCACGGGAGCTTCTGGCGGCTCTTCGGGATCTACCTGCTGGTGGTCCTCATGCTGACCGTGCTGACCGGGCTCCTCGGGGTGCCGGCGAGCATCCTCACGCAGTTCCTGGTGGCGATGCCCAACATGGCCTCCGTCGCCGTCATCGTGACCGCGGTGTCGTCGGCGATCACCGAGACCGTCACGGTCTCGTACCTCGCGTCCGTCGTCGCCCTGCTCTACGTCGACCTGCGAATCCGGCGCGAGGGGCTCGACGTCGAGCTCGCACGTGCCGCCGGCGAGGCCGTCTGACGGTGAGGGCGTCGCTTCTCGGTCTCGGTGCGGCGACCGCGCTCATGAGCGCATCATCCCGAGCGGCCCACCTCATGGTGAACGACGTGCCGGTGACCCCGGATGCGGAGACCGCGCGGCGCTGGGCCGAGCGCGAGCTGACCGACCCGATCTACCATCCGGCGTTCAACCTTCTCGGCTGGATCATGGAGAAGCTCAACGCGCTCCTGCGCGGGCTGAACGACGCAGCGCAGACCGTCACCTGGGTGCAGGTCGTCGCGACGCTCCTCGCCGTGGCTCTCGTGGTGGTGGCGCTGTACGTCGCGGGGCCAGTCCGGATGCGCACACGGGCGGGCCGGAACGGGTCGCACGTCGTGCTCGGCGAGGACGCGCGGACGGCGCGCGAGCTTCGCGAGGCGGCCGAGCGGGCGGCGGAGACCGGCGACCTGGACGGGGCCGTCCTGAACGGTTATCGGGCGATCGTCCGGTCCCTCGAGGAACGCGCCGTGCTCGCGGAGCGACCCGGGCGGACCGCCCACGAGGCGTCGGAGGAGGCCGCGACGCGGTTCCCCGCTCTCGCGGAGCGGCTGCACCGGGCGGGACGCACGTTCGACGACGTCTGCTACGGGCATGCTCCCGCCGTCCGGACCGATCACGACGAGCTCCGCGCGCTCGACGGCGACCTCGCGCAGGCGCGACCCGAGAGCGTCGGACCCGGCCCCGTGCTGGCGGCGCCCCGATGACGCAGATCTCCGGGCCGGGACGGACCCCCGGCGGGACTCCCGCACAGCCCCTGGGCCAGATCCCGGTGGTCCTGACCGCCGGGACCGTCGTCGGCGACGGGTCGACCGCGACCTCGACGGCGCGGGCCCGGTGGCGGCACGGACGCACGACCGCGATCGTCGTCGCACTGCTCGTCGTCGTCGCCGCCCTCAGCGTGCTTCCTCGACCGCGGACCTCCGGGATCCCGTTGGCGCCTGACAACCCCTCGCCTGCGGGGGGTCGCGCTGTCGCGCGCATCCTCACGGACCGAGGGGTCACGGTCGAGTACGTCCGGACGACCGCGGCCGCGGCCGCACGTGCGACGTCGGGCGCGACGCTCCTCGTGACCAGCACCGATCTCCTCGACTCCGCCCAGGTGGCGGCCCTCGGTCGGACGACCGCGGACCTGGTCCTCGTCGACCCGTCCGCACCCGCACTGGATGCCCTGAGCGACGGTCGCGCCGATCGCTACGGCACCCCCCGGGCGCCCGGCACGATCGTCTCCGCGGACTGCAGCGATGCCGATGCCCAGGCTGCCGGTCGGATCACCGTGGACGCCTCCGGTCTCCTGCTGGTCGACGGCGCCGGGGTCGTCTGCTTCCCGGGCGACGACCGGTCCACCGGCGCCTACCTCGTCCTCACCGGGCACCGCCGCCTCACCGCCCTCGCGTCGGCCGAACCGCTGACCAACGGCGCGCTCGCACAGGCCGGGAACGCCGCGATCGCCCTGCGCGCGCTCGGGCGGAACGACACCCTGGTCTGGTACGTCCCGTCGCCACAGGACTCTGGCACCGACCAGGTCTCGGCCCCCGGCCTCGGCGACCTGCTCCCACCCCAGGCCGGGCTCGTCGGCGTCCAGCTCCTCCTGGTCGCGCTCGTCGCGGCCGTGTGGCGAGGACGGCGCCTCGGACGCCTCGTCACCGAGCCGCTGCCGGTCGTCGTGCGCAGCTCCGAGGCCGTCCGCGGCCGCGGACGCCTGTACCGACGCTCACGCTCGCTCGGGCACGCCGCAGCCGCTCTTCGTGCCGGCACCGCTCGCCGGTGCGCGACGCGCGTGGGTCTCGCCCGCTCGGCCGACGCGGTCACGGTGATCGACGCCGTGGCGCGCGCCACGGGCCGCCCGTCCGAGGAGATCGCTGCACTGCTGTACGGACCACCACCGACAGACGACGGCGGGCTGGCACACCTGGCCCGCCGACTCGACGACCTGGAGAGCGAGGTTCACCGCACGTGAGCACAGGAACTGAAGGATCCCCGGTCCAGCACCCGGCCGGTTTCACCCCGTCACCCGCGCTGCGCGACGCCCTGGCGGGGGTGCGCCGCGAGGTCGGCAAGGCGGTCGTCGGGCAGGACGCCGCGATCACCGGGTTGATCATCGCGCTGCTGTGCCGTGGTCACGTCCTCCTCGAGGGTGTTCCCGGTGTCGCGAAGACCCTCCTGGTCCGCGCGCTGTCGGCCTCGTTGGACCTGGACACCAAGCGGGTCCAGTTCACCCCGGACCTGATGCCCGGCGACGTCACCGGCTCGCTGGTGTACGACGCCCGGACGGCCGAGTTCTCGTTCCGTGAGGGCCCGGTCTTCACCAACCTGCTGCTGGCCGACGAGATCAACCGGACGCCCCCCAAGACCCAGGCCTCGCTGCTGGAGGCGATGGAGGAACGTCAGGTGTCGGTGGACGGCCACCCGCGTCCGCTGCCGGACCCGTTCCTGGTGATCGCGACCCAGAACCCGGTCGAGTACGAAGGCACGTACCCGCTCCCCGAGGCCCAGCTGGACCGGTTCCTGCTCAAGCTCACCCTCCCGCTCCCGGAGCGGCACCAGGAGATCGAGGTCCTGCACCGCCACGCGTCGGGATTCGACCCGCGCAACCTCGCAGCAGCCGGTGTCCGCGCCGTCGCCGGCGAGGCGGTCCTGGCGCAGGCCCGCGCCGAGGTCGCCCGCGTGCAGATCGCGCCGGAGGTGCTCGGGTACACCGTGGACCTGTGCCGGGCGACGCGGGTGGCTCCGTCGCTCTCGCTCGGGGTGTCTCCCCGCGGCGCCACCGCGCTGCTCGCAACCGCACGAGCGTGGGCCTGGCTGTCCGGCCGACCGTACGTGACGCCCGACGACGTCAAGGCTCTCGTCCAACCGACCCTGCGGCACCGGGTCCAGCTGCGCGCCGAGGCCGAGCTCGAGGGCGTGACGGTCGAGGGGGTCCTCGAGACCGTGCTGGCCTCGGTCCCGGTCCCCCGCTGATCGGGCACCGCCCACCTGCCCTGCCGCACCACCCCTGCTCGAGCTGACGGGAAGGACCACCGACATGGCGATCACCTGGCGTGCCGTCGTCCTCGCCGCCCTGGGCGTCATCTTCGTCGCGGTGCTACCCGCGGCCGGCACCGTCGTGGCGTGGGCCCTCGTGGTGGTGCTGCTGTGCGTGCTCGACGTCCTCCTCGCCGCGTCTCCCCGATCGATCGGCCTCTCCCGCACGGTGCCACCGTCGGTGCGCCTGACCGAGACCGTGTCGTCGGTGCTGACCGTCACCAATCTCGACCGTCGACGGTGGCGCGGCGTCGTGCGCGACGCGTGGCAGCCCTCGGCCGGCGCACGCCAGGACCGCTTCCCGGTCGACCTCCGCGCAGGCGAGGCGCGTCGCCTGACGACCGTGCTCGTCCCGGTGCGTCGCGGTGATCGGCTCGCCGACCGGGTGACGCTGCGTGCGGTCGGACCGCTCGGTCTCGCCGGTCGGCAGCTCTCGATCGATGTTCCGGCGCGGCTGCGCGTGCTTCCGGAGTTCGCCTCGCGCCGGCACCTGCCGAGCCGCCTGGCGCGGCTGCGCGAGCTGGACGGACGCTCGGCGGTCCAGGTGCGCGGCCCCGGTACCGAGTTCGACTCGCTGCGTGAGTACGTGATCGGCGACGACGTCCGGTCGATCGACTGGCGCGCGAGCGCACGACGGTCCGACGTGGTCGTGCGGACCTGGCGGCCAGAGCGTGACCGCCGCGTGCTGATCGTGATCGACACGTCCCGTACGTCGGCCGCGCGCGTCCTCGACGCGCCCCGGCTGGACGCGTCGATCGAGGCCGCTCTCCTGCTGGCCGCGCTCGCGTCCCGGGCCGGCGACCGGGTGGAGCTCGTCGCCTACGACCGCGCCGTCCGGGCGCGGGTCGCCGGCACCACCGGACCGCGACTGATGCCGGCGATCGCCGAGGCGCTCGCCCAGGTCGAGCCGGTCCTCGTGGAGGCCGACTGGCCGGGGCTGGTGACCCTCGTCCGTGACCGGCTCTCCCAGCGGGCGCTGGTCGTGCTGCTCTCGGCCCTCGAGCCCGCGTCCGTCGAACAGGGCCTGCTCACCGTGGTCGGGCAGCTCACACGCCTCCACCAGGTCCTGCTTGCCTCCGTCCGGGACCCCGAGCTGGATGCGCTCAGACGCGACCACACCGACGCGAACGCCGTGTTCGACGCTGCGGCCGCGGACCGGACCGAGCTCGAGCGGCAGGCCGTCGCCGGTCGCCTGCGTGACCTCGGCGTCGAGGTCGTCGACGCCCTGCCCGACGACCTCGCGCCCCAGGTCGCTGACGCGTACCTCGCACTCAAGGCGGCCGGGCGGCTGTGACGTGCGGGCGGCTCAGCCCACCACCGGCAGCACGTCACCGGCGCGATCGGGTTCGAGATCGCCCGTCTCGCCGAGCGCGACGGCGCGGCGACCCAGCGTGATCGTGTACACCCAGAACGCCGCGAGCGCGATCGTCCCGATCGCGATCTTGAACCACCACGGAAGGCCCGAACCCGTCACGAAGCCTTCGATCGACCCGGAGACGGCGAGCGTCCCGGTGAGCCCGATCGCGACCGTCACGATCGCCCGACCCTCCTCGGCGAGGGCTTGTCCGCGAGCGCGCGGGCCGGGGTCGATCGCGGTCCAGAACAGACGGAGACCGGCCGCGCCGGCCGTGAAGATCGACATCAGCTCGAGCTGGCCGTGCGGGGCGATGAGCTGGAGGAACAGTCCGAGCTGACCGTGCGTGGCCATCACGGCACCTGTCGCACCGACCATCACGGAGTTCTGGACCAGGACCATCACGGGCCAGATGCCGCTGATGCCCAGTCCGATGCACTGGGCGGCGATCCACGCGTTGTTGGTCCACACGACGCCCGCGAACCCCGCACCGGGGTGGTAGTACTCGGCGAACGCCTGGTCGACGTACTGCTGCTGCTCGCTCGGCGTCCCCAACGCGGCGAGCGCGTGCGGGTGGGTCGCGACGTAGACCCCGGCCAGGATCCCGAGCCCGACGCCCAGGGCCGTCACGGCGACGGTCCACCACCGCAGCCGGTAGAGAGCAGCGGGGAGCGACACGGTCAGGAACCGCGCGACGTCGCGCACGGACGGCTCGTGCGCTCCGGCGATCCGCGACCGCGCGCGTGCCAGGACCTGAGAGAGCTGGGTGATGACGGCGGGGTCAGGCGCCGAGGACCGGATCGCCGACAGGTCGGTGGCCGTCGACTGGTAGAGCCGGACGAGCTCGTCGGCCTCCGCACCGGTCAGCCGACGCTGCCGACCGAGCGCGTCCAGACGTTCCCAGTGCGGGGTGTTCACCGCCGTGAAGGCATCCAGGTCCACGCTCGATACCCTGCCACAGCGAACCCTCGGCCATGGCAGGGTAGGCGCAGGGAGGTGGGCCGTGCAGGACGGGATCGTCATCGGTGAGGGCGTGCTGCTCGACACCCGTCCGGCGTCGTTCGCCACTCGTTTCCTCGGTGCAGCGCTCGACGTCGCGGTCGACGCCGCGGTGGTGCTCGTCGCGCTCGCGACGTTTGCCGGGACCGGTGTGGACGTGAACGCCCACGTCGGCGCGATCCTGAGCGTCGGCGTCCTGGTGCTGCTCATGGTCGTCGCGCCGGTGACCGTCGAGTCCCTCACCCGGGGTCGTTCGCTCGGCAAGCTCGCCACCGGGATCCGGATCGTGCGGGACGACGGCGGTCCGGTGCGGTTCCGGCACGCGCTGGTGCGCGCGCTCGTCGGCGTCGGCGAGATGTGGCTCACGGCCGGATCCGTGGCGATCATCACCTCGCTCGTGCACCCCCAGGGCAAACGACTCGGCGATCTTCTCGCGGGCACCTACGCGATCCGGGTGCGTGGCGGGACGCGACCCGCACCGCCGGCCCCGATCCCGTTCGAGCTGCTCGGCTGGGCCCACCACGCCGACATCAGGCGACTGCCGGACGGGCTCGCCCTCTCGGTGCGCCAGTTCCTGGGTCGCACGTCGATGCTGCACCCGGGTTCGCGCGTGCGACTCGGGACCGAGCTCTCGCGCGCGGTCGAGCGCTACGTCGCACCGCTCCCGCCCGCCGGCACCCATCCCGAGGCATTCCTCACCGCCGTCCTCGGTGCACGCCGCGAACGGGAGTACGCCCTGGCGATGGCCGCACGGCGGCGCGTCGCCGACGAGGGTGTCGCTCTGCACCGGCTCCCCCACCAGGTCCCGGACCCGCTCGACTGAGGTCCGCGAGCCGACCTGCTCAGCGCGCGACCGCGCGACGCAGGTCGGGCTCGAGGTAGATGACCCGGGCGATCGGCACGGCCGCTCGGACGCGGACCTCGGCGTCGTCGATCGCCCGCGCGACATCGGCTGCCGTCGCCGCTCCCGGTACCTCGATCTTCGCGGCGACCAGGAGCTCCTCGGGCCCGAGGTGCATCGTGCGCAGGTGGATCACCGACGACACGCCGGGGCCGACCAGCGCGGCCCGGATCCGATCGACGACGTCGCTCGCAGCCGACTCGCCGAGCAGCAGCGACCGGGTCTCGACCGAGAGCACGACCGCGATGATCACCAGCAGGACGCCGATCCCGGCCGTGCCGCCGGCATCCCACCGGCCGTCGCCCGTAGCGAGCGTCATGCTCACCCCGGCGAGAGCCAGCACGAGCCCGACGAGTGCACCGAAGTCCTCGAGAAGCACCACCGGGAGCTCCGGCGCCTTCGCACCACGGATGAACGCGGCCCAAGACTGGGACCCCCGCAACCGGTTGGACTCCGCGACAGCCGTCCGGAACGAGAATCCCTCCATGCCCGCGGCAGCCAACAGGACCACCACGGGGACCCACTGCCACGAGTCGATGCCGTGCGGCTCCGCCCACTTGTGCCAGGCCTCGTAGAGCGCGAAGAGTCCACCGAGGGAGAACAGCACGATCGACACGATGAACGCGTACAGGTAGCGCTCGCGCCCGTAGCCGAACGGGTGCGACGGGTCAGCCTCGCGCCGGGCTCGTTTCCCACCGATGAGAAGCAGCAGCTGATTCCCGGAGTCGGCGAGCGAGTGCACCGACTCCGCGAGCATCGCGCTCGAGCCCGTCAGGAGGAAGGCGACGAGCTTGGTGACGGCGATGCCGACGTTCGCCGACAGCGCCGCGACGATCGCCCGGGAGCTTCCCTCGTGTGCCATGTCGTCCCTGTCGTGAGGTCGAGGACCTGTGGCGCCGCGGGGCGCCGGAGCCGGGTCAGGACCGGGTGACCGGCCGCGCCTCGTCCGCCAGCAGCACAGGGATCCCATCGCGCACCGGGTAGGCCAGCGGATTGTCCGGATCGGTCGACACGAGCTCCGGGTTCCCGTCCGGGCCGACAGCGTCGACGAGCGTCGCCCCCGTCACCGGGCACCGGAGGATCGCCCGGAGCCACGGCTCGATCGTCTGGTTCACCTGCTCGGCTGCACCACTCATGCTGTCGTCCTCGTTCCGTTGCTCGGGCCCGGGAGGGCACGTCGCCACTCTACTGAGGCCGCGGGTCGTCGTCCGCGCCGACGAGCGACGCCCGTCAGGACTTCTTGGCGCTGTGGACGGTGACCCAGTCGAGGCCGAGCTCGGTCCCGTCCCCGCCGTCCTCGTACCAGCCCTTGTGCTCGCACGCGTGGCACGAGACGAAGACTACCGGGGTCGAGTCCGTGAGGACGATGCGCACCCGTGTCAGCGTGGTCCCGCCGCACGCGCTGCACGACTCCGGTCCGGGCGCTGATCCGTTCGTCGTGCCGGCGAGAGAACCCAGCGGCTCGACCGCGTCGCTCGCCCTGCGTCCACGTCGCGCCCCCTGCGTGCCCGCCATCTGTCAGCTCCCGTCCCCGCGCAGCACCCTCAGATGGCCGCGACGCGCGACCTCGCCGACGACGGCCGGCTCGTCGTCCTGCGCGCGGTGGCGCGGCCGACCTGCCTCGCGCACGGCGTCCGCGAGCGCGAGCAGGTCGTCGTGACTCGGCCCCGACTCGACGAACTCGGGCATCAAACGGACGACCTCCCACCCGCGCGGGGCGGTCAACCGATCCGCGTGAAGCGCGCACAGATCGTACGAGTGCGGCTCCGCGTTGGTCGCCAACGGGCCGAGCACCGCGGTCGAGTCCGAGTACACGTAGGTCAACGTGGCCACGGCGGGACGTGCACAGGCCGTCCGCGTGCACTGCCTGGCTGATCTCACACCGAGGACGCTACCCTCGCCCGCTGTCGGCGCCCACCCCCACACGCCGCAGCCCGGGCTACAGTGCCGGTGATGGACCAGCACCTCAGCGCCGGAGCGCCCAGGGCCCGTGCGACCAACCGCCGGGACCGGCGCGGCCGTGGCGTGCGCGGGCCTCTCGTGCCGTCGACCGTGCCGGCGTTCCGGACCCGGGCCGAGCGCTTCGACGACCTGGTCCTCGCCGCGGTCGAACGGCTCGAGCACCGGTGGGCGGCCGAGCTCGAGGGCACCGAGTTCGCCGTCGAGGACGTTCCACCGTCTGCTCCCGCACCGTGGGAGACCGGCGGTGTGCCGCTCGGACGCTACTTCGCCGCCGATGCCGGGCTGCCGAACCGCATCGTCATCTACCGCCGCCCCGTCGAGACCCGGGCGCTCGACGCCAGCGACCTGGGCGGTCTGGTCCGGGACGTGGTCGTCGAGCAGGTCGCCCACCTGCTCGGCCGGCGTCCCGAGGACGTGGACCCCGAGTACGACGAGGGGCACTAACCTTCACCTGATGACCACCTCCATCGGACCCCGCGGTGTGCGCGTGATCTGCGTGACCTACAACCCCGGTCCCGAGCTCGCCGACTTCGCGTCCTCGCTGCGGACCGCCACCACGGCGGAGGTCGAGCTCGTGCTCGCCGACAACGGGCCTGTCGCCGACGTCGTCGACGAGATCGCCTCGACGTTCGGCGCACGGGTGCTCCGCACCGGGGCCAACCTGGGCTACGGCGGTGGTGCGAACGCCGGAGCGGCCGACGCTCGCCAGCCCTGGCTCGTCGTCGCGAACACCGACATCGTCTGGGAGGCGGGTGCGCTCGACGCACTGATCGCCGCCGCCGAGTCGGACCCGACGGTCGCTGCCGTCGGCCCCGCGCTGCTCAACCCCGACGGGACCGTGTACCCGTCCGCCCGGGAGCTGCCGTCCTTGACCCAGGGCGTCGGTCATGCGCTGTTCGTCAGGGTCTGGCCCGGGAACCCGTGGACCCGCGCCTACCACCGGCGCCAGGAAGAGGCCGGGTCGCAGCGGTTCGCGGGATGGTTGTCGGGCGCGTGCCTCGTGCTGCGCCGCGAGGCGTTCGAGCAGGTCGGCGGTTTCGACGACGCCTACTTCATGTTCTTCGAGGACGTCGACCTCGGCGAGCGCCTCGCGCAGGCCGGGTGGCGGAACCTGTACGTTCCGAGCGTGCACGTGACCCACGTCGGCGGCACGTCGTGGCGCGAGCGCCCGGCGTCGATGATCACGGCCCACCATCGGAGCGCCGCGATGTACCTGCGGCGGCGTTACCACCACTGGTACGAGTGGCCCGTGCGGACCATGCTCGCCGTCGGTCTCCGAGGCCGCGAGCTCGCGCAGCTCAGGGCAGCCCGACGCCGGTCCCCTGCCTGACGCGAACCGACGGAGCGGCGTCCTGCGGAGGTGTGGGGGTGAGGACCGCGACGAGCTGTCCGTCTGCTTGTGTCGACGTCGCGACGACGGCCCAGGCGAGCTGAGCCGCCGTGCCGGAGGGGTCCACATCCGGTACGAGGTCGACCGCGACCGCCTGCGCGCCGAGATCGGACACCGGCACCGTGACCGTCTGCCCGGCCGGAACCCTCACCGCCGTATCGCCGAGCACGGTGCCGTCGGCGGCGAACGCTCGCAGGGTGCCCGTGGCGTCGCGCCCGTCCCCGGCCGCGGTGCGGCCCACTCCCCCGAGCACGATCGTCGAGGTCACACCCGGCGCTGACGGGAGTGCGGCCACCCCGCCAGCCCCCACCGTGCCGGCCGCGATCCACGCCCGGTCGATCACCTGCTGGTTCTCGAGCTGCCCGGCACTCCCGATCCGCGTGATCAGCGCTCCGGCCAGCACCGGGACGTCCGCGCGCACGACGGCCGTGTAGCTCCCGGCCGGGATCCCGGCGAGCGGGACGTCGATCACCGAGCCGGCGGGCAGGTCGACCGATTCCGCTCCGGGCAACGGGACCACGCCGTCCGGGCCGAGAAGGGAGATGGTCGCCGTCGTACCTGCCGCGCCGGGCGCGACGAGTCGCAGGACCGCCTGGTCGGAGTCGGCGATCGCTGAGGTCGGCACGGTGATCCCGGTGACGACCTGTCGCGTGGACGGGACCACCCCTGGGGACACGAAAGTGAGACCACCGGGCGTGAGACCGCGCAGCGCATCGTCCTGCAGCGACGCGGCGACCAACCCGCCCGTGGAGCTCACGTGGACGACGATCCGCCGCTGCTCGGCCGCGACGCCGGAGAGCAGGAGCTGTCGCTGCCCGTGGGGTGCCACGAGCAACGCGCTCCCGCCGGAGAGTCCCACGGGGCCGTTGGGTCCCCAGATCTCGAGGTCGACCGAGGCCGCGGTGCTGCCCGGGTTGGCGAGGGTCAGCAGGGCCGTGCTCGACACGGCGGTGCTTCCGCCGACGAGCCACCCGTCGGTACCGGCCGGCGTGCACGCCGCGACGGCGAGACCGCGCAGGTCCCCGGCGGTGACGAGAGAGGTCGACGTCCCGGCAGCCCGTGGGGCATGACCGTTCACGGGGTCGGCGGTGAGAAGCACCGGTGCGGTCGGTCCGGAGAGCGTCGTCGTCGCCGCGCCCGCGGTCGTCGGGGTGATCCGCGCCGACGTCGCGGCACCGGCGAGGTCGGTGAGCAGGCCGGGAGCGGCGGCGCCCGACCCCGCGCCGGGGGTTCCTGTACCCGTCGTGGCTGCCCGGACCGACGTGATCGCGCCGACCGGCGCCGGGTCGAAGCCCGCGTCTCCGCTGCTCGTCGGCAGGCGCACGGGACCCGGGCAGACCAGCGAGACCGGCGCTGCGGCCACCTGGACGGATGTCGCAACGGCAGGCTGTGTGGCGCCCACCGGGTCCAGCCGGTCGAGCGCGACCACGCCGCCGCCGAGCGCCAGCACGACGATCGCCGACGCCGTCGCCGCCACCCGCCGACGCCAAGCGCTCACGAGGTCCACCCCCGACGCCGTCGCAACGGCAGCGCGAGCAGGCCGACCAGCAGCAGCACGAGGCCCTGGAGCACGAGCCACGGGGTCCGATCGGCAGGCGCGTAGGCGACCATGAGGTGCCCTCCTGCGGCGCCGAGCTCGAACGACTCACGCCAGTCCCCCGCGACGGCGCGCAGCGGCCTGCCGTCGAGCGTCGCGGCCCAGCCCTGGTCGGCCCGCTCCGACAGGACGAGGAGCCGGTTCGGGTCCCCGGCCGCGAGCTGGGTGTCGACACCGGCGGCGGTCGCCGCGACCGCGGTGTCCTGCTCCGCGGCGCTGCCCGAGGCCGGCACGACGGTGCGCACCCACGAGGTCACGACCGGCGCGGCGTCGGCCGTCGGAGAGATCCGCCAGACGACGCCCGAGGAGCTCTCGGTGATCCGTTCGAGGCCCGGGGTCGAGTCGAGACGTGCGACCAGGGCGGCACGGTCCGGGACGATGCCCGGGCCGGTCGGAGCGACAGGCGACGGGGTCGACGCGGTCGCCTCGGAGGTAGTCGCCGGAGGGACGAGGACATCGGTCACCGCAAGATCGGCGAGAGACGCCGCGACGTCCGCGCGCGCGCCGCCGACGATCCCCGCGACAACGGTGGACACTCCCTGATCGGCGCTGTCCGGCTGGGCCGGCACACCGTGGTCCACCGTCCCGGTGAGCCCTGCGGAGAAGACGGACGCCGCACTCTCCGTGAGCTCTGGGCCGTCCCCGCGCAGGAGCTGCCAGGAGAAAGTCCCAGAGGCATCGACCGCGATCGCCAGCACGCGTGACCGTCCCACGGACTGCTGCGACTGCTGGGCGACGGCGGGCACGACGCGGTGATCGAGGACCTGGAGGTGCGTGCCGCCGGATGAGTCCTGGAGCGCTCGCACCACCCACGCCCCGGCCGGCGCGACCGGGGCGAGCACCGCCACGATCGTGAGCGCCACACCCGTGACCTGCGTCCAGCCGAACGTCCGCCGCGCGATCCGCCCGCGGACGCGGTCTGCTCCGAGCACCGCGGCCGTGAGCAGCCCGAGCAGCACCAACGAGACTCCGGAACCGGGCCATCCGCGCACCAGGACGCCGTCCGCCGAGGCGACCTCGGAGCGTGAGGACACGAAGGCCGCGCCGAGGCCGAGAACGGCGACCAACCAGCCGGCACGGACCGCGGACGCCACCGGACGGCCCCGCAGGAGCGCGAGCACGGCGAACAACGTCACGACGCCGCCCAGAACCAGCGGGAGCCGGTCCGCGACGCCGCCGTGGAGCCAGGGAAGGGTGAGCGACGTGCCACGCGTCGGGAGCCCGAGCAGCTGCTCCCAGGACGCCGTGGCCGTCGACGCCACCGGGTGTCCCGGATCGGCAAGCAGGAGCCGAAGGCCGCCCGTCGACCGGGTCCCGATCGCCCGCGCGACCGCCGGGCCGAGCAGCGCGAGGGTTGGCAGGGCCGTCACGACCAGCACGCGCCGCCGGACCCGGCGCGCGATCAGCGCGACGGCGACCAGGGCGACGAGACCCGCGACGCCCAGGACCGGAGCACCGGCCGCGACCCCGGCGAGGGCGAGACCGGCCGCGGCCGCTGCCGTCACCGATCCGGTCCGACGGACCGGTGGGCCCGCCTCGCCGTCAGTTCGACCTGACGCGACCCGCATGGCATCCGCGACACGGGGCGGGTCCGCAAGCAGCGCCTGCTCGGCGGTCGCGGTGACGACGCGGGGTAAGGACGGTGCCGAGAGAGCGTCCTGCGTGGCGACGAGAGCACCGGTCACCTCCCCGGCCCCGGCGGGTGCGCTGCCGGCCGTCGCGTCCGGGTCGACTCCGGCGCTCTCACCGGCGTGGGGGTTGTCGACCGCGGTGCCGACGGTGACCGGACGATCGCCTGCGTCGACGCTCACGTCATCGCTGGCGACGTCGGACCCCGCGGGCGCCGCGACCTCGGCACCGCCGACGTCGCGCCGGACGGTCGCTGCACCGGACAGCACGACGTCCCGCCGTGCGACACCGAGGGCGCGCGCGACTCCCAGCGCCACCCATGGAAGCAGCACGTGTGCCAGAACCGCGCCGACGCGCCCCTGATCGACGGCGAGGAGCAGCGTCGGCGCCACCGCCCACACCACGGCCGCCCACAGTCGCAGAGCGGACGACCGGGTCGCCGCCCCGGCGGCGAACCAGGCACCCAGACCTGCCAGGACGACCCCACCGAGAAGGAGGACCTCGATGACGACGTCGGCCCTCCCGAACACCGCCGTGCCGGGGATCAACGCGAGGAGCAGCGGGTCGCTCGGACCGTAGGAACCCAGTGATCCGTCGATCCACCCGCTGGTCGCCGCCCGCCAGAGGCCACCCACCGTCACATCGGCGCGGACGAGCGCCTGGCCGACCAACGGCGACCCGGAGACCACCCCGACGACGAGGCGTCCCATCGCCGCCACCGTGATCCCGAGCAGCACGACGACCAGGGTGGCGAGCCCGGCGCGACGCCGAGAGGCGAGGACGGCGAGCTCGCGCATCTCGAGCTCGCTCGGCGCGCGCTCCGCACGCCGTTGCTCCGCACGCGCGAGCCGGCGGTCGTTGACCTCCGCCCACACGTCACGCCAGCTTCCCTGCAGCGGACGCAGGGTTCGTCGCGGCAGGCGCGCCGTCGCACGTGCGCGACGGCGCGCACGAAACACCGCCGCCGGCCGGCCGAGCGCCACGAACGGTGCTGCGAGCTCGGCCACGGCGAGCCGCGGCTCCTTGCTCGCGACCCGGACGAGGCTTCGCACGATCCCCGTCAGCACGATCACCACCGAGACCCCCACCAGCGAGATCGCCGAGGCGTTCACGAGCCGGGCGTGCAGGCGCGATCGTCGTCGGTGCGCGAACGACCGTGACGGGTCCGCGTCCAGGGGCAACGGCTCACCGAGCGCGATGGGTGCGGAGGGCAGTGAGGTCCGCAGCCCGTTGTAGCCTGCCCGCGCGTGTCGGACGATCGCGCCCGGCACCACGATCACCCGGTGGCCGGCGAGCCGGGTCCGCCGCGAGAGGTCGAAACCGTCGCCGAACGGCCCGAGCGCGTCGTCCGCGCCCCGCAGCGCGTCCCAGACCTCGCGGCGCACGAGCGCCCCGGCCGTCCCGACCGCCAGGACGTCCTCGCGGCCGTCGTACTGCCCCTGGTCCGCCTCGCCCTCCTCCACGCCCGCCATGCGTCGGCCCGTCGTGGACGCCGTGACACCGACGGAGAGCAGTCGGACGGGCTCGGCCCAGGTGCGCTGCTTGCAGCCGGCGACCGCGACCGACGGAGCACCCTCGACCGCGCGCACGAGCTGCGCGAGCGCGTCGGGCTCCGGGGCGCTGTCATCGTGCAGGAGCCACAGCCACGCGGTGTCGGCGGTCGAGGCCGCCTCGGCGAGCCCGCGGATCACGCCCTGCGAGAGGGAGCGAGCGCCCGCGGCGCGTACGACCTCGACGGCACCCCGATCCGGCCAGGTCGCCGCGACGAGCTCCGCGAGCGCGGGAAACCGGTCACCCGCGCGCGACGGCCCGTCCGGCGCGACGTCGACGACGACGATCCGCTCCGGGGTTCGGGTCTGCCCGGCGAGCGACGTCAGCGTCGAGGCGAGGAACGGAGTCGTGCCGTGGGTGACGACCATCGCGCACACCGGCGGGCCGGTGACGCGGACAGGCGCGATGAGAGGGGAGTCGACCATCCGTCAGGACGCGGACCCGGGGGGACGGGTGCTCACACCACGCGGCGCTTGAGCTTGCGCCGCTCCCGCTCGGACAGCCCGCCCCAGATGCCGAAGCGCTCGTCGTTGGCCAACGCGTACTCGAGGCACTCGGTCCGCACGTCGCAGCCGGTGCAGACCTTCTTCGCCTCGCGGGTCGAGCCGCCCTTCTCCGGGAAGAACGCCTCGGGGTCCGTCTGGGCGCACAGGGCCTGCTCCTGCCACCCCATGATCGTGTCGTCGAGCGGAGATCCGAAGATCGGTGCGACGGACGCCAACGCACGGTCGTCGGGGTCGGAACCGGCCTGTGACAGGACCACGGCGTCCCCGTCGAGCAAGTCCCACATCTGTGCCTCCGTGCTCGCGCTGCATCGGTAAGTCTCGGAAAGTGCTGGTCAGATTCGGCAAAGGGTCGGTCGAGGTTCCGTGGCGGCCGGGTGTCATGCGGGGCGAACCGGCCCGTCGAGGATCGCTCTACGGGAATTACACGCGTGTCGTTCGGCTGAGTCAAGCCGGAGCGTGATATCCGCAGCGGATTGTCGCGCAGAATCCTGACAACCCGGACGGAACTCGCTGCACCTATCCTGACGCGATGCCGCCCACGACCTGCGCCGACCTCCTCCGCACGATCACGTCCGAGCCCGGTCGGCCACGGATCACCTGGTACGGCGACGCCGGCGAACGCGTCGAGCTGTCCGGCGCGGTGCTCGAGAACTGGGTCAACAAGACCACGAACCTGCTGGTCGAGGAGTTCGACGTCGGACCGGGGACGAGGGTGCTGCTCGACCTTCCCCCGCACTGGCGGAGCGTGGTGTGGGCCCTTGCGGTGTGGCGGACCGG
>JAKBFW010000007.1 GCA_021833345.1 Pseudomonadota bacterium | reverse complement strand
CCAGGTTCCCGAGCCCCAGGTTCCCGAGCCCCAGGCCCCCGAGCGCCACGGTGCACGCTCCGAGGACCCCGGCCAGAACCACCCGAGACGACACCATCGGTCTCGCACCGCGCGTCCGGTGAGCGGCACGCGTGCGACGCGCGGGCCCTGCGGCTGGGACAGCCCGTCGGGGTTCGCGCTTCGATGCGGACGTGCTGCGGGACACCAGGCCGAGCGCCCGGACGATCCGGGCCGCGACGCCGGGAGGAGCAGGCCTGCGACGTGTCGGCAGGAGCGCCCGGCTCGTCCGGGCGCCGCCGACGATCTCGGCGCGCGCGAGGGCGGCTGCGTCGGGCGTTCGTAGCGGCTCGGGTGCGGATGCCGCATGGCAGCGTTCCTCGAGCTCGGCCGGCGTCGGCCGCGACGGGTCGGCGCTCTCGCACGCGTCCCGGAGCAGCGCGGCCATCGCACGCCCCGCACCTGAAGCCTCGTCGCCCAGGGCCCACAACCCCAGCCGGCCCAGCGCGCGGACGTCGTCGGCAGGGCACGGAGGCCTACCCGCGAGCACGGCCGCCGAGGCGAAGCCCGGGGTTCCCAGGTCACCGTCGGCGCCGACCGTTCCCCAGAGATCGATCAGCACCGGCCTGCCGGACGGGTCGATCACGACGTTCGACGGCGCCACGTCCCCGTGCACGAGCCCCGCCCGGTGCAGAGCGGCGAGAGCCCGTGCCACGGCGACCACGACCGTGACGACCTCGCCGGGTGACACCGTCCCGCGAGCGTTGACGAGTGCGGCGAGCGTCGGGCCGGAGACCTCGTCGACGAGGACGAGCGGCGCACCGGGGCTGTCGTTCAGCACGTCGAGAACCCGGGCGACGTGCGGGTTGTCGAGACGACGGAGCGCCGCGAGCCCGGCTTCACACGCCTCGACGCGACCGGTGTCGACCCGCACCTCGCGCACCACGGCGCGGGTCCCGAGCCCGTCAGAGCCTTGCACCGCCCAGGCTGGCCCGTGCGCACCTACGCCGAGCCGGCCCGCCGGGACCCAGCCGGCCGCGGCGAGACGCGCGGCAAGCGCCGCCGGCATGCTGTCGGGGAACACCGTCTCATGAGGCACGGTCACCATTCGTAGCCGCTCTGTGGGACTGGATGACCGTTGTCCACAGAACTGGTTCGCCAGGAGTCGTCCCCCGCCAGCCGGCGCCTCGAGGACGAGCTACAGGCGAGCTACGGGCGAGCACGGAGAAGCTCGACCAGCACGGAGCACCGCCGGCGCCTCGTCCGCGTCAGGCACTTCCCACCTCCACGACCACCCGTCCGGCAGACGAGACACGAGCGGCATCGAGCACCGCAGCCGTCCGCACCGCGTCCCACGGGTCCACCGGTACACGCCCACCGTCGAGCACCCAGCTCTCGACCCCACGGTAGAAGTCCTCGTGACCGCCGGCGGCGCGGGTCACGGGAGTGGCGACCGTGCCACGGACGAGCCACCCCTCGTGCCCGCCCGGGACGTCCGCGCCCGGCCCGGTTCCCGACACGACGAACGGTGCGGCCTCCCCCTCGAACTCCGTGACGACGAAGGCCCCACCGCTGCCGAGCACGCGGGTTCGCGGCCCGGGAGCCCCGACGATCCCCGACGCCTGCAGGTGGCTCGTCACCCCGTCGCGGTGCCGGAGGGCCAGGAAGACGTCGTCCTCGGTCGTCGTCGTCACGGATCTCAGCTCCGCGTAGACGGTGTCGACCGGACCGAACAGCTGGACGGCGGAGTCCACGAGGTGAGCCCCGAGGTCGAGAAGCAGGCCTCCCCCGACGGGGTCGTTCTCCTTCCACCGGTCCTTCGGAACGGGACGCCACCGCTCCCAGCGGCGTTCGAAGCGGTGGACCGAGCCGAGCGCCCCGGAGGCGAGGACGGCCCGGAGGGTGAGCTGCTCGGGGTCCCAGCGACGGTTCTGGAACACGGTCAACGGCGTGCCCGAGCGTTCGGCGACCTCGACGACGTGACGGGCCGAGGCGGCATCCGTCGCGATCGGCTTGTCGACGACGATCGGCCGACCCGTCTCGGCCAGAGCCCGGACATGGACGGCGTGCAGCCCCGTCGGGCTCGCGACGACGACGACATCGACGGGCCCGCCCGCCCCGGCCCCGATGGCACCCACGAGGCTCTCGACGTCGGCGTGGAGCGTGGCGTCCGGCCAGTCCGCGCGCGCCGAGGTCGCGCGCTCCGGGCTGCGGACGACGACGTGGGTCACGGTGTCGCCGCACGCACGGAGCAGGCGGGCGTGGATGCCCCGCCCTGCGTCGCCGTACCCGACCATGGCCACGCGCATCCGAGACATGCGCCCACTCTAGGACGGCGCCAGGACCGGCTCGTGCGCTGTCACTCGGCCCCGCTCGCGAGCCTCCCGGGCCACCAGGTGCGACGGCCGAGGTCGTGGACCAGAGCCGGAACGAGCAGGCTCCGCACGACGAGGGTGTCGACGAGGACACCGAACGCCACGATGAAGGCGAGCTGCGCCAGGAACAGCAACGGGATCACGCCGAGCGCCGCGAACGTCGCCGCGAGCACGATGCCGGCCGAGGTGATCACCGAGCCCGTCACCGCGAGCCCACGTCGGACGCCGGCCCGGGTGCCGACCACGGCGGCCTCCTCGCGCACCCGGGTCATGAGGAAGATCGAGTAGTCGACGCCGAGCGCCACGAGGAAGCAGAACGCATAGAGCGGTACGGCTGGATCTGCGCCGGGGAACCCGAAGACGTGGTTGAAGAGGATCGCCGCGACCCCGAGGGTCGCCGCGAACGACAGGACGTTCGCCGCCATCAGCACCACCGCCGCGACGACGGACCGCAGGAGCAGCATCAGGATGAGCAGGATGACGAGGAGCACTGCGGGGACGATCACCCGCAGGTCCCGCTCACCGCTGAGCTGGGAGTCGAGCGACTGCGCCGCCACCCCACCGACGAGTGCGCTCGGCGACGCTGCGTGCACCGCCGATCGCAGGTCACGCACGGTGGCGACAGCGGCCTGCGTGTCCGACGCCGCAGCCGTCACGACGTCGATGCGGACTCGCCCGTCGACCACGATCGGCGGCGCGTCGGCCGGGGCGGTACCTGGCGGTCCGGCGGTCGCCGCGCTCACGACGGTGGCCGACGCGACCCCCGGCGTCCTGGTGGCCGCAGCGAGCACGGCGCCCTGGTCGGCGACGGGAGCGACCACGTACGACGGCTGGACGAGCCCCGCCTCGAAGTGCGCGGCCAGCACCTTCTCGCCGGCGACGGCGTCGACCTTGGTGAGGAACACGTCCGTCTGGCTGGTGCCCGTCGCGTGCAGCGTCGGGAGGAAGGCCGCCCCGGCGACGAGCACGAGGGCGGTGACGACCCAGGCCGCGCGGGCCCGGCGTCCGACGAACGCTGCGACCCTGGTCCAGAGCCCGGTCTCGACCGCGCGGTCGTGACCGGGGCGGGGGATGCGCGGCCAGAAGTAGAACCGCGCCCTCGCCCCGCCGACGAGGAGCAGCGCCGGAAGGAATGTCATCGCCGCGAGGTACGCCGAGGCGATGCCGATCGCGGCCACCGGTCCCAGGCTGCGGTTGGATGCCAGGTCCGACAGCAGGAGGCAGAGGAGCCCGACGGCGACGGTTCCCGCACTCGCCGAGATCGGCGCGACGGAGGCACGGAGCGCCCGGCGCATCGCGTCGTACGTGCCGTCCACCCGGCGCAGCTCCTCCCGGTAGCGCGCGACGACGAGCAGCGAGTAGTCGACCGCGGCCCCGACGACCAGGATCGACAGGATCCCTTGAGCCTGACCGTTCAGGACCAGGACACCGTGCAGCGCGAGCTCGTACACCACGAGGCCGGCGAGACTGAGCCCGAACACCGCCGTCAGCATGACGACGAACGGCAGCAGCGGCGAGCGGTACACGAGGACAAGGATCAGGAGCACGGCGACCAGCGCGACGAGCAGCAGGATGCCGTCGATCCCACCGAACGCGTTGACGAGGTCCGCGACGAACCCGGCGGGGCCGGTGACCCAGCTCTGCAGACCCGCCGGCGCCAGGGTCGTGCTCGCCGCGGCGCGCACCCCGGCCACGAGCGCGGTCGTGACCCCCTTGCCGTCGGCCAGCAACGTCCCTGCGGATGCGGACGTGATCGGGATGATCACGAGGAGCGCCTGGCCGTCCTGCGACGGCGTGACGACCGGCACCCCGGTGAGCACCGCACCCACGGTGGCAGGGTCTGCGGGGCCCGCACCGGCGAGCGGCAGACGCGGGATCCCGGCGGCGAAGGCACGCACGGCGGAGGTCTGCGACGCCGTCACCGCCCCGGTGGCCGAGGTCACGACCAGGAGCGCCGGCAGGGTCTTCGTGTCGACGAACGCCTCGCCCAGCACGCCGGCGCGGGTAGACTCCGCGCTCGACGGGAGGAACGCCGCGGCGTCGTTCGTCTGGACGGTGCTCAGCTTCCCTTGGGCCATCCCGCCGAACGACCCGATCCCGAGCCAGACGGCCAGAGCCACGACGACGAGCACGGCGCGGAGCACGGCACCGCGAGAATTCCTCAGCATGCTGAGTATCATGGGGGACGATGCCGAGCGTGGCAACTGCGAGGAGGATCGGTCGGCATGCCGGAGGACATCGCGAGCTGGCCGACCGGCCGACTGCTCTCGGCTGCCGCCCGACGGGTGGAGCGCGAGTGGAACGCCCACCTCAGCGCGTGGGACCTGAACCATGCGAGCCTCCCCGTGATCGTGCTCCTGGCGCGCGCGGACCACTCCCAGCGCGAGCTCGCGGCGGCGGCGGGGGTCACCGAGCAGACCATGAGCCGCATCCTCGAGCGGATGGAGCGCACCGGGTACGTGACCCGGGTCGCGCACCCGGACGACCGGCGCCGGCACGTGATCGCCCTGACGCAGGCCGGACGCGCGGTCCTGGCGGAGGCGGCGGACCCCGCGCCGGCCGAGGCGATGACCACCCGTGGTCTGGCACCGGAGCAGGTCACCCAGCTGCGGGAGCTGCTCGCGCTGATGGTCGCGGCCCGGGACGAGGCGTCGACCGAGGACGCGTCACCGGGGCCACCCGGTCCCCCGGGCTAACCTGACGTCATGCAGTTCGTCGAGCTCGACCTGGGGACCCGGCACGTCGACTACCGGGAGACCTGGGAGGTGCAGCGCGCCGTCCATCAGGACGTGGTCGACGGCGCACGCCCCGACACCGTGCTGCTGTGCGAGCACGCGAGCGTCTACACCGCCGGGCGCCGGACCGCGTCCTGGGACCGGCCGACCGACGGCACCGAGGTCATCGAGGTCGACCGCGGCGGCAAGATCACCTGGCACGGCCCGGGTCAGCTCGTCGCGTACCCGATCGTCCGGCTGGCCGAGCCGGTGGACGTCGTCCGCTACGTCCGGGCTCTCGAGCAGGCTCTGATCGATGCGTGCGCCGACCTCGGGCTCGCCGCCGGACGCGTCGAGGGCCGCAGCGGCGTCTGGTTCCCCGCCGACGACCCCGACGTCCCCTCGCCCCGGCGCGAGCGCAAGGTCGCGGCGATCGGCGTCCGGGTCGCCAAGGGCGTGACGATGCACGGGATCGCGCTGAACTGCGACGCCGATCTCGAGGCGTTCACGCGGATCGTCCCGTGCGGCATCCCGGACGCCGACGTGACCTCGCTGTCCCAGGAGCTCGGCAGGCGGGTCCCGATCGCCGAGGTGGTCGGATCGGTGCGCGCGCACCTCGACGCCGAGCTCACCCCTCTGGTCGCCGCTCCCCGCGACAGCACCGGGCGCCCCACCCCGGTGGAGGTCGCCCGGGTGTGACGCAGCACGTGCTCGCGATCCGTCCGCAACCCGTCTGCGCCGTCGTCAGGCCGCGAGCACGGCACGCGCCCTGACGTAGGCTGGCACGCGTGACCATCGCACCCGAGGGACGCAGGATGCTGCGCGTCGAGGCCCGCAACGCGGAGACGCCCATCGAGAAGAAGCCCGAGTGGATCCGGACCCGGGCGACCATGGGCCCCGAGTACTCCGAGCTCAAGGGCCTGGTCAAGGCCGGCGGGCTGCACACGGTGTGCGAGGAGGCCGGCTGCCCGAACATCTTCGAGTGCTGGGAGGACCGCGAGGCGACCTTCCTCATCGGCGGCGACCAGTGCACGCGCCGATGTGACTTCTGCCAGATCGACACCGGCCGGCCGGCCGACTTCGATGCCGACGAGCCGCGTCGCGTCGCCGAGTCGGTGCGTGCGATGGGTCTGCGGTACTCGACCGTCACCGGGGTGGCACGCGACGACCTGCCCGACGGCGGCGCCTGGCTCTACGCCGAGACCGTGCGCCAGGTCCATGCGCTCAACCCGGGGACGGGTGTCGAGCTCCTGATCCCGGACTTCAACGCCGAGCCCGAACTGCTCGCGCAGGTGTACGCGTCGCACCCCGAGGTGCTCGGCCACAACCTCGAGACCGTGCCGCGGATCTTCAAGACCATCCGACCCGGTTTCCGGTACGAGCGGTCCTTGTCGGTCCTCACGACCGCCCACGAGGCCGGGCTCGTGACGAAGTCGAACCTGATCCTGGGCATGGGCGAGACGTACGACGAGGTCGTCGAGGCCCTCGGGGCCCTGCGCGGCGCGGGCTGCGACCTGCTGACGATCACCCAGTACCTGCGGCCGTCGGTACGCCACCACCCGGTCGACCGCTGGATCCGCCCGGAGGAGTTCGTGGCACTCGCGGACGAGGCCGATCGCATCGGGTTCCTGGGGGTGATGTCCGGGCCGCTGGTCCGGTCGTCGTACCGGGCCGGTCGCCTCTGGGGGCAGGCCATGCGCCGTCGGGGCGAGGAGATCCCTGCAGACCTGGCGCACCTCGCGGAGCCGACGACCGCCCGTCAGGAAGCGCGGAGCCTGCTCTCCAGGTGACCGCCGTGGAGCGGCGATGGCCGACGGCGATCCACGACTAGACTCTCCGACCATGGCCCGCAAGAACTCCGACGCGTCCGTCGGCACGCCCACGTCGAAGTCCCGGTGGTACCGCCAGCTCTGGCTCGCGTACCGGATGACCCGCGAGGTCGATCCGGCGGTCCTGTGGTGGATGCTGACCGCCCTCGTCGGCACGCTGGTCGTCTTCCTGGTGATCGGCGTCGTCGCGAAGAGCCTCGCGTTCTGGCTGATCATGGGTCTGCCGTTCGGGCTCCTGGGGGCCACGATCATCCTCGCGCGCCGCGCGGAGAAGGCGGCCTACTCGCGCCTCGAGGGCCAACCGGGTGCGTCGCTCGCTGCTCTCGGGACGATCAGACGCGGCTGGGAGTTCGGCGACGAGCCCGTTGCGGTGGACCCGCGGACCAAGGACCTCGTCTTCCGGGGTGTCGGGCGTCCGGGCATCGTCCTGATCGGCGAAGGTCCCGCCGGACGCGTCGACAAGCTGCTCGAGAGCGAGCGCAAACGCACGACGCGCGTGCTCCCGACCGTCCCGATCGTCGTGCTCCAGGTCGGCAACGGCGCGGGACAGGTCGAGCTCCGTTCGCTTCCGCGCACGGTGCAGAAGCTCAAGCCGGCCCTCACCAAGCAGGAGGTCGCCGAGGTGAGCAAGCGCATGCGCGCCCTCGGAGCGACGCGACTGCCCGTTCCGAAGGGCGTCGACCCGATGCGCGCACGCCCCGACCGCAAGGGGATGCGCGGGCGCTGACGGACGGACACGCGACTGCGCCGGTCTGGCTCGCGCGCACCGCGTCTCTCGCGGACGGTCACCGCCGGACGATGACGGTTCCCGCTGCACGGTCGTGCATCCCGCGGCCGTCCGCGTCCCAGACGACAGCCGGGATCACCAGGCACAGCAGCACCGTGCGCACGATCGCGCGCCACGGTCCTGCTGGGACACCCTCAGGAGTCGTCACGACGAGTCCGAGCAGTCGGTGCCCGATCGTCGCACCCGCCGTGCCGACGAGCACGACGTACTCGGCGCCGAGAACCGCGACCGGGCCGAGCACCTGACCCCGCAGGAATGCGGAGGCGATCAGTGTGCACAACGCCCAGTCCACGAACAGCGCCACGACCCGACGCCCGACCGGCGCGAGCGACCCCGACCCGTTCTCAGGGAGCCCGAGCCGAGAGCCGCGCGCCGCGCTGTCACGGTTCGGTCCACCCTCGAGCCAGGAGCCCATGTCCTCGCGTGCCGCCATCGCACGAGGGTAACCGCGGCCGGTGTGAGACGACGCTCGTGACATCGGCACACCCCCCGTAACATGGCCGAAACGTGCGGTAAACCATGGAGTAACCGGCGGACCGTAGCCTCGACCTGCCCGGTAGGGGCACACCGATCTGAGGAGCAGCGGATGTTCAGCAAGCCAGAGGAAGTCCTGGCGTTCATCAAGAGCGAGGACGTCAAGTTCGTCGATGTGCGGTTCTGTGACCTGCCGGGAGTGATGCAGCACTTCAACGTTCCCGCGTACTCGCTGCCCGACGACTTCTTCACCGACGGCCAGATGTTCGACGGGTCCTCGATCCGCGGCTTCCAGGCGATCCACGAGTCCGACATGAAGCTCATCCCGGACATCACGACCGCCTACCTCGACCCGTTCCGGGTCGAGAAGACGCTGAACATCAACATGTCGATCGTGGACCCGTACACCGACGAGCCGTACAGCCGCGACCCGCGTCAGGTCGCCGCGAAGGCCGAGGCGTACCTGCGCTCCACGGGCATCGCCGACACGGCGTTCTTCGCCCCGGAGGCGGAGTTCTACATCTTCGACGACGTGCGCTTCGAGACCAAGCAGAACGCGTCGTACGTGTTCATCGACTCGATCGAGGCCGCATGGAACACCGGCCGCGTCGAGGAGGGTGGCAACCTCGGCCACAAGACCCCCTACAAGGGTGGCTACTTCCCGGTTCCGCCGGTCGACATGTTCGCGGACATCCGCGACCAGATCTCCTTGCAGCTGGACGCGCTGGGACTCAACGTCGAGCGCGCTCACCACGAGGTCGGCACGGCCGGTCAGGCCGAGATCAACTACCGCTTCGACGAGCTCGCCAAGTCCGCGGACAAGGTCCAGCTCTTCAAGTACGTCGTGAAGAACGTGGCGCACGCGAACGGTCGCACGGCGACGTTCATGCCGAAGCCGCTCTTCGGGGACAACGGCTCGGGCATGCACGTGCACCAGTCCCTGTGGAAGGACGGCAAGCCGCTGTTCTTCGACGAGAAGGGCTACGGCGGGCTCTCCGACCTCGCGCGCTGGTACATCGGTGGTCTGCTCAAGCACGCCCCGTCGCTGCTCGCGTTCACGAACCCGACGGTGAACTCCTACCACCGCCTCGTGCCGGGCTTCGAGGCCCCGGTCAACCTGGTGTACTCGGCTCGTAACCGTTCGGCCTGCATCCGGATCCCCGTCACGGGCTCGAACCCGAAGGCCAAGCGCATCGAGTTCCGGGTGCCGGACCCGTCGAGCAACCCCTACCTCGCGTTCGCGGCGATGCTGATGGCCGGTCTCGACGGCATCCAGAACCGCATCGAGCCGCCGGAGCCGGTCGACAAGGACCTCTACGAGCTGCCCCCGGAGGAGCACGCGCTCATCCAGCAGGTTCCCGGCTCGCTCGCCGAGGTGCTCGACAACCTCGAGGCCGACCACGACTTCCTCACCGCGGGCAACGTCTTCACCCCCGACCTGATCTCGACGTGGATCGACTACAAGCGTTCGCACGAGGTCGACCCGATCCGCCTGCGCCCGCACCCGCACGAGTTCGAGCTGTACTACGACGTCTGACCGGCGACCAGCAGGGACGTCCTGCTGACGAGGCGTGACCGAGCTCCACGGCAGAACCCGGCCATCGGCACGATGGCCGGGTTCTGCCGTTCCGCGGGCGCGGCCGGAGGTCCGTGCGCAGGCACGCGTCCCACATCGTGAGCCGCGCTCTCTCGGCAGATGACTGTCGAATCGTGACACAACCATGGCGCACGCTGTGACGAACATGTATAGAACTGACAGACTCGCTTGACTGTTCTGCCTGTCTGTCCATTCACCTCGACCTCGGGCGCGCCCGGAGCCGAGGCCTCCTGAGAGGACGATCTGTGAAGAAGAGCACACACCGCCTGGTGACCACGGTCGCAACCGTGGCCACCGTGGCACTCGCGCTGAGCGCGTGCGGTGCCGGTCGCACCAACACGAACGCCACGAGCGGGGGCACCACGGCCGCCGGCTCCACCCTGCTGGTCGGCACGACCGACAAGGTCACCGCGATCGACCCGGCCGGGTCGTACGACAACGGCTCGTTCAACATCGAGACCCAGGTCTTCCCGTTCCTCATGAGCTTCAAGCCCGGCGGCGCCGAGCTCGCGCCCGATGCGGCGCAGAGCTGCAAGTACACGTCGGACACCGTCTACACCTGCGTGCTGCGGGACGGGCTGACGTTCGCCAACGGCGACCCGATCAACGCGTCGACGGTCAAGTTCACGTTCGACCGCCAGATCGCGATCAACGACCCCAACGGACCCGCGTCGCTGCTCGGCAACCTCGCCTCGGTCAGCGCGGTCGATGCCAAGACGGTGGCGTTCACGCTCAAGACGCCGAACGACCAGACATTCCCCCAGGTCCTGGCCTCCCCCGCCGGACCGATCGTCGACGAGAAGGTCTTCAAGGCCGACGCCGTCCTCGACGACAACGCGATCGTCGCGGCGAAGGCCTTCGCCGGTCCGTACACGATCACGTCGTACAAGAAGAACGAGCTCGTCGTGCTCGCGAAGAACCCGAGCTACTCCGGCATCCAGGGCGCCCCGAAGAACAACGGCATCACGCTGAAGTACTACGCGGACTCGAACAACCTCAAGCTCGACATCGCGTCCGGTGCGATCGACGTCGCGACCCGGAGCCTCACGCCGACGGACATCGACAGCCTGAAGACGACGGACGGCGTCCAGGTCGTCTCCGGCCCCGGTGGCGAGATCCGGTACGTCGTCTTCAACATGAACACGATGCCCGGCAACACCCCCGCGCAAAAGCTGGCGATCCGCAAGGCGTTCGCCTACTCGATCGACCGCCAGGAGATCGCCACCCAGGTGTACAAGGACACCTACACGCCGTTGTACTCGTATGTGCCGGCCGGGCTCCCGGGCGCTGCCACCCCGTTCAAGGATCTGTACGGGACCAAGCCCGACGTCGCCGCCGCCACGAAGCAGCTCACAGATGCTGGCGTGAGCACACCCGTGACCCTCGACATCCAGTACAACCCGGACCACTACGGTCCGAGCTCCGACCAGGAGTACGCGGCGGTCAAGCGTCAGCTCGAGGCGACCGGGCTGTTCAAGGTCAACCTCCAGTCGACCGAGTGGGTCACCTACGCGAAGCAGCGGTCACAGGACGCGTACCCCGTCTACCAGCTCGGCTGGTTCCCGGACTTCTCGGACGCCGACAACTACCTGACCCCGTTCTTCGACAAGGGGAACTTCCTCAACAACCACTTCGAGAACGCGGACATCAGCGCGCTGCTCGCCTCCGAGCGGACGGACAGCAACCCGACGACCCGCGCCGCGACGCTCGTGAAGATCCAGACCGAGATGGCATCGAAGTACCTGTCGACGATCCCGCTCCTGCAGGGCGCCCAGGTAGCCGTGGCCCGTAACGGGGTCAACGGCGTGAAGGACACGCTCAACGCGTCCTTCCAGTTCCGGTACGCGGTCCTCAGCAAGAGCTGACGTCCGAGGACGAGGCGGGGGTCGCACCCAGGTGCGGCCCCCGCGCCGTCACGTCCTGGGCGCATCGGTACGACCAGGAGCAGGCCCCCACGATCGGACACCATGAACGTCAAGATTCTCCCCCGCAGTCCCCTGGTCAGGTATCTGCTGGTCCGCCTCGCGCTGATCGTCCCGACCGTGTGGATCCTGGTCAGCGTCGTCTTCTTCTTCATGCGCGTGATCGGGGATCCCATCACGGCCTCGCAGGGCGGTCGGCTCTCCGCCGCTCAGCTCGCCGCCCGCCGTGCGGCAGCCGGCTTCGACCGGCCGATCCTCCAGCAGTACGGCGAGTACCTCGGCGGACTCCTGCACGGCGACTTCGGCACCGCGCTCACCGACCACCGGAAGATCAGCGAGGTGCTCATCACCAACGGTGCAGCGACCCTCGAGCTGACCTTCTGGGCGCTGATCGTCGCCTTCGTCGTCGGCATCCCGCTCGGGCGTCTTGCGGCGCGCTACCGCGACAAGCTGCCCGACGTCACGATCCGCACGTTCGCGGTGCTCGTGTACGCGGCACCCGTCTTCTTCGTCGGGCTCCTGCTCAAGCTGCTCTTCTCCGCGACGCTCGGCTGGCTGCCGGCCTCGGGCCGCGCCTCCGCCGGCGTCGAGATCGCGCTGAACAACGTCAACCCCAAGACCAACGTGATGATCATCGACGCCATCCTGTACGGGGATCCCGGCTACATCCTCGACGTCCTGCGCCATGCGATCCTGCCCGCTCTCGCGCTCGGGCTGCTGACCGCCGGCGTGTTCATCCGGCTCATCCGGATCAACCTGCTCGAGACGATGCGCACCGACTACGTCACCGCCGCTCGGGCGCGCGGCGTGCCCGAGCGGCTCGTCGTGCGCAAGCACGCATTCCGCAACGCGCTCGTGCCCGTCGTCACGGTCATGGGCATGCAGATCGCGATCATGCTCGGCGGCGCGATCCTGACCGAGACGACGTTCGAGTGGCAAGGTCTCGGATACGTGCTCTCGCACTACCTCCTCGCGCGAGACTTCGTCGCCGTCCAGGGCATCGTCACCGCGATCGCGGTGGTCGTCGCGGTGTCGAGCTTCTTGATCGATGTCATCAACGCACTCGTCGACCCGAGAGTGAGGTACTGATGAGCGCGCTCGTCGCCACCGAGACCGCTGACCTCGAAGCCCCGCCCCGGCGGCGCGGCTTCCCCGGCGTCGCCCTGATCAGGTCCACGCACGGGCTGCAGCGTGCGATGCTCCTGAGCGGCCTCGTCGTGATCGTCGTCTTCGTCGTCGTCGCGGTCTTCGCGCCGCTGATCGCGCCCTACGGGTTCAACGCGGACCGCGCGAACGGCGTGATCTTCGGGACGCAGCAGCCACCGTCGGCCGCGCACTGGTTCGGGACGACGGTCGGCGGACAGGACGTCCTCTCGCGCGTGATCTTCGGCGCACGGACCGCGCTGACCGTGATCGTGCTCGCCGTCGCGATCTCTCTGACCTTGGGAGCCCCCCTCGGGGTGATCTCCGGATATGTGGGCGGCAAGGTCGACCGCGTCCTCGTGCTCATCACCGACGCCCTGTACGCGTTCCCGTCGCTGCTGCTCGCGATCGTCGTGTCGATCATGATCACCGGGGGTCGGTCGACACCGGTCGGCGGCATCATCGCGGCGGCGTTGTCGATCACCGTGGTCTTCGTCCCCCAGTACTTCCGCGTCGTGCGCAACCAGACGGTCTCGGTGAAGCACGAGCCGTTCGTCGACGCGGCACGGATCACCGGCGCGAAGCCCGGGCGGATCATGTTCCGACATGTCCTGCCGAACGTGTCGCAGACCATCCCGGTGCTCGCCACCCTGAACGCCTCGGAGGCGATCCTCACCCTCGCCGGCCTTGGCTTCCTCGGGTTCGGCATCGAGCCGTCGGCCGCGGCCGAATGGGGGTACGACCTCAACAAGGCGCTCTCTGACGCGACCAACGGCATCTGGTGGACGGGCATCTACCCGGGACTCGCGATCGTCATCGTCGTCGCAGGCGTCACGCTCGTCGGCGAGAGCCTCAACGACATCCTCAACCCGATGCTGCGCACGCGCGGAGCCGGGACGACCACCGCCGACGAGCAGGAGATCGTGCTCGCGACGGAGCTCGACGCGACGACCGGCGGTCACGCAGCCGGCCCCGCCGATCCGACCGCCGACAGCCCGACGAGCGAGCAGGAGGACGGGCGATGAGCGCGTCACGTGCGACCACCCCCGGTGCGGGGACACCCATGTTGGCCCTCGATCACCTGAGCGTCACGTTCCGGTCCGACGCGGGTCCCGTCCACGCGGTGCGAGAGGTCAGCTTCGACGTCGCACCTGGTGAGATCGTCGCCGTCGTCGGCGAGTCGGGCTCCGGAAAGTCTGTGAGCTCACGCGCGCTGCTGGGGCTGCTACCGGGCACTGCGTCCGTCGGCGGCTCCGCCCGGATCGACGGCGTCGAGCTGACCACTCTCGGCGGCGAGTCGATGCGCCGCGTGCGAGGCGACCGCATCGCGATGATCTTCCAGGAGCCCGCGACCTCGCTCGACCCGGTCCGCACCGTGGGCTGGCAGGTCATGGAGGCGCTGCGCGCGCACCGACGGATGTCGCGCCGCGCCGCGCACCGACGCGCGGTCGAGCTGCTCGACCTCGTCGGCATCCCCGACCCGGAGCGACGGGTCCACTCGTACCCGCACCAGATGTCCGGCGGCCAGAAGCAGCGCGTGATGATCGCGATCGCGATCTCCTGCGAGCCCGAGCTCATCATCGCCGACGAGCCCACCACCGCTCTCGACGTCACCGTGCAGGCCGCGATCCTCGACCTGCTCCGCGGGCTGCGCGACCGGCTCGGGACCGCGATCGTCCTGATCACGCACAACATGGGTGTCGTCGCCGACCTCGCGGACCGCGTCGTCGTCATGTACCGCGGTCAGGTCGTCGAGCAGGCTCCGGTCGCGCAGCTGTTCGCAGCGCCGGCGCACCCCTACACCCAACGACTGCTGGCGGCGGTGCCGTACCTCGGGCAGGGACGCTCGAGCCACGCTGTCCCAGGCGCCGAGCCGGCCACGCCTGCCGGCTCGACCGTCGCGACGGACCGCAGCGGCCCCGACGTCGACGCCGCGCGCGCGACGTCGCTCGGCACGCCCGGTGCGATCTCCGGCGAGCCGGCACCGTCGAGCGGCACCCCCGCGCTCGCTGTGCGGGATCTCGTGGTCGAGTTCCCCGGAAGGCTCGGCAGTCCGCGGGTGCGCGCCGTCGACGGCGTCTCGCTGACCATCGCGCCCGGGCGGGTGCTCGGACTCGTCGGCGAGTCGGGCTCGGGCAAGACCACCGTGGGCCGCACGGTCGTCGGCCTGGTCCCTGCCACGAGCGGGAGCATCGACGTCTTCGGAACGGACCTGCGCACCGCGTCGCCGCACACCCTGCGCGACCTCCGCCGACGCTTCGGGTTCGTCTTCCAGGACCCCGCCGCGTCCCTCAACCCGCGCGCGAGCGTCGGGGCATGCATCGCGGAGCCGCTCTCGGTGCACAAGGTCGGGACGGACGCCTCGCGGCACAAGCGCGTGGCGGAGCTGCTCGAGGCGGTGGAGCTCCCGGCCGCGTTCGCCAAGCGGTACCCGCACGAGCTGTCCGGTGGCCAGCGTCAGCGTGTCAGCCTCGCGCGCGCGCTCGTCCTGGGCCCGGACCTGCTCATCGCCGACGAGCCGACGAGCGCCCTGGACGTCTCCGTTCAGGCGACCGTGCTGCATCTGTTCCAGGAGCTCCAGCGCGAGATGGGCTTCGCGTGCCTGTTCATCAGCCACGACCTCGCTGTCGTCGACATCGTGGCCCACGACGTCGCGGTGATGAGCCTGGGACAGCTCGTCGAGGTCGGGACGACCGCCGAGGTCCTCAGCGCTCCACGGCACCCGTACACGCGTGCCCTGCTCGCCGCGGTCCCCGTGCCGGACCCCGCCGCTCAGCGGGAACGGCGCGAGGAGCGGGCAGCCCTCCTCGCCGCCGGCTCGGTGGCCTCCTGAGCACGGCGTGAACCGCCGTCAGGCGTAGAAGACGCGCTCGACGACGGCGCGCGCTCGCCGCGCCTTGCGGAGGTGCTCTTCCTCGAGCTCTCCGGCGTGCCCGGCCGGCAGACCGACGATGCGCGCCAGGCCCGCGAGGGCCTGCCGGTCGTGCGGAAGGACATCGGCCTGCGCGCCGCCCGGTCGACCGGACCACAGCACGATCGCGTCACGCAGGCGTGACGCGCTCTCCCACGCGGCCGTGAGCACCGCGGCGTCGGCCGCCTCGATCAGCCCCGTGCCGGCCGCCGCCTCGAGGGCCTCGAGAGTCGCCGTGGTCCGCAGGCCTGGCACTGCGAACGCATGCTGCAGCTGAAGCAGCTGGACGGTCCACTCGACGTCGGCTAGCCCACCGCGACCGAGCTTCAGGTGCCGGTTAGGGTCGACACCTCGCGGCAGTCGCTCCGACTCGACCCGCGCCTTGATCCGGCGCACCTCGCGGACGACCGCGGGGTCGAGCCCTCCCCGCGGGTACCGCAGCGGGTCGACGAGCGCGACGAACCGGTCGCCCAGCTCCACGTCTCCGGCGACCGGACGAGCACGCAGCAGCGCCTGGCTCTCCCACGGCGACGACCAGCGCGCGTAGTACTCGGCGTAGGAGTCGAACGACCGGACGAGCGGCCCGTTGCGGCCCTCCGGTCGCAACGAGGCATCGACCTCGAGGGCCGGCTCCGGTCCGACCGCACCCAGGAGGTAACGGAGCCTGCTGGCGACCGCGAGCGCGTAGTCCTGGGCGGCCTCGCCGTCCGCACCCGGGTACGGATCATGGACGAACATCACGTCCGCGTCGGAGGAGTACCCCATCTCACCGCCGCCGAGTCGTCCCATCGCGACCACGAGCATCCGGGTGGGGGGCCCGTCGAGGTCGGCGCACGCCTCGGACTCCACCGCGCGCAGCGTGCCCGCGAGCACGACGTCCGCGGCGACGGTCAGGGTCTGGGCGGCCGTGGTGCTCGTGACGACACCCAGGACGTCGGCGGCGGCCGTTCGCGCGAGCTCCCGACGGCGCAGCGCGCGCAGTGCGACCGCAGCGGCCTCAGCCCCGGTGGCGCGTGACACGAGCGCCTCCGCCTCCGCGCCGAGCCGTTGCGCGCCACGTCCGACCAGCTCCGCGTCATCCGCTAGCCAGGCGACCGACTCCGGCGACCGGGTCAACGCGTCGGCGACGTACCGCGAGGTCGAGAGCACGGAGGCGAGCCGGCGCGCCGCGGTCCCCGAGTCGCGCAAGAGCTTGAGGTACCAGTGCGTCGTCCCGAGCTCGTCCGACAGGCGACGGAATGCGAGCAGACCGGCATCCGGCGCGGCCCCGTCGGCGAACCATCCGATCATCACCGGCAAGAGCTGGCGTTGGATCGCCGCCCGGCGGGACAGCCCCTCGGTCAGGGCCGCGATGTGCCGCATCGCCCCCGCAGGATCGGTGTACCCGATCGCGGCGAGCCGTGCACGGGCCGCCTCGGGGGCCAGGCTTGCCTCCGCGGTCGAGAGCTGCGCCATCGCCGGCAGCAGCGGCCGGTAGAAGAGCTCCTCGTGCAGGTGCCGGACCTGGCGTCGCACCGAGCGCCACCGCTCGTCGAGACCCTCGGCGCCGACGGTGCGCATGCCGACCGAGCGCGCCAACCGACGCAGGTCCGCCGGGGCCGACGGCATCAGATGCGTCCGCCGCAGTCGGTAGAGCTGGATGCGGTGCTCGAGCGACCGCAGCAGCCGGTAGCACTGAGCCAGCTCGGCGGCGTCCGACCGCCCGACGTAGCCACCGGCCGAGAGTGCGGCGAGCGCCGTCAGCGTGCCGGGGCTCCGGATCGACTCGTCGGCGCGCCCGTGCACGAGCTGCAGCAGCTGCACGGTGAACTCGACGTCACGCAGCCCGCCCTTGCCCAGCTTGAGCTGACGGTCCGCCTCTGCGGCAGGCACGTTGTCCTCGACCCGCCGCCGCATCGCCTGGGAGTCCTCGACAAAGTTCTCGCGCCCGACGGCGGCCCACACCATCGGGTTCATCGCGTCGACGTACGCCTGGCCGAGTGCCGGGTCGCCGGCGACCGGGCGCGCCTTGAGCAGGGCCTGGAACTCCCACGTGTGCGCCCACCGCTCGTAGTACGCCTGGTGGCTCGAGAGCGTCCGCACCAGTGGCCCGTTCTTCCCCTCCGGTCTCAGCGCTGCGTCGACCGGCCACAGCGCGGGCTCACCCGCGGCCGTGGAGCACGCACGGGCGAGACCGGCGGCGAGCTTGGTCCCGACCGTGATCGCGTGAGCCTCGTCGATGCCGTCCGGCTCGACGACGTAGATCACGTCCACGTCGCTGACGTAGTTGAGCTCGCGGCCTCCGCACTTGCCCATCCCGATCACCGCAAGACGGACGCCGGCTCCGTGGTCGTCGAGGTCGGCCCGCGCGAGCGCGAGCGCCGCCTCGAGGGCAGCCGACGCGAGGTCCGCGAGCGCTGCGGCGACGGCGGCCAGGACCTCGAGCGGGTCCGGGGCGGTGAGGTCGGTCGCCGCGATGGACAGCAGGCGGCGTTGATACGCGCGCCGCATCGCGTCGATGCCGATCGCACCGCCGAGGGCGGCGACGGGGACATCGGCCTCCGGGTCCGCGCCGACGGCCGACAGCAGCTCCGCGCGCACCGCCCCCGCGGGGACGCCGGTCCCCGGAGCGTCGTCCACGAGCACGTCAAGATGGGCGGGGTGCGCCGAGAGGTTGTCGCCGAGGGCCACGGACGCGCCGACCACGGCGAGGAGCCGGTCCCGTGCCGGTCCGGCGGTCGACAGCAGCGTCGCCAGGACGTCGACCCGATCGCCCTGGACGACCCCGGCGAGCTTCGCGAGGGCCAGCAGCGCCTGATCCGGATCTGCGACGTCAGCGAGCGCGACCAGCAGCCCGTCGGCCCACTCCCGATCGACCGGGGCGAGGTCCGCACGTGCCCGCTCGGAGGCGGACTGAAGCTCGGGCAGCTCACCCAGCAGGCCGACGAGCGCCGGGTCGCCGAGCACCCGTTCGGCCCGAAGCGCGGCGGCGAAGCCGAGCCGGGTGAGTCGACCGGCCCAGGTCCCCGTCCTGGCGGTGGTCACAGGACCCGGAGGAACCGCCGCAGCTCGTACGGGGTGACCTGGCCTCGGTACTCGTTCCACTCCTGACGCTTGTTGCGCAGGACGTAGTCGAAGACGTGCTCACCGAGCGTCTCGGCGACGAGCTCAGACCGTTCCATGACCGCGATCGCACCGTCGAGCGAGTCCGGCAACGGCTCGATCCCGAGCGCACGGCGCTCGGAGTCGGTGAGCTCCCACACGTCGTCCTCGGCGCCCTCCGGCAGCTCGTAGCCCTGCTCGATGCCCTTGAGACCGGCGGCGAGCAGCACGGCATACGCAAGGTACGGGTTCGCGGCGGAGTCGAGAGCGCGGTACTCGATCCGGCTCGAGTTGCCCTTGCCGGGCTTGTACATCGGGACGCGAACGAGGGCCGACCTGTTGTTGTGACCCCAGCACACGAAGCTCGGCGCCTCGGCACCACCCCAGAGGCGCTTGTACGAGTTCACGAACTGGTTGGTGACCGCGGTGATCTCCGCCGCGTGGTGCAGGAGACCGGCGATGAAGCTGCGAGCCACCTTCGACAGCTCGAGCGGGGCACCCGGCTCGTGGAACGCGTTGCGGTCCCCCTCGAACAGCGAGAGGTGCGTGTGCATCCCCGACCCCGGGTGGTCGACCATCGGCTTCGGCATGAACGAGGCGAAGACGCCCTGCTCGAGCGCGACCTCCTTGACGACCGTGCGGAAGGTCATGATGTTGTCGGCGGTCGTGAGGGCGTCCGCGTACCGCAGGTCGATCTCGTTCTGTCCCGGACCCGCCTCGTGGTGCGAGAACTCGACCGAGATCCCCATCGATTCGAGCATGCTGATCGCGGCGCGACGAAAGTCGTGCGCGGTCCCCCGCGGGACGTGGTCGAAGTAGCCGGCCGTGTCGACCGGCACGAGCGGGAGCTCCGGGTCGGCGGGGTTCTCGAAGAGGTAGAACTCGACCTCGGGGTGCGTGTAGAAGGTGAAGCCCTGCTCGCTCCCCTTCGCCAGCGCGCGCTTGAGGACGGTGCGGGAGTCCGCCATCGACGGCTCGCCGTCCGGCGTCTGGATGTCGCAGAACATCCGGGCCGTGCCGTGGTGCTCGCCGCGCCACGGCAGGATCTGGAAGGTGGTGGGGTCCGGCTTGGCGATCATGTCCGCCTCGTAGACCCGGGTGAGGCCCTCGATCGAGCTGCCGTCGAACCCGATCCCCTCGCTGAAGGCGGACTCGAGCTCGGCCGGCGCGATCGCGACCGACTTGAGCGTGCCGAGCACGTCGGTGAACCACAGCCGGATGAACCGGATGTCTCGCTCTTCGACCGTACGGAGCACGAACTCCTGCTGCCTGTCCATGGTCCCCATCCTGCCTGATGTTGTCCCGCTCGTGGCGCCACGTCCGGGTGGACGCGCAGGGCTGTCCGGTTCGTGGACACCGCGTCCGCCGAGGTGACCGCCTACGCTTGCCGCCATGGCGACTCTGCGCATCGCGCTGGCCCAGATCGACACGTGCGTCGGCGATCTCCGCTCGAACGCCCAGGCCGTCCTCACGTGGTCGCGCAGGGCCGCGGACCTCGGCGCCGACCTCGTCGTGTTCCCGGAGATGACGCTGACCGGCTACCCGATCGAGGACCTCGCCCTGCGCGCCTCGGTGCGGCGCGAGGCGGAGCGCGTCCTGCAGGACGTCGCCGCGCGACTCGCCTCCGAGGGCATGGCGGACCTGACCGTGGTCGTCGGCACGCTCGGCAGCCGGACGCACCGCGAGCACGCGGGAGCGCCGGCACGCCCGACGAACCAGGCAGCCGTCCTGAGGGGCGGCACGGTGTTCGCACGCTACGACAAGCACCATCTGCCGAACTACGGCGTGTTCGACGAGTTCCGCATCTTCACCCCGGGCGACGCCCCGTGCGTGGTGGACGTCGCGGGCCGTCGGGTCGGGCTCGTGATCTGCGAGGACATCTGGCAGGACGGCGGCCCGGTGGCGGCGATGCGCGACCTGGACCTCGACCTCCTGGTGGTCCCCAACGGCTCGCCGTTCGAGGAGGGCAAGGGCCACGTGCGGACCGAGCTGGCGGCACGTCGGGCCTCCGAGGTCGGCGCCCCGGTGGCGTACGTGAACCTCACCGGCAGCCAGGACGACCTCGTGTTCGACGGCGGATCGTTCGTCGTCACGCCGTCCGGCGACGTCGTGGCGCGTGCACCGCAGTTCGTCGAGCACCTGCTGGTCGTCGAGCTGCCCGACGGGGCCACCACGCGGACGGGCACGCTCGCCGCGCCGCTCGACCCCGACGCCGAGGTCTACCGGGCGCTGGTGACCGGCCTCGAGGGCTACGTCCGCAAGAACGGGTTCCGATCCGTCGCGCTCGGTCTGTCCGGCGGGATCGACTCGGCGCTCGTCGCCGCGATCGCCGCCGACGCGATCGGCGGCAGCAACGTCGTGGGCGTGTCGATGCCGTCACCGCACTCGTCCCAGCACTCGAAGGACGACGCCGCCGACACCGCGGGACGACTCGGCGCCGACTACCGCGTGCAGCCGATCACCCCGATGGTCGAGGCGTTCGACCGGGAGATGCACCTCGACGGCGTCGCCGCGGAGAACCTGCAGGCGCGGGTGCGCGGCATGATCCTGATGGGCCTGTCGAACGCCGAGGGTCACCTGGTCCTCGCGACCGGGAACAAGTCGGAGCTGGCCGTCGGGTACTCCACGATCTACGGTGACGCCGTCGGCGGCTACGCACCCCTGAAGGACGTCGACAAGTCCCGGGTGTGGGAGCTCGCGCGCTGGCGCAACGGCGCGGCGATCGCGGCCGGAGAGCTCCCACCGATCCCCGAGAGCTCGATCACCAAGCCACCGTCGGCCGAGCTGCGGCCCGGCCAGGTCGACCAGGACAGCCTCCCGGCCTACCACCTGCTCGATGCCGTCCTCGACGCGTACGTGGAGAGCGCCGAGGGGCGCGCCGAGCTGCTCGAGCGCGGGTTCGACCCCGAGGTCGTGGACACCGTCGTCTCGCTCGTCGACCGCGCCGAGTGGAAGCGCCGGCAGTACCCTCCCGGTCCGAAGGTCACCGCGCTCGCGTTCGGTCGGGATCGACGACTCCCGATCACGACGAGGTGGCGCGAGCCGTGACGGACCAGCACGAACCAGCAGGGACCCGGTCGGCACGAGAGAGAGCAGGAACGATGAGCGACACCGCACCGGCACCACGCCCCGTGACCCGGGTCCGGGTGCCGCACCTGCGCGCGGCCAAGGCGCGTGGCGAGAAGCTGACGATGCTCACGGCGTACGACGCGCCGACCGCCCGGATCTTCGACGAGGCAGGGATCGACATGCTGCTGATCGGGGACTCGATCGGCAACACGATGCTGGGCCATGAGACGACGATCCCGGTGACGGTCGACGAGCTGATCCCCGCGGTCCGCGCGGTGGCCCGGTCCGCGCACCGGGCGATGGTCGTGGCCGACTTCCCGTTCGGGTCGTACGAGGCCTCGGCGGCGCAGGCTCTCGCCACCGGCGTCCGGATGCTCAAGGAGGCCGGGGCGCACGCGGTCAAGCTCGAGGGCGGGGTGCGGATCGCCCCCCAGGTGCGTGCGCTCACCGACGCCGGGATCCCCGTGGTCGGTCACCTGGGTTTCACCCCGCAGTCCGAGAACATTCTGGGCGGAAAGCGCGTGCAGGGTCGTGGTGACACGGCAGCCGAGAAGCTGTGCGAGGACGCGTTGGCGCTGCAGGAGGCAGGTGCGATCGCCGTCGTCCTCGAGATGGTGCCGGCACCTCTTGCCGAACGGGTCACCGAGATCCTGCAGATCCCCACGATCGGCATCGGCGCCGGCCCGCACTGCGACGGTCAGGTGCTCGTGTGGCTCGACATGGCGGGCATGGGGTCCTGGTCGCCGAAGTTCGCGAAGCAGTACGCACAGATCGGCGCCGCGCTCGGTGACGCCGCACGCGCCTATGCGGACGACGTCCGTGCCGGGACGTTCCCGGACGCGGGCCACTCGTTCCTCGAGTGACGCGCCCGTCCGATCAGTCGGCCGCGTCCTCCTTGTCCCACGCGCGGGTGCGGGCCCGTGCGAGCTCGAGGGCGTGGGCCGCCGCGTCACGTGTCGGGTACGGCCCCATCCGGTTCTCCCAGCCGATCGTCTTGCCCTCGTGGACCTCTCCCGTGCTCACGTCGTAGTAGAACGCGGGTTCCTCGCCCGTTCCGTGCCTCTCGGTCACGATCCCTCCCATGTCTCCTGCGGTCGACCGACGCGCGACGCAGCCGCCGACCTGCCATCCGGTCGCCGCATGGCTGCGTCGTCGTGCCGGCCTCCCGCCAGTCTCAGCCCGACGGTCCGTACACTGCCACCTATGCCGACCACACACGCGCCGCGTCCCGGACTCGTCCCTGGCGTCGTCAGCCCGCGGCGGGGCGTCCCCGCGTCGATCCCGCGTCCGGAGTACGTCGGTCGCTCCGGACCCGCGCCGTTCACCGGGAGCAACGCGCCGGCGCCCGAGACCGTCGAGCGGATCCGGCTCGCCTCGTCGATCGCCGCGCAGGCGCGGGACGAGGTCGGCAGGCACGTCGTGCCCGGCGTGACGACGGACGAGCTCGACCGGATCGGGCACGAGTTCATGGTCGACCACGGCGCGTATCCCTCGACCCTCGGCTATCGCGGCTTCCCGAAGTCGCTGTGCACCTCGGTCAACGAGGTCATCTGCCACGGGATTCCCGACTCGACCGTCCTGCTCGACGGCGACATCGTGAACATCGACGTCACCGCCTACATCGGCGGGGTCCACGGCGACACGAACGCGACCTTCGCGGTCGGCGAGATCGACGAGGAGTCGGCGCTGCTCATCGAGCGGACCCGCGAGTCGCTCGCGCGGGCCATCAAGGCGGTGGTCCCGGGCCGCCAGATCAACGTGATCGGCCGGGTGATCGAGAAGTACGCCCAGCGGTTCGGCTACGGCGTCGTGCGCGACTACACCGGCCACGGTGTCGGTGAGGCGTTCCACACCGGTCTCGTGATCCCGCACTACGACGCCGCACCCGAGCACGACACCGTCATCGAGCCCGGCATGGTGTTCACCATCGAGCCGATGCTCAACCTCGGCACCCCGGACTGGGTGATGTGGGACGACGACTGGACCGTGCTGACCGCGGACGGTCGCCGCAGCGCGCAGTTCGAGCACACCCTGCTCGTCACCGACACCGGAGCGGAGATCCTGACCCTGCCATGAGCGGCCACGACAAGACATCGATCGCGCTCGGGATCGACATCGGTGGGAGCGGCATCAAGGGCGCGCCCGTCGACCTGACGACCGGGGCGTTCGCAGCGGACCGGGTACGGATCCCGACGCCGCAGCCCTCGACGCCGGCGGCCGTCGCCCGGACCGTGGCGCAGGTCGTCGGCTCGTTCGATCTCCCGGCCGACACGCCGGTCGGCGTGACCTTCCCGGCGGTGGTGCAGCACGGCGTCGCTCGCAGCGCGGCGAACGTCGACGTCTCCTGGATCGGCACCAACATCGAGCTGCTCCTGAGCGAGGCCCTCGGGCATCCGGTCGTCGCGGTCAACGACGCCGACGCGGCCGGGTACGGCGAGGTGCTCTACGGGGCGGCGCGCGGGAGCCGCGGCGTCACGCTGATGACGACCCTCGGCACCGGCATCGGAACCGCGCTCATCGTCGCGGGCGTGCTCGTCCCGAACTTCGAGCTCGGGCACCTCACGATCGACGGCTACGACGCCGAGACACGCGCGTCCGACGCCGTGCGCGACCGGGAGAACCTCAGCTGGGAGCAGTGGGCGGAGCGACTCCAGCGCTACTACGGGGTCCTCGAGGACCTGCTGTGGCCGGACCTCATCGTCGTCGGTGGTGGCGTGAGCAAGAACTACGAGAAGTTCCTCCCGCTCCTTCACCTGCGGGCGCCGATCGTTCCGGCCCAGCTCCGGAACGCGGCCGGAATCGTGGGTGCGGCAGCGCTCGCCGCGCAAGGTGCGGCCTCCGGCCCGGTGCCGGCCGATCCCCGCACCTCGGCCTGACGGTCCGCGCCGGTGCGCGCGCGCCCGCTGACCGAGATCGCCCCGGGCGTCTGGACGGCGGTCGCGCAGACCTGGACCAGCCTGACGACCATCGTGGTCGCCCCGGGCGGCAGCTGCCTGGTCGTCGACCCGGGGATCTCGGTCGCGGAGGTCGAGTCGCTCGCCGTCTCCGTGCACGAGCGCGGGTGGCGCGTGGTCGCCGGGTTCAGCACGCACGCGCACTGGGACCACCTGCTGTGGAGCTCGGCCCTCGGGGACGTGCCGAGGTGGGCGACTGCTCGGGCCGTCGCGCATGCCGTGCGGATCCGTCGTGACGCACGGGTCGACGCGGTGAACGTCGCCCCTGGTCACGAGCTCGAGCTCCTGGGCCGACTCACGGCACTCCCCGACGGAGCGGCCGAGGTTCCCTGGGCTGGTCCTCGCACGCTGGTCGTCGACCACGACGGGCACTCCCGCGGTCACGCGGCGCTCGTGCTGCCGGACACCCGCGTGCTGCTCGCGGGCGACATGCTCTCAGACCTCGAGATCCCGCTGCTCGACGTCGACGCCGCGGACCCTCTCGGGGACTATCGCACGGGCCTGGACCGGCTCGAGGAAGCCGTCCGCACGTACGACGTCCGCGTCGTCGTCCCCGGGCACGGCCACGTCGGCGACACCGGCGAGCTCACCCGTCGGTTCGTCGCCGATCGCGCCTACCTCGACGACCTCGAGGGTGTTGCCGGCACCGCCGGACGGCCGCGATCGACCGATCCGCGCCTCACCCTGGTGCCGGGGCCCCCGGCGGTTCTCGCGCCATACTGAACAGATGGGATGGCTGCTGCTCGTCTGCGGGGTCGCCGCGCTCCTGGTCGTGATCGACCGCGCGGTGGCGGCACTCGGTGCGCGTGGGCACCTGCCGGACAGATCGCGCCGCACACGACCGCTCGGTTCCGCGGGATCGGGAGCTCTCGGAGAGCTGATCGACGTCTTCCAGCCGGGCCACCGCACGCTCGTCGCCGAGCAGGAGCGCCAACGGCTCGACATCCACCAGACACCAGGCGAGGCCCCGCCGTTCACGATCGACCTCGACGCAGGTGTTGCCGTGGTCGACAAGCCGCTGCCGCGACGTCCTGCGGCTTAGGGGCACCGGCCCCCTGCCGGGCGCGATCCCTCTGCCCGGCGGGTGCGGATGAGCTGGCCTGTACGCCGGGTTCTGTCCCTGCGCGCGGTCACCCCCGCGCAGGTGGCGACCATCCATCTACGACGTACGTTGCCGCACGCCTCCAGCGGTCTACCCGGGAGCTCGGGCGGGCCGCCCTCGAACGCTCCCTGTCTGACCTTGCTCCAGGTGGGGTTTGCCTAGCCGCGCCGGTCACCCGGTGCGCTGGTGGTCTCTTACACCACCGTTTCACCCTTACCCCGTCCGTCCCGAAGGTCGATCGAGGCGGTCTGTTCTCTGTGGCACTGTCCCGCGGGTCACCCCGGGTGGGTGTTACCCACCACCTTGCCCTACGGAGCCCGGACGTTCCTCGGTGAGCTCGAGAGCCCCACGCGGTCGCCCGGCCAGCTCATCCGCGCACTCAGCCTACCGGCTCGACCTCCACGCGGAGCACAGGTCCCCGGGCCGACCGCGCGGACCGCCTAGAGTTCTTCCGTGCTGCTCCTGCTCCCGCCGTCCGAGGGCAAGACGCCACCTGCGTCCGGGCGACCCGTCGACCTGAGCACCCTCACCGCACCCGAGCTCTCCGGGATGCGCGGACGTGTGCTCGATGCGTTGACGGCCGTCAGCGGCCAGCCCGACGGCCCGTCCGTCCTCGGGGTGGGACCCGGTGCCGCGCGCGACGTCGAGCGCAACGTGCACCTGCGTGACGTCGCAGCGGGTCGCGCCGCTGCGGTCTACTCCGGGGTGCTGTACGGCGCGGCAGGCCTAGCCGACCTCCCCGGCGCCGCGCGCGCACGGGCTGCCCGGCACGTGCGGATCGTGTCCGCGCTCTGGGGGATCGTCGGACCCGAGGACGCGATCCCCGCGTACCGCCTGTCGATGGGTGTCGACCTCCCGGGCCTGGGTCCGCTCGCCCGCGCGTGGCGAGCCCCGCTCACCCCTGTGCTCGAGGCCGCAGCGGACGGGGGCGTCGTCGTCGACTGCCGTTCCGCGGGGTACGTCGCCGCATGGCGTCCATCGCGCGGCGCCGACTGGGTTGCCGTCCGGGTGCTCCGTGAGCTCGACGGCGCGCGCACCGTCGTCTCGCACCACGCGAAGCACGCGCGCGGGGTGCTGACCCGCCACCTCCTGACCCGCGACGCACCCGTCCCCACCGACGCCGACGAGCTGCTCGTCGCGTCGCAGGAGCTCACCGGCGGCCCGCTGCTCGGTGTCGAGCTCGGGCCGGTGGCGGCGCGCGGCGGGCCACGCACCCTGACCCTCGTCGTGCGAGGCTGAGAGCGCTACGTCTCGCTCGGGCAGCCCACCACGGAGACCTCGCTCGTGCCGTCGCGGAAGAGCCGCACGATGCTGACCGAGGCCGGCGCGACCCGGATCCGCGCCCACGCGGACGACTGGGCGCCGATCGCGACCCCGACCGCCGCACGGACCGACACCGAGTGGCTCACGACGACGACGGTCCGGTCGACACCCGCGTCGCGGATCGCCGCGAGACCGGCACGCATGCGGTTCCCGACGTCCTCGATCGACTCCCCCCCGGGCGCGCGCACCGATGCGTCCTCGTGCCAACGGCGCAGCTCCCCGGGCCACCGGGCCTCGATCTCGGCCGCGGTGAGTCCCTGCCACGCACCGAAGTCGCACTCGGCGACGAGCGGCTCTGTCGTCACCTCCAGGCCGAGCCGGGAGCCGATCGCGTGCGCGGTCTCCTGGGTCCGGACCATGGGCGAGGCGATCAGCTGGGACGGGTACGGCACGTCGCCCCACAGGTCGCGACCGACGCGGTGGACGAGCTCGGCGGCCCGCCCCGCCTGGGCTCGACCGAGGTCCGTGAGCGACGGCCCGGGCTCCGACGAGCCCGAGTAGGCCTTCGACACCGTGAGCGGGGTCTGCCCGTGCCGCACCAGGACGACCGTGACGGGCTCGTCGGCGTCGAAACGGATCGGCGTGCCGGAGGGCCGGTGCTCGAGCGGGCGCACACCGCGGGTCTCCGCCGGCGTCGCGTCCCGCCGCACCGCACCGCGGCGATCCATCGCCGCGTTCGCGAGGGCGTCCGCGGCGGAGTTCTCCGCCCGAGGCACCCACACGTAGGTGACGCGAGCATCGCCGACCACGTCGCGCGCCTGCTGGGCGAGCCGCCGCATGTCCGCGTGCTTGATCTGCCAGGTACCGGTCATCTGCTCGACCACGAGGCGCGAGTCCATGCGCACCTCGAGCGCGGCCGTCGGGTCGATCTCGCGCGCGGCCGTCAACCCGGCGATCAGGCCGGTGTACTCCGCGACGTTGTTCGACGTGACGCCGAGGTAATCGGCGCGCTCAGCGAGCACCAGCCCGGTCGCGGCGTCCCGGACGAGAGCCCCGTACCCCGCAGGACCCGGGTTGCCGCGCGACCCGCCGTCCGCCTCGACGACGAACCGCCGACCGCCGCTGCCGCCGGTCACAGCCAGGAGTCCTCCGCGCGCACGAGGATGCGACCGCTGTCCTCGCAGTACACGATCTCCTCCGGCGGGAGGCCCTTGATCCGTGCGAGCTCGGTCGCCGGGATCATCAGTCCGCTCGCCTCGGACCGCCCATGGCGCAGGGGCGCGACCGCAAGACCGCCGAGCCGCGCGCGCAGCTTCTCGTACAGGGCGAGCAACGAGGCCTCGACCTCGGAGGCCATCTGATCACGCTCGGTCCGCACCCGGGTCGCCTCGGTGTCGAGCTCGGCGAACGCCGCATCACGCTCGGCGACCACGGCGCGCCGGGCCTCGTCCTGCGCATCGTAGGCGCGCTGGATGTCGGCGACCGCGGCCTCGTGCGCCTCCAGGCGCTCCATGATCTCGAGCTCGATCTCCTCGAGGTCGCCTTGACGCTTCGCCAGGGCTGCGAGCTCGTGCGTGAGTGCCTGAAGGTCCTTCGCCGTGCCGGTACCCGAATCGAGACGGGCCTGGTCGCGGGCGGCACGGCTGCGGACCTGCTCGACGTCGCCCTCGGACTTGGCCAGCTCCCGCCTCAGGTCCCCGCGCGCGGTCTGCGAGGTGACCAGCGCGGTGTGGAGGTCACCGGCCTGCTTGTCGAGCTCGACCAGCCGGGCCAGCAGCGGGTGGGTCTTCTTCCGGTGCGCGATCTGGTCGAGGCGGGTGTCCAACGCCTGGAGGTCGAGCAGCCGCCGTTGGTCGGCAGCGGGGGCGGTGGTCACAGAGTGGTTCCTTCCGACGAGGCGAGGCGCGCGGTCCACGGGTCGGTGCGGCGCGTGCTGACCCGGGTCTCCACCGTAGTGCCGACCAGCGCGAGGGACGCGCGGAGGTCGCGCGCCGCTCCGCCCAGCCACGGCCACTCGCTCGCGAAGTGCGGCACGTCGACCAGATAGGGCGTGGCACGTGGACGCGCACCGCTACGCGCTTCGAACTCGGCGCGCTCGCGCAGCTCGGAGACCGGGTGGTGGCGCAGGTCGGAGGTGAGGTACACGTCGGCGCCGGAGGCTCGCACCGCATCGAAGAGCGAGTCGCCGGACCCTCCGAGCACCGCGACGAGCGACACCTCGGCCTCGAGCTCACCCGCGACCCGCACGCCTTGCACGGTCGACGGCAGCACGCGCGCCACGGTCTCGGCGAACTGGCGCAACGTCACCGGCTCGGGCAGCCGACCGACCCGACCGAGCCCCGTCACCCCGTCCCACCCGGCGAGCTCGAGGACCTGGAACGCGGGCTCCTCGTAGGGGTGCGCGGCGCGCAGGGCCGCCAGCACCTCGCGACGACGCCGCCTCGGCGCCACCATCTCGACGCGCGCCTCGCGCACGCGCTCCTGGCGCCCGGGAGAGCCGATCGCGGGTTCTGCTGCGTCCGACGGGGTGAACGTCCCCTCACCGGTCACGGTCCAGGCGCACCTGCGGTACTCGCCGAGCGCTCCGGCACCTGCTGCGGCGAGGGCGTCGACCAGCACCTCCGTCGACGGTTCCGGGACGAACACGACGAGCTGGTCCAACGGCTCGATCGGCGCGGCGACGAGCGGACCGACGTCGCCGAGCCCGATCGTTGCGGCCAGGGCGTCCGCGACACCTCGGCTCGCGGCGTCGGCATTCGTGTGCGCGACGTGCAGTGCGACACCGGCTCGGATCAGCCGGTGCACGATCTCGCCCTTGAAGGTCGTCGCCGCAACCGAGTGCACGGCCCGGAGAAGCAGCGGGTGGTGGGTGACCAGAAGATCAGCACCCCAGGACACTGCCTCGTCGACGACCTCCGCCGTCGGGTCGACAGCGAACAGGACCCGCCCCACCGGCTGGCGCGGGTCGCCGCACGCCGTCCCCACCGCGTCCCAGGACTCGGCGGTGCCCGGTGGGTAGAGCGCGTCGAGGATCCTGACGACGTCGGAGAGCCTCGGTGCGCCGGTCTGCTGCTCGTTCACAGACCGCACGTTACCGGCCGGACCCGAGGCCGCGGTCGTGCACCGTCGCTCGACCCTCCCGTCCCGCCTCCGCGCTGCCTGCGCGCCGGGGCGGCGCGGTCACGCGGTAGCAGGCCGGAGCATCGACTTGATCGCGCGCCGCTCGTCCATCGCCGCGTAGGCCTCGGCCACCTGGTCGAGCGGGAGCACGAGGTCGAACACGAGGCCCGGCTCGATCGCGCCGGACCACACGTCCTCGAGCAGCTCCGGGATGTACGAGCGCACCGAGGCGACACCACCGCGGACGCCGACGTTCGACGAGAACATCTGCTGCACCGGGAGCTCCGGACCACCGGCGGGCACCCCGACGAAACCGACCATCCCACCGGGTCGTGCGGAGTCGAGCGCCTGCTGCATCGACTCCTTGGTCCCCACGCACTCGAGCGCGGCGTCGACCCCGAGACCGCCGAGCAGGTCGCGCACGTGCGCCACGCCCTCGGCCCCGCGCTCGGCGACCACGTCGGTCGCGCCGAACCGGACCGCCAGGTCCTGGCGGCTCGCGTGACGTGACATGGCGATGATGCGCTCGGCACCGAGACGCCGCGCCGCGAGCACCGCACAGAGGCCGACGGCACCGTCACCGATGACAGCGACGGTCGAGCCTGGCCCGACCCCTGCGGACCGAGCGGCGTGGTGCCCCGTGCCCATCACGTCGGTCAGTGCGAGAACGCTCGGCAGGAGCGCCTCCCCCGGGTGCTCCGGCGTCGCCACGAGCGTGCCGTCCGCGAGCGGGACCCGGACGCGCTCACCCTGACCCGCGTCGCTCGGCACCCCGTCGTGGTCCGGCTCACCCCACCAGGCGAGCTGCGTGCACGACGTCTGCACGCCGTTGCGGCAGTGCGGGCAGGTGTTGTCACAGATCGAGAACGGCGCGATGACGAACTGACCAGGCCGCAGCGTCCGCACCTCGGAGCCGACCTCCTCGACGACCCCGACGAACTCGTGCCCGATCCGGTGAGGCTGGGCGGTCGGTCGGATGCCGCGGTACGCCCAGAGGTCGGAACCACACACGCAGGAGGCGACGACGCGCACGACCGCGTCCGTCGGGAGCACGATCGTCGGGTCCGGCACGGACTCGAGACGGACGTCGAACGGACCGTGGATGACGGTGGCGCGCACGGGGGACTCCTTCGGGATGTCGATGGGTCGAGGTGGACCGGAGACGACGCGTGCGGCGGACGGTGGAGCGTGGGCCCGGCCGGTCTCGAACCGGCGACCTCCGCGGTGTAAGCGCGGCGCTCTGACCAACTGAGCTACAGGCCCCTGCGACGGTGGCCCAGCCTACCGGTCGAGCGCCCCGTCACAGCGAGGCGAGCGCCTCGAGATAGCCCGACAGGTCTCGGGCCTGGCCGCGCGGGTTGACGACCGACCATCGGACGATGCCGTCCGCGCCGATCAGGAAGCTGCCACGGACGGCGAGGCCGGAGTCCTCGGCGAAGACCCCGTACTCGCGGGCGACGGCACCGTGCGGCCAGAAGTCGGTGAGCAGGTCGAACGCGTAGTGCTCCTGCTCCGCCCAGGCACGCAGGGCGAACATCGAGTCGCACGAGATCACGAGGAGTCGCACGCCCGCCTCGTCGAACACCGTGATGTTGTCACGCAGCTCGCAGAGCTCACCGGTGCACGTGCCCGAGAACGCGAACGGCACGAACACGACGACCACCGGCGTGCCGCGAAGCTCGCTCAGGCTGACCGGGCTGCCGTGCGTGTCGTTCAGGGTGAAGTCCGGCGCCAGGTCACCGACCTGCACCACGACCTGACCCCCAGAGCCGATCAACGGCCGCGCGCCCGGGTCCCGAGCCGTGTCGCGGACCACCCCTCGGCGATCACGAACGTGCTCGTGGCGTGGAGACCCGCCGTCGTGGCCGCCTCCTCGATGTCGCTGTGGCCCACGTGGCCGGGTCGACCCTGCTTCGGCGTCAGGACCCAGACCACACCGCCGTCCTCGAGCACCGTGAGCGCGTCGACGAGGGAGTCGGTGAGGTCGCCGTCGTCCTCGCGCCACCACACGAGCACGACATCCGTGACGTCGTCGTAGTCCTCGTCGACGAGCTCGTTCCCCGTGGTGGTCTCGATGCTGACCCGAAGAGAGTCGTCGACGTCGTCTGCCCAGCCGAACTCCTGGACGACCTGGCCTGGGGCGAGCCCGAGGCGAGCGGCGGCCGAGTCGGCCTCCGGGCCCGAGGTGGATACCACGTTGCGACCTGTTCCTTTCGAGTCACTGATCGAGCTGCCTCGTTGCGACGTGTCGCCACCGGCGGCTCTGCTGTCTGTTGGCACACGCTAGCCCACCGCACGCGACCCCGGTCTGACAAGAGGTCTCGGTGTCGACGTCGAATCCGGGACGACGGTGCCGTCGGGCGCCATTGTCGCGGACATCACGTGGCTCGAGCCTCTCTCGGTGTGACTTTCGACCCAGAGAGGTCCGACAATGGGCCGACGACCGAAGCCGTCGGTGCACGCCACCGGGCTTCGGGTTGACGACAGCATCGGGGCCGACCGGCCCAACGCTGCGGAGGAAAGGCGAGGAGCGCAGGTGGCTTCGACTGACGAGAGAGGGCCGCTCATCAACGGCCTGCTGAGCCAGGTCCCGGACATCGACCCGGTCGAGACCGGTGAATGGGTCGAGTCGCTCGACGGCCTGATCGACGAGAAGGGCGGCCCGCGGGCACGCTACGTCCTGCTCAACCTGCTCAAGCGCGCCCGGGAGCGGAACGTCGCCATCCCGACGTCGCTCAACACGCCGTACGTGAACACGATCGGTGTCCACGACGAGCCGTACTTCCCCGGCGACGAGGTCATCGAGCGTCGCTACCGCTCCTGGATCCGCTGGAACTCCGCGGTCATGGTGACGCGCGCGCAGCGGCCGGGGATCGGCGTCGGCGGCCACATCTCGTCGTACGCGTCGGTCGCGACGCTCTACGAGGTCGGGCTCAACCACTTCTTCCGCGGCAAGGACCACCCCGGCGGCGGTGACCAGGTCTACTTCCAGGGACACGCGTCGCCCGGCGTGTACGCGCGGGCGTACCTCGAAGGCCGCCTCAGCGCGCACCAGCTCGACGGGTTCCGCCAGGAGCTCTCGCACCCGGGCGGGGGTCTGCCGTCCTACCCGCACCCGCGCCTCGCGCCCGGGCTGTGGGAGTTCCCCACCGTGTCGATGGGCCTCGGCCCGGCCTCCGCGATCTACCAGGCCTGGACCAACAAGTACCTGCACCTGCGCGGTATCAAGGACACCAGCCAGCAGAACGTGTGGGCGTTCCTCGGCGACGGCGAGATGGACGAGCCCGAGAGCCGCGGCATGCTCCAGCTCGCCGGGCAGCAGGGCCTGGACAACCTGACGTTCGTCGTGAACTGCAACCTGCAGCGCCTCGACGGCCCGGTCCGCGGGAACGGCAAGATCATCCAGGAGCTCGAGGCGCAGTTCCGCGGCGCCGGCTGGAACGTGATCAAGGTGATCTGGGGCCGCGAGTGGGACGTCCTGCTCAACGCGGACAAGGACCGCGCGCTGGTCAACCTCATGAACACCACGCCGGACGGTGACTACCAGACGTTCAAGGCGAACGACGGCGCGTTCGTGCGGGAGCACTTCTTCGGTCGGGACCCCCGGACCAAGGCCCTCGTCGAGAAGATGACCGACGACGAGATCTGGGCGCTCAAGCGCGGCGGCCACGACTACCGCAAGCTGTATGCGGCCTACGCGGCGGCGAGCGCGCACACCGGACAGCCGACGGTGATCCTGGCGCACACGATCAAGGGCTACGGCCTCGGATCCGGGTTCGCCGGGCGCAACGCGACGCACCAGATGAAGAAGCTCAAGGGCGACGACCTCAAGACGCTCCGCGACGAGCTCCACATCCCGATCACGGACGAGCAGATCGACGCCGAGCCGTATCTTCCGCCGTACTACCACCCGGGTGCGGACGACCCCGCGATCCAGTACATGCTCGATCGACGTCGCGCCCTCGGCGGCTTCGTCCCGGAACGTCGCGCGACCTACGAGCCGCTGCGGCTCCCGGGTGAGGAGGCCTACGCACGGTTGGCGAAGGGATCGGGTCAGCAGGAGGTCGCCACGACGATGGCGCTGGTCCAGCTCTTCAAGGACCTGCTCAAGGACAAGGAGATCGGTCCGCGGATCGTGCCGATCATCCCGGACGAGGCCCGGACCTTCGGTCTGGACGCGATCTTCCCGACCGCCAAGATCTTCAACACCCTCGGCCAGCACTACCTCGCCGTCGACCGCGACCTCATCCTCAGCTACAAGGAGTCCGAGGTCGGTCAGATCCTGCACACCGGCATCAACGAGGCCGGTTCCGCCGCCGCGTTCCAAGCGGTCGGGACCTCCTATGCGACGCACGGCCAGCCGCTGATCCCGTTCTACTTCTACTACTCGATGTTCGGGTTCCAGCGGACGGGCGACCAGTTCTGGGCCGCGGGCGACCAGATGACCCGAGGGTTCCTCGTCGGGGCGACCGCGGGCCGCACCACGCTGACCGGTGAGGGCCTGCAGCACGCCGACGGTCACTCGCCGCTGCTGGCAGGGACGATGCCGCACGTCGTGCACTACGACCCGGCGTACGGGTACGAGATCCGGCACATCGTGCGCGACGGCCTCCAGCGGATGTACGGGGACGACGGGCGCGACCCGAACGTCATCTACTACCTGACCGTCTACAACGAGCCGATGCAGCAGCCGGCCGAGCCTGCGGACGTGGACGTGGAGGGGATCCTCCGCGGTATCCACCTCGTCTCTCCGGCCGAGGGCGACGGGCCACGGGCCCAGATCCTCGCGTCCGGCGTCGCGATCCTCTGGGCGCTGGAGGCCCGCGAGCTGCTGGCACGGGACTGGGGCGTCCGCGCTGCCGTCTGGAGCGTCACGAGCTGGAACGAGCTGCGTCGCGACGGGCTCGCGGCCGAGCGCCAGGCGTTCCTCCACCCGGAGCAAGAGCCACGTGAGGCGTATCTCACGGCAAAGCTCGCCGGCGCCGAGGGCCCGTTCGTGGCGACGACGGACTTCGACCACCTCGTCCCGGACCAGGTGCGCCAATGGGTGCCGGGGACTTTCGCCACCCTCGGCGCAGACGGGTTCGGTTTCTCCGACACCCGTCCCGCCGCACGACGGCACTTCAAGATCGACGGGCCGTCGGTCGTGGTCCGGGTCCTCCAGCAGCTCGCTCGCGACGGCAAGGTGGCCGCTGACGCCCCTGCGCGTGCCATCGAGCAGTACCGCCTGCACGACGTCACGGCGGGGACCTCGGGCAACGCGGGCGGGGATTCCTGATCGCACCGCTCTCATGACGAACGGGCCCCTGATGGGGCCCGTTCGTCATGAGAGGAGATCACACCGTCAGCGGGCACGTCCGAGCTCGGTGGGCAGGCAGGTTGCGCGGCCGCACGTCCCGGCTCGGGCGGGCCCTACGCCCCATCGATCATGCGGGCGAGCTCAGCACGCAGGGCCGCGGTCTTCCGCGCGTCGGTGTGCTCCTCGAGGGCCCGCAGGTGCTGTCTCGCCTCGAGTGGCCGCTCGGCCTCGAGTGCCGCCAGGACCATCTGACGTGCGACCTCGGGCGTGTGCTCACGGGGGCGCCAGTGCCCGACGCCCAGACCGAGGGCCTCACCCGGGAGCTCGGCGTCCCGCAGGACCGCAAGGCCCTCGGCGAGCGCCGCCCCCGACGGGTCGCGCTCGGCCGCGGTGGCCAGTCGACGCAGCGTCCCCTCGTCGTCGTCCCCGACCGAGAGCCGTGCCAGCTCGATCAGCGGGTACCACGCCCTCGGGTTGCCGGCGAGCTCCTCCGCCAGGGACCAGACGGCGAGGTCGGCGGCCCGCCTGACCTCGGTCTCGTCGGCCGGAGCGGTGAGCGGGTCCTCATCGGAGGCCTGGCTGGCGGCCCGCCGCCGGACGATCTCCGCAAGCGCCTGGAACGCGCGCACGTTGTTCGGGTCGTCCCCGAGCATGGACCGCAGCGCGTCCTCGTGGAGCGTGTCTCCTCGCCTTGCCGCCTTGGTGGGACGGCGCGCGCCGACCTTCGACGCCGACGACGGGCGCCGCATGAGGTGTCGGAGCCGGGGCAGGAGAGCCATGAGGGAACCATAACGGAGTGGGCGACGACGCACCGGTCGAAGAAGCCGTCGACTCGTCCCCCCGTGACGCACGGCTCGCCTCGCACACCCTCACGCCGGCGCCAGGGCGCGTCGGTCCTTTGTCGACTACCAACAAACCCGGACCGTATGCTCAGGGCATGCGGGAGCAATCGACGAGCACCGAGGCCGACACTCTCCGCCGCGTCCGCGACGCCAGCGGCCTGCTCGCCGCCTCGGCGATGCGCCGTCTCGACGAGGATCTCGCCTGGTACCGCACGCTGCCGGCCGAGGATCGTTCGTGGGTCGGGCTCGTCGCCCAGGCCGGTATCGCCGCCTTCATCGGGTGGTTCTCCGACCCGGCGGCGCCACCGCACGGCGTCGGCGACATCTTCTCCGCGGCGCCCCCGGAGCTCACGCGCTCGATCTCGTTGCAGCACACCCTCCAGCTGGTGCGGGTGATCGTGAACGTGGTCGAGACGCACTCGGACGAGCTGGCCGCGCCCGGGGGTGAGCGCGAGGTCCGCGAGGCCGTCCTGCGGTACTCCCGCGAGGTGGCGTTCTCGGCGGCCGAGGTGTACGCGCGTGCCGCCGAGGTCCGTGGTGCGTGGGATGCCCGGCTCGAGGCGCTCGTCGTCGACGCGCTCGTGCGGGGTGATGCGGACCAGTCGCTGCGGTCCAGGGTCTCGGCGCTGGGGTGGAGCGGTCGCGGGTCGACGCTCGTGATGGTCGGCACGACGCTGCTCCCGCTCGACGACATGCGTGCGGCCGACCTCCGGCGCGCCACTCGACGAGCGGCCGACGACGCGCTCGTCGGGATCCAGGGTGACCGGCTCATCGTGTTCCTCGGAGGCGACGGGGACCTCCGCGCCGCCGCGACGTCGCTCCTCCCCCGGTTCGGTCCCGGACCCGTCGTGATCGGTCCGCAGGCGCACGATCTCGCCGACTCGGCGCGAGCGGCGCAGGCTGCCCTCGCGGGGCTCCGCGCCGCACCCGCCTGGGCCCAGGCGCCTCGGCCGGTCCAGGCCGACGAGCTGCTCCCCGAGCGGGTGCTCACCGGTGACACGACGGCGCGACGCCAGCTCGTGGACCAGGCGTACCGTCCGCTGCTCGCCAGCACCGGCTCGTTGCTCGAGACGCTGTCGACCTACCTCGGTGGGGGCAGGTCGCTCGAGGGTGCGGCCCGCACGCTGTACGTGCACCCCAACACGGTGCGGTACCGCCTCCGGCGGGTCGCGGACGTCACGGGCTGGGACCCGCTCGACCCGCGTGAGGCCTACGTGCTCCAGACCGCTCTCGCCCTCGGACGACTCGACGGGACCAGGCCTGCCTGATCGGGTCGGTCCTCTCCGACGTGCCCTGCCGACCTAGTCCGGCCTAGACCGACCTAGGCCGGCCCAGTCGCCACCTCAGACACCCCTTGTAGGTACTCGACAACCTCGTCTGTGATCCTTGGTGCGCGCCGTGACCGGGGCCCGGGCCCACGGTTCGACACAGTGGAGACGTGCTCGCCATCCTCTGCCCCGGCCAGGGCTCACAGTCCCCGGGGTTCCTGAACCCGTGGCTCGATCTCGCGGGCGCGGACGAGCGGATCGCAGCCTTCTCGGCCGCCTCCGGGCTCGACCTGCGCACCCACGGGACGGTCTCCGACGCGGACACGATCCGCGACACCGCGGTGGCGCAGCCGCTGATCGTCTCGGCCTCGCTCCTCGCCCTGGGAGGGGTGCTCGAGGGCCGTGCGGCCGGTGAGGTCGTCGACGTGACGGCGGGCCACTCGGTCGGCGAGTTCAGCGCCGCCGCGGTCGCGGGGGTCCTCGACGACGCCGAGGCGGTGTCGCTCGTCACGGCCCGCGCCTCGTTCATGGCCGAGGCAGCGGCGGCGACACCGACCGGGATGAGCGCCGTCGTCGGTGGCGACCCGATCGAGGTCCTCGCGGCGATCGAGGCGGCCGGGCTCGTGCCCGCGAACGTCAACGGCGCCGGCCAGGTCGTGGCGGCCGGGTCGCTCGACGGGCTGGCCCGACTGGCCGCGGCGCCGCCGGCCAAGGCGCGGGTGATCCCGTTGCAGGTCGCCGGCGCCTTCCACACCTCGTACATGCAGTCCGCGGCCGATCGGCTCGGCCCGGTCGCCGCGAGGTTCGCGCCGCACGACCCCACCCTGACGCTGTTGTCGGACGCGGACGGACGCCCCTATGCGGAGCTCGACGCCGGGGCCCGCCACGGCGTCGGCACCCGCGTGCTCGAGCGCCTCGTGGCGCAGGTCGTCGCGCCGGTGCGCTGGGACCTGTGCCAGCAGACGCTCCTCGCCCTCGGCGTCACCG